>JANYKZ010000049.1 GCA_025361505.1 Coriobacteriia bacterium
GTTCCCGCTCGGCGGGTATGGCGTCGACGCGGTCGCGGTGCCGATGCCAGGCCACACCCGGGGCTCACTCGCGGTCTTCACCGCCAGCGGCGCCTTGGTCGGAGACCTGTTGGGCGGGGGAGGACGGACGCGCACCGAGCCGGAACGCGGGGTCTTCGTGTGCGACGAGGACGCTATGACCGCGAGCATCGCGGCCGTGGTGGCGCGCGGGCCGCGCCTGACCTACACGGGACACGACGAGCAGCCGTTCACGCTCGCGCGGCTCGAGGCGGCCTTCGGGAAGGGCAGAGTCGTCACCCCGTGAGCGGTCGCCTGTCGCGTCCTTCGGCGAGGGGGTCCGGCTCACCGCTCGTACCTCCGGTGAGGTAGTCTATCCCGCGAAGGGCACGGGCGCTGTTCGCCCTCGTGCCGCGGTTGTGTGCCCTGATGCCGGTGGAGGCCATGGAGCGTTCGTCATACAGCGGGACACCGAGCGTCAGTGTGGTCGTCCCGGTCCTTGACGAGGCGAGCCGCCTGCCCGGACTGCTGGACTGCCTCGAGCGGCAGACCCTGCGTCCCGTCGAGGTCGTCATCGCTGATGCCGGTTCGTCCGACGGCACCGCGGAAATCGCCCGCTCTCGCGGTGTGCACGTGGTCGTCGGCGGCAGGCCAGCGGTCGGCCGCAACGCGGGTGCCCGTGAGGCGACCGGCGACCTCATCCTGTTCCTCGACGCCGATTGTGAGCCCTCGGAGCGCTTCATCGAGCTCGCAGTCGCGGAGTTCGTCGCGCGCGGGCTGTCCGTCACGGGTGCGCGGGTCGCTCCCATCGAACGCAGCCTCGACTACATCGTCGCCTGCTGGGCAGCCGGCATCTATCTCAGGACCATGCAGCACGTGGCGCCCCACGCCGCGGGTGCCTGTATGCTCGTGCGCCGCGACGTGCACGAGAGCATCGGCGGTTTCGACGAGAGCCTGATGCTGGCCGAGGATCACGACTACGTGCGGCGGGCCTCGAAGTGCGGCAGGTTCCGGATCCTGAACAAGGTGGCGCTCCCGGTGTCGATGCGGCGCGTCGAGCAGGAGGGACGCGTCCGCCTCGGCCTGAAGTACGCCTACTGCGAGCTGCGCACCCTGCTCGGTCTGCAGATCAGGGACATGCCCTTCGAGTACGAGTTCGCCGCGTACGACGAGAAGCCCGTCAACACGGCCCTCGAGAAGGCGCGCGCCTCCCGCGCGCCGACGGCGGGGCAGTTCATCCCCCGCGCCCTCCGCAGGTTCGCGCGGACATTGGAGGAACCCTCCACCGAGTTGCAGGCGGACGCCATCGGCATCGCGGTCACAACGGTCTTCGGGAGCGGGGCCGCGTCCGCGGCGCTCGCAGCCACCGGGGCCTCTCGGACCGCGTACCTCCCGCTCGCGGGGGTCGCCATCGCCACCGCGGGACTCTCCGCCTACGAGGCGGGTCGCAAGTTCCGCTACGAACACCACTACGGTGAGTTCTTCATGGCGGCCGTCGCAGTGGCGAGCGCCGACATCGTCGCCGATGACGGGACCGTCCTCGCGGCCCGCGGTATCGACGAGATCTGGGAGCTCCACGCGATCAGCGGCTTCGGCCGGATGTCGCAGCTGAGCCTGCAGGGACCCGAAGGGCGCCTGACGATCGTGCTCGAGACCCTCGAGGGCCTGCGCGAGATGCTCGACGACCCCGACATCGAGCTCTACGAGGGAGCGAAGATCGTCACCGCGCGATCCGACCTCGTGACCTGGCTGCTCAAGATGGGCTTCGACGAGATCTCCGATCCTCCGCCTTTCGACCTCGCCAACCGGCTCGACAAGCGCATGCTCACACGCGTCCTTGCGAAACGCACCCGACGCGACGGCGCGGCGGGCCTCGACGGCTATCGCATGGCGGTCATGCCGACCGGGCGCTTCATGGCGCCTGAGTTCCGGACCGCGCTCGAAGGCCAGATCGAGCGCGTTCGGGCCAGCCGCGAGCACGCCCGCGCACGATCGGCGCGCGACTCGGCCTGAGCCCGCCGACAGGTCGCGCTGCGCCCGAGCGGGCGAAGGTCCGAGTGTAAGGACGCCCTCAGCTATGGTGTGACCGTACGCAGAGCAGTGAGGCGAGGAGACGCGATGTCGGGAACGGTCGGTCGGCTGCACGTGATAGCGGGTTGCATGAGCAGCGGCAAGACGGGCGAGCTCATCCGCCTCCTGTCCCGGCACGCGGTGACCGGCGACTCCATCGTGATCTACAAGCACATCGTCGACTCGCGAGACGGGAAGATGGCGCGATCGCGCCTCGGGACCGAGATGGAGGCCCTCGTCGTCGCCCAGGCCGGGTGCATCGACGGCGAGACCTGTCACGTGGTCGCCATCGAGGAGGGCCAGTTCTTCGGCGAAGAGCTCGTCGGCGTCGTTCGCCGCCTGATCGCCGCGGGGCACCAGGTGTACGTGACCGGGTTGAACCAGGACTTCCGGGGCGAGCCGTTCGGCGTCATGCCCGCACTGATGGCCCTTGCCGACGAGGTCTCGCTGCTCACCGCCATCTGCCAGAAGTGCCACGGGGTCGGCACGCGCACGCAGCGCATCATCGACGGAGCCCCCGCGCCGTGGGACTCCCCGCTCATCCTGGTCGGCGGCGCGGACTGCTACGAGGCCCGCTGCCCCGACTGCCACGAGGTCCCGGGGCGTCCTCAGGACTGACGCCTCCCCGTTACTCCTTCTCGCGCAGCGGGCAGACACCGGTGGAGGGTGTCGGCAGCGGGGGTACCGTCGCGAAGCCGTTCGGGCGCCGATGATGCTTCCGCGTGGGCGCAGCCGGGTACGCAAGAGGAGGAGCCATGGGACCGTCGGCCGGGAACAGGCGCACGGGGCTCCGCAACTCCGGTCTTGAGACCGTCGGCATAATCGTGCGCCCGCCGTCCGCGTCCGACTTCGACGCCGTTCGCACGGGGCTGGCCGTCGCGGTCGTGGCGCGGGTCCGCTGCGGCGAGTGCGACGGCGAGTGGGACGACACGTTCGCGCCCACGGGCAAGAAGGAGTCGGTCTGTCCGCACTGCGGCGCTCTGAACCGCATGTTCAGAGGATGGACGATCGTCTGACCGCCGACAGACGGTCCCGTGTCCGGTCCCGTCCCCGCCCGCTGCCGTATGATGGGCGCACGGTCGGGGTCGCGTTCTGGCGCGCCTGGGCCGGGTGACCGGCCTCGGGGTGCGGCAGGGGGGATCGATGCTGAGGGCTTTCAGGGGTCTGCGCGCGCGCCTTCTCGCGATCGTCCTGCTCGCGCTCCTGCCCGCGACGGCGTTGCTCGTCGTGTACGCCGCCGGTCAGAACCAGATCGCGGAGCAGCGCGCCCGTGAGGACGTGCAGCGGCTCGTCGAGGCGGAGGCGCGCTCGCTCCAGGACCTGATCAACGAGGCGCGGGCCACGCTGGTCGCGTTCGGCTCCTCGCAGGCGGTCCAGAGTGGGGACTGGAAGACCGCCCAGCGGACCGCGGACCGTATCGCGGGCGAGCAGCCCGAATACCTCAACATCGGCATCGCCCGTCCGAGCGGTGACCTCGTCGTCTCGGCCCTGCCCACCCCCGGAACCGTCAACGTGCGCGATCGCGCCTACTTCAAGCGAGCGGTCCAGTACCGGCGCTTCGCGGTCGGTGACTACCAGGTCGGACGCGTGTCGGGTCTGCCGTCGATCAATGTCGCGCTGCCGGTGCTCGACCGGACCGGGGTTCTGCGCGCCGTCGCCTACGTCTCCCTTGGGGCGCCCGCGATCAGGTCCCGCATGGCTGTGGCGCTCACGCCCACCTCCTTCCGCCACTACCTGGTCGACGCGAACGGCGTCGTCATCGTCCGGGAGCCCGACATCGCCGGAGCGGCCGGCGGTTCGCTCCAGGGCACCGCTCTGATGCGCGCCATGCGAGACACCCTGAAGGGGATCCTGTCGGTCCGGGAGACGAACGGCACGACGCTGGAGTACGCGTATGCGCCGGTCTTCCAGGAGCCGGGAGGCGGTCTCTACCTCGCCATCGGTTTCTCGCCGGCGGACCTGTTCGCCCCGGAGGCCCGCATCCTCGCGATGACGCTCGGCGGGTTCGCGCTCGTCGCGCTGGCCGCGCTCGCCGGGGCGTGGATCGCCGGCACGCGCTGGGTCTATCGCCCGACCAAGAAGCTGCGAGAGACCGCGAACCAGATCGGCCGGGGGAGGCTGTCGGCGAGGGCCGCTCTGCCGCCGGGGATCGACGAGTTCGCGGACCTCGGGCGTCAGTTCGACTCGATGGCCGAGACAATCGAGCGTCGAGTCGCGTTCAGCCTCGCTCTGACCGAGGTCAACCGCCTGGCGCACTCGACCCTCGAGTTCGACGAGATCATGCAGCGGATCATCTCTGTGACCTGCGACGCGGTCGGCGCGGAGACCGCCGCCATCCTCCTGCGCGAGAGCGGGATGTGGTGCACGAAGTACAGCTACAACTTCCCGCAGGAGATCATCGGTGTGGTCCTCACCGACGAGCAGGCACCTCACGCGCTCATGGCGCTCAGGTCCGGGCACCCGGTCGCGATCGACGACGCGTACAACGACCCCCGACTCAATGGTGCGGTGATGGAGTCCTACGGCATCCGCTCCGTTCTCACGATGCCACTGATCGTGCAGGACGAGGTCGTCGGTGTGATGTTCATGAACTACCACTCCCGCACGTGCGAGTTCAGTCGCGCCCAGGTCGACTTCACCGAGAGCGTGGCGACGGCGGTCGCGCTCGCGCTGCAGAACGCGCGCCTGTACCAGGGAGAGCACCGCATCGCGGAGGCGTTGCAGCACTCGCTCCTGTCGCTTCCCGAGGCGATCCCGCGCCTGCGCTTCTCCCACATCTACCGCTCCGCCACCGAGGCAGCGATGGTCGGCGGTGACTTCTACGATCTCTTCGAGATAGAGGGTGGCCTGGTGGGCGTGACGGTCGGAGACGTCTCGGGCAAGGGCCTCGACGCGGCCGTCCTCACGTCGATCGTGAAGAACACCGTGAGGGCGCAGGCCATGGACGTGGGCAAAGCCCCCGCCCAGGTGCTCGCGCTCGCCAATCGGGTCCTGCTGCGCGAGTCCGCTCCCGAGATGTTCGCGACGGTGTTCTTTGGCGTGCTGGACACAGCAACGGGCCGGCTCGTCTACTGCAACGCGGGACACACAGCGGCGGCCATGGGACGCCCGGGAAGCGCGATGAAGGCCCTGCACTCGAACTCGACCCTGGTCGGCGCACTGCCCGACGCGATCTTCACAGACTCGGTGGCCACGATGGCTCGGGACGACATGCTGTTCCTCTACACCGACGGCCTGACCGAAGCGCGAGGGACCGACGGGATGTTCGGCGCCGAGCGCGTGTTCGCGATCCTCGAAGGGCTCGATACGGACGACCCGTGGATCGTGGCGACGCGGGTCGTGCAGGAGGCGGCGGCCTTCGCGGGAGGGCATCTCTCCGACGACCTCGCCATCCTCGCGGTGGCGCTCACCGACCGGTAGCGCGCAGCCCGTGACGCGTGTCGTACGCAGCGTGTAGGGTGGAAGGTGGCGCCGTCGGGGGACGGCGTCCGGCACGCGGGGCACCGCTCCTCAGGGGGTCGCACCGTATATGGTTCGAGGGGGCAGGCGGCAGATGGAGATGGAAGCGGCAGGCGCGGCGATCGACCTCCAGATGGGGGAGTGGAAGCGCGACCTCGACGTCATGTTGCGCCTGGCAGACGGACTGTCGGGCGATGCGGGGACCGAGGCCTGGAACGGTATCGAGGAACTGCGCCGCGAGCTCTTCGGACTGAGGATCAAGAAGGCGGCCACGTGGCACGCGCCCGCGGACCAGCGATCGGAGGCCGTCGCACGCTTCGATGACGAGTGGAACGACTGGCTCCTGCGCGCGCAAGCGTTGCGGGCGGCTCTCGCGAGCTAGCCGGCCCGCGTCAGACCTTGTCCGAGTCGGGTCCCATCCACCGCCGGTGGAACAGGCGCATCTCGCTCTGGCCACCCAGGAGCCTGCGGGCGGCGACGAGCGCTCGCGCGTACGCGGCGACCGGATAGCGAAGACGGTCGCTGTCGTCGGCGATCGCGTCGTAGACCTGCACGGCGGCCTCGGCCGGCGCCGTGCGCTCCTTGATCCCCGCTTCGAAGGCGATCATCGCGCGCATGAAGGGCAGGTAGGGCTCGGGCCCTGACGGATCCTCGCCCGCGCCGGGGAGCGCCTTGCCCCAGATGGTGGTCTCGACGAAGCCGGGCTCGATGGCCTTGACGCGGATCCCGAACGGCTTGAGCTCGTGCCACAGACCCTCGCTCAGTCCCTCGAGCGCCCACTTGGTCGCGTTGTAGCCGGCGAAGAACGGGAACACGAGGGTGCCGCCGAGTGACGTGACGTTCGCGACGACCCCGCTCCTGCGCTCGCGCATGGCCGGCACCAGCGTCCGGATGAGCTCCATCTGGCTGAAGACGTTGATGCGGAAGATGCGCTCGAGGTCGTCGGCCGGGTAGGTCTCGAGCGGACCGAACTGCACGATCCCCGCGTTGTTGAGCACGACATCGGGACATCCGTACCGCTCCAGCACCCGTTCGCCGAGCGCGGTCGCCGACCCGGCGACGCTCAGGTCCAGCGCCTCGAGGCGGACGCCCTGTGACGCGAGCCGATCGTCAGGCGACGAGGGGTCGCGGACGGTGCCGGTCACCTCCCAGCCCCGTTTCGTGAAGAGCTCCGCGCAGGCGCGACCGATGCCGCTGGACACGCCCGTGATGAGGATGCTCGGCATCGCGCGCCTCCGCAAGATGGGGATACTCCTGTCAGGACCTACAGGAAGTACATACCGCTTGGCGCTGCCGCGCACGCGGAGGACCGGGGGCGTTCGGTGAGGATCGCAGTGATCGGGGCAGGCATCGGTGGCGTGTCGGCCGCATGGCTCCTGTCGCCCGGCAACCACGTCGACGTCTACGAGGCCGCGGACCGACTGGGCGGGCACACGCTCACGCTCGACGTGACCGCGCGAGGCAGGACCTTCCCGGTCGACACGGGGTTCATGGTGTTCAACCGCCGCACCTACCCGAACCTCATCCGGTTCTTCGAACGACTCGGCGTCGATGCGGCCGACGCCGAGATGTCCTTCTCGGTGCAGGTCCGCGACGAGGACATCGAGTGGTCGGGCAAGAGCATCGACTCGGTCTTCGCTCAGCGGAAGAACATCGGCAATCCCCGGTTCCTCCGCATGCTGCGCGACGTGTTGCGGCTGTCGAATGCGGCCGACCGGCTGCTGGCGGACCCGTCCGTCGCCGATCTCACCGTGGGACAACTGCTGCGGCGCGAGGGCTACAGCACCGAGTTCACGGACTGGTACCTCGTGCCCATGGGCGACGCGATCTGGTCGACGCCCCCCGGCGAGATGCTCGACTACCCGGCGCTCACGTTCCTGCGCTTCTGCGACAACCACGGCCTCCTGCACGTGACGGGAAAGCCGAAGTGGCTGTCGGTGCGCGGCGGCTCGCGGACGTACCTGGAGAAGGCGTCGACGACCTTCTCGGGCGACGTGTTCACGGAGGAGCCGGTCGAGCGGGTCGAGCGCACCGCGACCGGCGTGCGCGTCACCACTGCGAGACGCTCGGTCGACTACGACGCGGTCGTGATGGCAGCACACCCGCCCGACACCCTGCGGATGCTCGGCACGTCGGCCACCGCGGCCGAGCGCGACGCGCTCGGGGCCTTCAGCTACCGCCCCAACGAGGTCGTGCTCCACACGGACGAGTCGTTCCTGCCGCGCTCCAGGCGCGCATGGGCTTCGTGGAACTGGTTCGCCGAGACGGGCGAGGCGGCCAAGGCGATGCTGGTGCTCACCTACCGGATCAACACTCTCCAGGAGCTGCCGTCCGGCGTCCCGACGATCATGGAGACGCTGAATCGCGACCGCGAGCCCGCCGAGGGTTCGGTGCTCGCGGATCTGACGTTCGATCATCCGATGTACGACATGCGGGCGATCGCGGGGCAGGCGGCGGTAGCGGCTCTGCAAGGCGCCGATCGCGTCTGGTTCGCCGGCGCCTGGACGCGCTACGGCTTCCACGAGGACGGCATCCTGTCCGGCGTCCGCGTCGCCGAGTCGCTCGGCGCGCGCCTGCCCTGGGGGGACGAGCTCGACGCGACGCGGACTCGCGCGGTGGCGGGAGCTCCCGTCCCGATGCTCGGCCAGACGCGGCCCCTGGCGCCGGGAGAGGCCGGGAGGGTGTCGTGAACAGTCGCCTCTACACGGGGTACGTCACGCATCAGCGGAGCGGCCCGGTGCGCAACGGGTTCCGTTACGGCATCTACTTCACCTACCTCGACCTCGCCGAATTGGGGGAGCTCGACCGGACGCTGCACCGGTTCTCTTACGACCGGGCGGGCCTGTTCTCGTTCCACGATCGCGACCACGGACCGCGCGACGGCTCTCCACTGCGGCCCTGGATCGACGCCCTGCTGGCGCGCGCGGGGGTCGACCTCGACGGCGGCCCCGTCCGCCTGCTCACGTTCCCGCGGGTGCTCGGCTTCCGGTTCTACCCGGTCTCGTTCTGGTACTGCTTCCACCGCGACGGGACGCCGCGCGCGGTGCTCGCCGAGGTCCACAACACCGTCGGAGACCGGCACAACTACCTGCTGCACAACGCCGGCGCGCCGCTCGACTGGAGCGGGAACCCCGAGACCATCAAGGCGTTCTGGGTCTCCCCGTTCATCCCGGTCGGCGACGCGCGCTACGTCTTCCACTTCAC
>JANYKZ010000053.1 GCA_025361505.1 Coriobacteriia bacterium
CCCCAACGCCGACGAACTTGATCGGCTTCCCGGTCACGGAGCGCACCGAGAGCGCTGCGCCCCCGCGCGCGTCCCCGTCAAGCTTGGTGACGATCACGCCGTCGAAGTCCACGCGCTCGGCGAACGCCGTGGCGGCGACCACCGCGTCCTGCCCCGTCATGGCGTCGATCACCATCAGCACCTGGTCGGGGCGCACGGCGTCGCGGATCGCCGCCGCCTCCGCCATCATCGTCTCGTCGACGTGCAGGCGGCCGGCGGTGTCCACGAGCACGACGTCGCGCATGTCCGCGACGGCGGCCTTCACGCCCGCCTTGGCGATGGCGACGGGGTCGGCACCGTGCTCCCCGCGGAATACGGGGATGCCGAGCTCGCGGCCGAGCGCCTCGAGCTGGTCGATGGCCGCCGGGCGGTAGACGTCGCAGGCGACCATCAGGGGGCGTCTCCCCTGCTTCCGAAGCAGGTTCGCGAGCTTGGCGGTCGCCGTCGTCTTACCGGAGCCCTGGAGGCCGACGAGCATGACGACGTTGGGCACGCGCCCCGAGAACGCGAGCTTGCTCTCGTTGGCCCCCATCAGGGTGGTGAGCTCGTCGAGCACGATGCTCACGACGGTCTGGCCGGGCGTGAGCGAGCGCTCGACGTCGGCGCCCACGGCACGCTCGCGCACGGCTGCGACGAAGGTCTTCACGACCGCGAAGTTCACGTCCGCCTCGAGCAGCGTCAGACGCACCTCGCGCATCGCGGCGTCGATGTCCGCCTCGCTGAGGCGTCCGCGTCCGGTGAGGCGCGAGAAGACGCCCTGGAGCCGTTCGGTCAGGTTCTCGAACACGTGGGTCCTTCCGATCGTGTGTGAAGCGGTGGACTACCTGGGCTCGGGAACGGGCCCGATCCGTTCTATGGGTGCGTAGATGGCGACCACGCGGCCATGGATGGACGTTATGGGGAACGTGCCCACGTAGCGGCTGTCGAGCGACACCTGACGGTTGTCGCCGGCCACGAAGATCTGTCCCGCGGGGACGGTCAACTGCTCGACCGGCTGGGTCGCACCGCCGTCGATGATCATGTGCGGGAACCGCTCGCCGGCCCCGTTGACGGTTATCAGGTTCCCGACCACGTTCAGGCGGTCCCCGGGAAGCCCGATGATCCGCTTGACCCACTCCTCGCTCTTGCCCTGGTACAGCACCCGGAGTACCACGATGTCGCCGCGCTGAGGATTCGCGAGGCCCTTCGTGATGAGTACGAAGTCGTTGTTGAACAGCGTCGGGTACATCGACGTGCCGTCGACGGTCGTGGTGTCGAAGAAGACGAAGAAGACCAGGATCAGGGCGAGCAGCAGTGCGGTCAGCGGACCGACGAGCGCCAGCGCGATGCGGGCCGAACGGCGCTGAGCGGGCGTCAGACCGTCCTCGCCCACGACGTCCTGTTCAGGGGGAGGGATCTCGTCGAGGAACTCGGGGTCCATCAGCGGCTGCCCGTCAGCGCCCGCGCGAACTCCGTCGCGTCGAAGGCGTGCAGGTCCTCGACCGACTCCCCGACCCCGATCCGCACGATGGGAAGCGCCAGCTCCCGCGCGATCGCCACGGCGATCCCGCCGCGTGCGGTCCCATCGAGCTTGGTGAGGATGATGCCGTCGAGTTCGAGGGCCTCGTTGAACAGGCGCGCCTGCTGCAGGCCGTTCTGGCCGGTCGTTGCGTCGATCACGAGCAGGGAGATCACCGGCGCGGTGCTCTGAGCCTTGGCCACCCGTTGCACCTTGCGCAGCTCCTGCATGAGGTCTGCGGACGTGTGAAGGCGCCCGGCGGTGTCCACCAGCACCAGCTCGGCGCCGCGCGTGCGGGCCTCGGCGAGCGTGTCGAACACCACTGACGCCGGGTCGGTGCCGCGCGCGCGTTCGACGACCGGCACGCCCGCCCGGTCGGCCCACACGTGCAGCTGCTCGATGGCCGCGGCGCGGTAGGTGTCCGCGGATCCGATCACGACGCGGCGCCCCGCCAGAGCCGCCTCGGCGGCGATCTTCCCCACGGAGGTGGTCTTGCCGGTCCCGTTGATGCCGACGAACAGGACCGTCAGCGGGCTCGCGGCGAGCGGATCGGCCATCGGAGGCAGCTCGGCCGCGATGAGGTCGACGAGCGCCGCCCGCACGGACTCGGCGTCCGGAAGGTCCTCGCGGCGCGCCCGTATGCGAAGCCGCTCGACCACGTCAAGCGCCGCAGGGGCGCCCAGGTCGGCCGCGATCAGGGCTTCCTCGAGGCCGTCCCAGAAACTCGCGTCGACGTCCGGTCCGCGGCCGACGAGTTCCGCGACCCTGTCGCCGAGCTGGTCGCGGGTTCGGCTCAAACCGGCCGAGAGCCGGTCGAACCACGCCGGGCTCATCGCACGCCGTCCGCATCGACGGGCCTGCCGGTCGCGCGGTCGAGCCGCTGGCTGACGACCTTGCTGACGCCGTCGCTCTGCATGCTCACGCCATAGAGCACGTCGGCCATCTCCATGGTGCGGCGCTGGTGTGTCACGACGATGAACTGCGTGTGGAGTCGCATGCTGTCGACGAAGGCCACAAAGCGGCGAAGGTTGGAGTCGTCCAGAGCCGCCTCGACCTCGTCCAGGATGTAGAACGGGCACGGACGCGTGCGGTAGAGCGCGAAGAGGAGCGCCAGAGCCGTCAGGGACTTCTCACCGCCCGACATCAGCGTCATCTTCTGGAGCTTCTTGCCCTGCGGCTGGGCGATGACCTCGATGCCCGTGAGCTCCGGGTCGTCGGGGTCGGTCATGGCCAGCTCGGCGTGTCCGCCCGGGAACAGGAGCGAGAAGATGTTCTGGAAGTGGTGGTTGACGTGTTCGAACGTCTCGAGGAAGCGGTCGCGCATCTTGCGGTCGATCGCACGCACGACCTTCGTCAGCGCGGTGCGGCTCGACGCCAGGTCCTCGATCTGCGTCGAGAGGTGCTCACGACGGTGTTCGAGCGAGGCGTGCTCCTCCACCGCGAGCTCGTTGACCGGTCCGATCTGGGCGATCTGCTTGCGCAACTTGTGAGCGCGGTCCGCCGCGCCGTCACGGTCGGCGAACGGCTCGATCTCGAGCGCGCGCTCGAGAGGGACGCCGAACTCGTCGACGATGCGACCGACGGCGGCGTCCACCTGGACCTGCAACTGGGCCTTGGAGACGCGGAGATCGCCCATCGCGGCCACGCGCTCGTCCAGAGCCGCCTGAGCGTCCCTCACGGCGTCCTGAGCCGCACGGATGGTGTCACGGAGCGACTGGGAGTCCGCCTGCTCGAAGCGGGCGCGATCACGGAGCTTGACCGCCCACTCGTCCGCGCGCTCGACCAGCAGGGCGTAGAGGTCGTGGGTGGGCTGGATCCGCTCACGGAGCAGCTCCAGCGCGGTCTCGGTGAGCTCAGAGGAAGCGAGCGTCTCCTCTATCTCGGCGAGGTCGGCGGTGGCGGCGGACATCTGGCGCTTGAGGTGGATCTCGCGCTCGGACACCGTGGCGAGGTCGACCTGGCACGAGGCGAGCCGATCGGAGATGACGGTCTCGACGCGGAACCGGTCCTCGCGGACCTCGCGCTTGACCGCGGACTCCTCCTCGAGCTCCTCGAGGCGGGCCTCCATTCCGGCGATCCGCTCCGTGAACTGGTCGCGCGCGGGCCGGTCCTTCGCGGTGCGCTCGGCGATGGTCGCGGCGCGCGTCTCCAGGGTGCGTGACTCGGTCTCGAGGTCGGTGAGGGCCGATTCGAGGCGCCCCAACTCCTCGCGCAGCGACTCGTGTTCTCCGGACCGGGTCGCCAGCTGCTGACCGAGCTCGAGCGCGTCCTGCTGTGCGGCGCGCAGCGCCTCCTCGGCCTCGGCAAGCAGCGCCTCGGAGTCTCCGACCATCGCTGAGGCTGCCGACTCGTCGTCGTGGAGCTCGTTGATGCGGCGCTTGCGCTCCAGGACCGAGGCGCTCTGGTCGAGTCCGGGGCCGACGGTGACCTTGCCGGACGGCCACACCATGTGGCCCTCGGGAGTCGCGAACCGGCAGTCGGGGAAGCGCCTCGAGGCGTCGAGCGCCTCCTCGAGGGTGGGAACGAGGTAGACGTCGCCGAGAATCGCCTCGAGCGAACGACGCACGGAAGCGTCGCAGGTGACGGCGTCGGACAGTCGGCGTCCGGCGCCCGCCCGCGCCTCGCGTGGCTGGGCCGAGTCGAGCGACATGATCGCGATGTCGCCGGCGGCGTGCTCGGCGAGCAGGGCCAGCACGTCGGAGCGGGCCGCGTCGTCGGAGACCAGCACGCAGAAGAGGTCGGACCCGAGCGCGAGCTCGACGGTCTTCTCGACCTCGGGTTCGACCGTGATGACGTCGGTCAGCGGTCCGACCAGCCCCGGGACCTTGCGGTCGGACGAGAGCACCCACGCCAGCGCGGGAGTGGCGGTGGCGAACGCACGGTCGACCTCTTCGAGTCCGATGCCCTCGGCGCGCACCTGGGAGAGGCGGTCCCGCAGCTCCTGGAGCTCGCGTCGACGGGAATCGACGACCCGGACGCGGCGGTCGACGTCGGACTCCGCGAGGGCGATCTGCTTCAGCGTGTGTGAACGCACGCGCTCGGTCTCGTCGAGGCGCGTCCGCCGCGCGGCCAGCGTGGCGGTCAGCGATTGCCGCTGACCGGCCAGTGAACTCGTGCGGTCTGCGAGGAGGGACTCCTCCAGAGTGAAGGCCGAGAGCGACTGCTCGACCGATGACAGTTCGGAGCGCGCGTCGTCGGCCTCCTTGCGCAGGCGCCGGATCGCCGCCGTGACCTCGGACAGCGAGGCCTCCGCAGCGAGCCGCTCCTTGCGGGCGGTCTCGGACTCCCTCCGACACTCCCCGAGGCGCTGGTAGAGGCCCTTGAGCTGGGCGTCGGCCGCCGAACGCTCCTCGTTGAGACGCGTGACCTCCTCGATCCGCCGCTCGCGGCGACCGGCCGCTCCGTGAACCTTGGCCCGGAGCTCCGAGATGCGCTCGATGAGGTTCTTGCCCTTCTCCTCGAGCAGGAGAAGGCCGGAGTTGAGTCGTTCGAGCACGGTCTGCAGGCGCCTGCGCTGCTCGCTCAGGTCGCCGACGAACAGGCCCTTCTCCTCGAGGAGCGACTGGAAGGTGCCCAGCTCGCGCTCCTTCTCGGAGAGACGGTACCGGGACAACTCGAGCTCGGCGTCGTGCTCCCGCTCCTGCTTGAGGACCCCATCCCAGGAGTCGCGCAGCGAGCGGAGGTCGTCGACGGCGAGTGCGACCTCGATGTCGCGGAGTTGCGCGAGCAGGCCGTCGTACTGGCGGGCCTTGTCCGCCTGACGCTGCAGGGGCCGGAGCTGGCGCTCGACCTCGCCGAGCACGTCGCGGGCCCGCTCGAGGTTCGACTCCATCGCGCCCAGCTTGCGCAGCGCGCGTTCCTTGCGCTTCTTGTGCTTGAGTACGCCGGCGGCCTCTTCGATGAGCGCTCTGCGGTCCTCGGGGCGGGAGTTCAGGATCTCGTCGAGACGGCCCTGGCTGATGATGGAGTGGGTGTCGCGACCCAGGCCCGAGTCGTGCAGCAGGTCCTGGATGTCCATGAGCCGGCACGGCGAGCCGTTGATCAGGTACTCGCTCTCGCCGCTGCGGTACATGCGGCGCGTGATGGTCACCTCGCCGAACTCGAGTGGGAGGGTGCCGTGGGCGTTGTCCAGGACCAGATCGACCTCAGCGACTCCGACGGCCTGTCGGGCGGACGAGCCGGCGAAGATGACGTCCTCCATCGAGTTGCCGCGCAGCGTCTTGGCCGACTGCTCACCCAAGACCCAGAGGACGGCGTCGGAGATGTTGGACTTGCCCGAGCCGTTGGGGCCGACGACCGTCGTGACGCCGGGTTCTAGGGTCAGGTTGACCCGGTCGGCGAAGGACTTGAAACCCTTGACGGTGAGCGACTTGAGGTACACGGGTCCCCGGTGGTCGGCGCGGCGCTGAAACGCGCGCGACCGGACGGTCGCGCACCGCAGAATCCTACCACAGCGCACGTGCGGTCCAGGCGCCGGGAACGAGGTCCGGAGACGCTCGTTTCAGCCCCGCTCCAGCTCCCGTAGGGCCGCCGTCGCGGCGGCCTGCTGCGCGCTCTGCTTGGAGGCGCCCTGCCCGCGTCCGAGCACGTCGCCGGCGAGCGATACCTCAGCGGTGAACAGCGGGTCGTGCACCGGTCCGGTGCGGTCCACGATGGCGTAGAGGGGCAGACCCTGGCCGCGGGCCTGGGCGAGTTCCTGGAGACGGCTCTTCGCGTCGACCGGTGTGGCCAGGAGCGTCGCCCGGTCGATGCGGTCCCCGAGCACGCGCAGCACGAACTCCCCCGCGACCCGGATGCCCGCATCCAGATAGATGGCCGCCACGAGCGCCTCGAACGCGTTCTCCAGCACGGAGGAGCGGGTCGACTCGCGCGCCGCTCCCCTGCCGAAGCGGATCGCGGGGCCCAAGCCGAGGTCGCGCGCCACCGACGTGAGCGTCGTGCCGGACGTGAGCGCGATCTTCATCCGGGTCAGATAGCCCTCGGAAGCGTCGGGGAACGCTTCGTAGAGACGCGGAGCGACGATCCAGGCGAGCACGGCGTCGCCGAGGAACTCCAGACGCTCGTAGTCCTCGCCGCCATTCTCGAGGGCCCACGATGGGTGCGTCAGCGCGCGGCGATAGAGCGAGCGCTCGCTGACCGGAAAGCCCAGCGCCTCGACGACCGCGTCGAAGGCGATGTCCGTCATCGGTCCGCGCGTCCCAGCACGATCGAGGCGTTGTGGCCGCCGAACCCGAACGAATTGCTCAACGTCACGGTCGGGTTCGCCAGGCGGGCGACGTTGGGCACGTAGTCCAGGTCGCAGGCCGGATCCGGGTCCGTGTAGTTGATGGTCGGAGGCAGGATGCCCGTCTCGAGGGCCCGGACGCAGGCGACCGCCTCGATCGCGGCGGCACCGCCGAGCAGGTGTCCGGTCATCGACTTCGTCGAGGAGACGGGAGGCGCCGAGGCGCCGAAGACTTCGCGGATAGCGCCCGTCTCGGCGGCGTCGCCGAGGGGCGTCGAGGTGCCATGGGCGTTGATGTACCCGACCTCCGACAGGTCGATGGCGGCCTGGTCGAGGGCCATGCGCATGGCGCGGCGCGCGCCGTTGCCGTCGGGCGCGGGGGCCGTGACGTGGTACGCGTCGGCTGTCGCCCCGTAGCCGATGACCTCGGCGCGGATCGTGGCGCCACGCGCCACGGCGTGGTCCCACTCCTCGAGCACGAGGATGGCGCCACCCTCCCCCACGACGAAGCCGTCACGGCCCGCGTCGAACGGCCGCGAAGCCCCCGCCGGGTCGTCGTTGCGGGTCGAGAGGGCGCGCGCCGCGGCGAAGCCCGCGACACCGAGGGGCGTCACGCCGGCGTCGAACCCGCCCGCTACGATCACGTCCGCCGAGCCGCGCCTGATGGCCTCGAACGCCTCGCCGATGGCATGGTTGCCGGTGGCGCACGCCGAGACGGGCGCGTAGTTGATGCCCTTGAAGCCGTGGCGGATCGAGATGAGCCCCGCGGCCACGTCGATGATCATCCCGGGGACCAGGAACGGGCTTACGCGCGAGGGGCCGCGCTCCATGAGCACCCGCGCCTGCTCCTCCATGAGTCCGAGACCGCCGATGCCCGATCCGACGATGACGCCGATGCGCTCGGCCTCCGCCGGGTCGACGTCGGAGATGCCCGCGTCAGCGAGCGCCTCCTCGGCCGCCACGATGGCGAACTGTTGGAACCGCGAAAGCCGGCGCGCCTCCTTGACGTCGAGGACCGCACTCGGGTCGAAGTCATCGACGCACGCCGCGAAGTGGACCGAGTAGTCGGTGGTGTCGAACGACGCGATCGGGCCCACGCCGGAGCGGCCCGACGTCAGCGACTCCCACGCCGCGTCGACCCCGACGCCGACCGGACAGACGATCCCGAGGCCTGTGACTGCGACCCTTCTCATACGGTCCCCATCTCCCCGGCTGCGCGGTACTCGGCGACCAGACGTTCCATGAGCGCCTTGACGGTGGGGAGGTCGTGGATGCGCGCGACTCCGCCGCCCGTGAATACGAGCCCGTCCTCGACATCGCCCTCGTGGGCCTTCACCAGCTTGTCCATGATGCAGAACTGCTTGCCGCACTTCTTGAGGCACACGATGCAGCGCTCGATACGGGGTTCGGTACCCGCCTCGAGGCGATCGGTCAGCGGGTTGCGCAGTGCGCGGCCGGGCAGACCCACGGGGCTCCGCACGATGACGATGTCGTCGTCGGTCGCCGCGAGGTACATCTGCTTGAACGCGTCAGGGGCGGACGACTCGACGGTCGCCGCGAAACGTGCGCCCATCTGCACGCCGGCGGCGCCCGCGTCCATGAGCTCGCGGATGTCGCCGCCCGTCACGATGTTGCCCGCGGCGATGACCGGCAGCGAAGTGGCTTCGAGGATGCTGGGCAACAGCTGGCGCACGGGCACGTCGGTGCCGAGGTGGCCCCCGGCGTCTGCGCCCTCGACGACGACCGCGGCCGCGCCGAACTTCTCGGACAGGATGGCGACGCGGGCGGAGCCCACGATCGGCACCATGGGGATGCCTGCTTCACGCGTCCAGTCGAAGACGTCGCGGGAGAAGCCGGCGCCCGAGATCACGAGGTCGATCCGCTCGTCGAGCGCGGCCTTCACCAGCTCGGCGAAGTTGCGTACGGCGACCATGATGTTGACGCCGATGACTCCCGCGGTCCGTGAGCGTGCCTCACGGATCTCGGCGCGGAGCTCGTCGGGCGTGAGCCCCGAGCCTGCGATGACACCGATGCCGCCGGCCGCGGCCACAGCAGCGGCGAGCGGCGCCATGGAGATCCGGACGGCCATGCCGCCCTGGATGATGGGCAGACGGGATGTGACGTTGCCTATGGTGAGAGAGGGCATCTCCACGCGTACGGCCCTTCTTCGCTGGTCGGGGGAGAAAGGCACGGCCGCGCCTGCCGCGGCGCGGGGCGGCGACAGGCGCGGCCGTGCACGTTCGCTGACAGGCCTTGAGCGTTCGCCGAAGCGCGCCGCGGCCGTGCCGGTGCGTTCTAGGCGTTCTCGGTGATGAAGTCGACCGCGTCGCCGACGGTCTTGATCTTCTCGGCCTGCTCGTCGGGGATCGAGACGCCGAACTCCTCTTCGAGCGCCATGACCAGCTCGACGATGTCGAGCGAGTCCGCGCCGAGGTCGTCGACGAATGCAGCATCCTCGTTGACGTCGTCCTCCTCGACCCCGAGCTGGTCGACAATGACGGCCTTTACCTTCTCGTACAGTTCGTCGTGATCCATAGTGTCGAACACTCTCCTTCCGGAACCGGGCCCCTAGCCCGGTTGCCTACGCAGTCTATGCGAACGTCATGCCTCCGTCGACGGCCAAAGTCTGGCCGGTGATGTACGCCGAGTCGTCGCTTGCGAGGAACGCGACCGCGGCGGCGACGTCACTGGCGGTGCCGAAGCGGCCCATCGCGATGGCCGACGCCACCCCCTCGCGCTGCGTATCGGTCAGCGCGGCGGTCATGTCGGTCTCGATGAAGCCGGGGGCGACGGCGTTGCAACGCACCCGCCGGCTCGCCAGCTCGCGCGCGACGCTCTTGGTCAATCCGATGACGCCCGCTTTGGCGGCGGCGTAGTTGGCCTGACCGGCGTTGCCGGAGATCCCGACGACCGACGCGATGTTGACGATCGAACCGGAGCGCGCCTTCATCATGTGCTTGGCTGCGGCACGGGTGACCGAGAACACGCCGGTCAGGTTCGTGGAGATGACCGAGGACCAGTCGTCGTCGCTCATTCGGACGATCAGCCCGTCGCGCGTGATGCCCGCGTTGTTGACCAGGATGTCGATGGCGCCGTGTTCGGCGACCACGTCATCGACCATCGCCGTGCACGCCGCAGGGTCGCACACGTCGGCCTGCACGGCGCTCGCGCGTCCGCCGGCGGCGACGATCGCCTCGACGACCCCGAGCGCGGCCTCACGCGATCCTGAGTAGTTGACGACGACGGTCGCACCCTCGCTCGCGAGCCGCAACGCGATGCCCGCTCCGATGCCCCGCGAGGCACCGGTCACCAGGGCGGTCTTGCCTTCGAGACGCTGCATCACGCACCCACCTCCGAACGGAACGCTTCGATGTCCGTCTGTTCCATGGCGTAGGCCGTGAGGCCGTCGACACGCTTCGCGAGGCCGGTAAGGACCGCGCCCGGTCCGCATTCGAGCAGCACCGTGACTCCGTGGGACCGCAGCGAATCCATGGTCTCAACCCACCGCACGGGCGAGACGATCTGGGCCGCGAGGCGCTCCCTGATGGTGGCGGCGTCCGTGGACGGCGCCACCGAGGTGTTCTGGAAGACAGGCAGGGCCGCGTCCTCGAACGTCGTCGCCCTCAGAAGGTCGGCAAAGCGTGCCGCTGCCGGCTCCATCAGCGGAGAGTGGAACGGACCGGCGACGGCGAGGGGGACGATCCGCCGCGCGCCTGCTGCGGTGAGCGACTCCGTGGCGGCCCGGAGGCCCTCGGGGGTGCCCGATACGACCGTCTGCCCGGGCGAGTTGTCGTTGGCGACCCAGACCTCGTCGATGCCCGCGAGTGCCGCCGCGATCGATGTCGTATCGAGGCCGAGTACGGCGAGCATGCCTCCGGGCGTGGCCGCGGCGACGGTGGCCATCAGGCGCGACCGTTCGACGACGAGCTCGAGACCGGCCTCGACCGAGTAGACGCCGGCGACGGCGAGAGCGGCCAGTTCGCCGAGGCTGTGTCCCGCGAGCGCGACCGGTCGTAGCCCGGAAGAGAGCGCCGTGACGCCCGCCGCCCAGTCGGCGAGATAGAGCAGGGGCTGCGCGAAGAGGGTGTCCGCGAGCTGCTCCGCGGTGCCGGCCTGGGCGATGGTGCGGAGGGGCAGGTCACTGAGGGCCTCGGCGGCGTCAAGGAGCCGGTGACCGCCCTCGACCTCTGCGAGCCCGGAGAGCATCCCCACACGCTGCGACCCCTGTCCGGGGAAGGTCAGCGCGACGCGGGCGCTCACGCGCCCACCCGCGCGGCAAGGCCTCGCAGCACCGCTTCAGCCTCGGAGACCAGCTCGGCGATGATGTCGGCCGCCGGCTGGATGCTGTGCACCATCGCGGCGCACTGGCCGGCCATGAGCGAGCCCATGTCGACGTCGCCCGCGCGCATCGCCAGCGCGAGCTTGCCGGCCCCGAGCGACTCGATCTTCTCGGACTCGTTGGCGCGGTCGAGTTCCTCGATGAGGCGCGAGAGCTTGTTCTTCAGCACGCGGACGGGATGGCCGGTCGACACGCCGGTGACCACCGTGTCCCGATCGCGCGCCTTCAGCACGCGGGCCTTCACGTCGTCGTGGATCGTGCACTCGGTGGCGACCATGAAACGGGTGCCGAGCTGGACGCCCTCGGCTCCCAACGCGAACGCCGCGGCGATCCCGCGTCCGTCGGCGATCCCGCCCGCGGCGATGACCGGGATCTGGACCGCGTCGACGAGTTGAGGAGTGAGGACCATCGTCGTGAGGTCGCCGATGTGGCCGCCGGCCTCCATACCCTCGCCGATGATCGCGTCGGCACCGGCCTGCTCGAGCCTGCGCGCGAGCGCGATGGAGGGGGCGATCGGCAGGACCTTGATCCCCTTCTCCTGAAGGGCGCTCATGTACTTGCCGGGGTTCCCGGCCCCCGTCGTGACCACGGGGACGCCCTCGTCGAGGACCATCTGGACGAGTTCGTCGATGTGCGGCGTGAGCAGCATCAGGTTGACTCCGAAGGGCCTGTCCGTGGCCGCCTTGGCGGCGCGGATCTGCTCGCGGAGCAGGTCGGTGGGCATCTGGCCGGCGCCGATGACGCCGAGACCGCCGGCGTTGCTGACGGCGGCCGCGAGCTCCCACGTGGCCGTCCAGGCCATGCCGCCCTGGATGATGGGATGCTCGATGCCGAGCAGCTTCGTGACTCGGGTGTTGAGAGCCATGGGTCAGTCCTCCCGGGTCCAGCGGATGATTGCGGCACCGTACGTCAAGCCCGCGCCGAAGCCGACGAGGGCGAGGATGTGGCCGGGGCGCAGGTGGCCCTCGCGGTAGAGCGAGTCCAGCGCGATGGGGATCGAAGCCGACGAGGTGTTCCCTGTGTCCTCGATGCGGCACACCACGCGTTCGCTCGGCATGCCGAGTCGTTGCGCGACGGTGTCGGTGATCCGCTGGTTCGCCTGATGCGGGACCAGCCAGTCGACGTCCGCGAGGGTCAGCCCCGAATCGGCGAGGGCCTCGTTCGTCACCTGCGGGATCGCACGCACCGCGAACTTGAAGACCTCGTTGCCGTTCATGCGCATGTAGGTCTCGCCGGCCGAGATGCGCTCGCACGTGGCGGGCGCTGCGCTGCCGCCGGCCGGCACGTAGAGAAGGTCGGCTCCCGATCCGTCGGCGCCCAGGTGAACGCTCAGCACGCCGGGCTCGTCGGAGGCCTGCAGGATGACGGCGCCCGCGCCGTCCCCGAACAGGATGCAGGTGGAGCGGTCGCTGTAGTCGACGATGCTCGAGAGTACGTCGGCTCCGATGACCATTACCGTGCGCGCCCGTCCCGCTTCGATGACGGCCGTGGCCATCTCGATGGCGTAGATGAAGCCCGTGCACGCCGCGTTCAGGTCGAACGCCGGGCAGGTGAGTCCCATCTTCGCCTGTGCGAGGCACGCGGTCGACGGCAGGACCATGTCGGGCGTCGACGTCGCGACGATCAGCAGGTCGATGTCGGCCGGCTGGACGCCCGCCCGCTCGATCGCGATGGCGCCCGCCCGGGCCGCCAGGTCCGACGTCGCGTCACCGGGCGCGGCGATGCGGCGCTCGGCGATACCCGTGCGGCTGCGGATCCACTCGTCGGACGTGTCGACCAGCTTCTCGAGGTCGGCGTTCGTGAGGCGTTGCTCCGGCAGCCACGAGGCGACCGATATCAGCGAAGCAGAGGGCATGCGTTGTTCACTTCTCATCGTGTGCGGGTTTACGGAGTCCGAGAATGGTACACGACGGACGCGCGCTACGCACCCTCACGGCCGAGAGAAGCGGCTATGCTGGAGACCAGCCCGGCCCGGACCGCGACCGCTCCGACCCTCAGCGCGGAGGCGATCGCGCGCGGCCCCGACGAGCCGTGGCCGATGAGCGCCAAGCCGTCGATGCCCAGCAGCGGCGCCGCACCGTGAAGGTCGGGATCGAGCTTGTCGCGGAGTGCGCCGAGCGAGGGCTTGAGGACGGCGGCCGCGACCTTGTTCACGGGAGACGACATCAGCGCGGCCTTGAACTCGCCCAGCAGGTGCTTGCTCATGCCTTCCATGAGCTTGAGCACGACGTTGCCGGTGAATCCGTCGGTGACCACGACGTCGACCGTGCCGGCCGGGATGTCCCGGCCCTCGATGTTGCCGGCGAAGCCGGTCGTCCCGGACAGCAGGTCGTAGGCGTCCTGGGCGAGCTGCGAGCCCTTGCCGGGCTCCTCTCCGATGTTGAGCAGCCCGATGCGAGGCTCGCGGATGCCGAGCGCCGCCGTCGCGTACGACGCACCCATCTTGGCGAACTGCGCCAAGTACTCGGGCTTGCAGTCGGCGTTCGCGCCGACGTCGAGCAGGACGCACGGGGCGCCGGCGGTCGGGAGCACCGTGGCGAAGGCGGGACGCTGGACGCCCTTGATCCGGCCGATGACGAGCGTGGCTGCCGCCATGACCGCGCCGGTGCTGCCGGCGGAGAAGAAGCCGTCGGCCCTCCCCTCCTTGACCAGCCGGCAACCCACCACGATCGACGAGTCGGTCTTGGAGCGCACGGCCGCCGCGGGGTGCTCGCCCATCTCGATGATCTGGGTGGTGGCGACAGGCTCGCAGTGCTCGTGAGCGGCGGCGAAGGGCTCGACCGTGTCGGCCGAGCCGACGAGCAGCACGCGGAGCGAAGGGTCGGCAGTCAAGGCCGCCTCGACGCCCTCGAGCACGGCGCCGGGCGCGAAGTCGCCGCCCATCGCGTCGACGGCGATCGTGGTCACGTGCGAAGGGTGCGTCACGGCTCAGGGCTCCTGTCGTCAGGCGGGCTGCGAGACGCCGAGCGCGGAGAGCAGCGCGTCGACGGAGACGTGCTCGGAGAACATCTCGCGCATTCTATCAGCCTTGCCGGGGCCGTGAAGGCGCACGTGCCCGAAGAGCAGGTCGAGGTGTTCAACCGCGCCGAGCGTGTCGGAGTCGACCAGGATCATCGGTACGCCCAGCTCGCAGGCCCGGCCGATGACGGCGGGGCTCGGCGACATGTTGCCGGTCAGGACGAGCGCCGAGGTCGAGGTCTCGAGGGCGGCCATCTGCACGTCGGCGCGGTCGCCGCCGGTGACGACCGCCTTGCGGGCCTTGCGGCGGAAGAAGCGCAGCGCTTTCTCCTGCCCCATCGCGCCGACCATGAAGGATTCGACGAGTTCGTCGAGGTGCTCCTCGGAGCACAGGACCGTGCCGCCCAACTCGTCGATGATCTCGCGCACGGTCACCGACGACAGCAGCGGGTCGTGCGGGAGCACACCGAAGGAGGTGACCCCGCGCGACGCCAGGAACGGGACCACACGGGCGGTCACCGCGGGCCGCTCGGCGTCCGTGACCCGGTTGTGGATGACGCCGGCGAGCGCGTCACCGAAGACCGTCGCGGCGCGCAGGACCCGGTCCGGGGGCTCGGTGGCGATGGAGGTCTCGACGAGGAGTACCCGGCCTCCCAATGAGGCCAGGAGCTGCGTCGCCGACACGCCTGCACCCGCCCCCTGCTCGAGGTCGGAGGGCGCTTCGACCACGACGACGTCCCGACCCTCCGTCACCCTCGCGAAGGCGGCGGCCACCACGGACGGTCCCGGCACGGGGTTCCCGGCGAGGAGGTCGTCGACGAAGGCGCGGGTACGCACGATCGGGCAGACCGCCTCGACGGGGGACGGTCGCTTGAGCCAGCCGTTGATGAACGCGGCGTCGCGGTCCGTGCTGACCCCGTCCACTTCGGTGGGCATGCTCCCGTACGGCTTGATGTATCCCACGTCCAGCCCTCGGCCCACGAGTTCCTCGATGAGCGCCACGCACACGCCCGTCTTGCCGCTGTACCGCCGGGTCGACGCCACGATGATGGTCTGCATGGCCTATGAACCTCCGATACCGATGCGGATGTCGGCGGCGACGGCCCCCTGGCCACGATCCGCCACCACGAGCGGGTTGATGTCGAGCTCGACGATCTCCGGGAAGTCGGTGACGAGGGCCGAGACGCGGACCAGCACGTCCGCGACGGCCTCGACGTCCGCGGGCTTGGCGCCGCGCATCCCGCGCAGCAGGCCTGCTCCGTTGATGGACTCGATCATGCGGCGCGCCTCAGCTCCGTCGAGCGGAGCCAGGCGGAACGTCACGTCGTGGAGCAGCTCCACGTAGATCCCGCCGAGGCCGAACATGATCATCGGCCCGAACGTAGGGTCGCGCTCCACGCCCACGATCACCTCGCGACCGGCCGGGACCATCTGCTGCACCATCGCACCCCAGATGGCGGCGTCGGGCATCCGCCGGTGTGCGCGGTCGAGCACGGTGTCCCACGCGCGCAGCAGCGTGGCATCGTCCTCGATCCCGAGGACGATGCCACCGATGTCCGACTTGTGGAGGATGTCCGGGCTCGCGATCTTGAGCGCGACCGGGTATCCGATCTCCTTCGCTGCGGCGAGCGCCGCCGCACGGTCGGCGGCCACCGCGCCCCGCGGCGTCGGGATGCCGTAGGCACGCGCTATGTCGGATGCGTGCTCCTCCAGGACGAACGAACGCCGTGCTGCGCGCGCCTCATCGAGGATGGCTGCGACGGCGTCACGGTCCGCTTCGATCACGGGGGGCTCGATCGCGGGACGGGACGCGAGCGTCCGGTACCGCTCCATCGCGGCGAGTGCGTCGATCGCCCGCTCGGGATACCGGAAGGCGGGTACTCCGCCGCGCGTCAGGGTGCGGCGCGCGGCCTCGACCGCCGCTTCACCCATGAAGCAGGCCAGCGTCGTGATCTTCGAGGCCTCGGCGGCCGCGAGGATCGCGTGGGCCGTCTCCTTCGGCAGAGTCGGCGCCTGCGGCGTGAGCAGCACGAGGACGGAATGGACGCCGGGGTCCCGCGCGACGATGCGCAGTGTCTCGGCATAGAGCTCCGGCCCCGCGTCTCCGAGGAGGTCGACAGGGTTGTACAGAGCGGCCGCGGCGGGCAGGGCATGGCGCAGGGCGTCGACAGTCTCGGGCATGAGCCCCGCAAGCGTCACTCCCGCCTTCGCGCAGGCGTCGGTGGCCATGACGGCGGGTCCTCCCGCGTTGGTGACGATGACCAGCCCGGAGCCCGACGGGACCGGCTGGTGGGCGAAGGCCTCGGCCATGCCGAAGAGCTCCTCGGTGTCGCGTGCGCGAAGGACGCCGGCGGCCGAGAAGGCCGCCTCGTAGGCGGCGTCCGATCCGGCCAGGCTGCCCGTGTGCGAGGAGACCGCCCGGGCGCCCGCTTCCGACGAACCGGCTTTCAGCAGGACGATCGGGGTCGTCCGCGCGCACTCGCGCGCGACTCGCACGAAGCGCGGACCGTCCACGATCGACTCAAGGTACCCCGCAATCACGCGCGTGGCCCGGTCGGCGTTGAACGCCTCGAGGAAGTCCGACTCGGAGAGGTCGGCGCGGTTGCCGAGCGAGACGAAGCCAGAGAGGCCGCCGCGGCTGCGGGCCCAGTCGAGGACCGCGGTCCCCAGCGCGCCCGACTGCGTGATGACCGCGATCGAGCCCTCGCGCGGCATGACCCCCGCGAACGAGGCGTTGAGGTGGCTCCCCGGGACGATCAAGCCGAGGCAGTTGGGGCCGAGCAGCCTCATGCCGTGGGCGGCAGCTGCTTTGACGATCTCCCGCTCGAGTACGACCCCCTCGGGTCCGGCCTCCTTGAATCCAGCGGAGAGCACGATCGCGGAGGGAACGCCCGCCGCGCTGCTCTCCTCGACGACCGCAGGGACCGCTCCGGCGGGGACGGCGATCACCACGAGGTCGGGCACGCCGGGCAGCGAGGCTATGTCCGGGAAGCACCGATGGCCGGCGACCTCGTCGGCGCGCGGGTTGACGGGCCACACCTGGCCCGGGAATCCCGCCGCGAGGAGCGCGTCGAAGACGGAGCGACCGACGCCTCCGGGCTCGCGCCCGGCGCCGACGACGGCGATCGATCGTGGAGAGAGCAGGGAGTCGAGACTCACCGGGGACGCGCCGCCTCTCGACGACCGAGGTCTGATCGCTGACAGGCTCATCGTACCCCGAATACGCGACGACACCCGCTGCGTGGGCAGCGGGTGTCGTCGTCAGAGCGGTCGATCATCCGTGACCTAGTCGGTCTGGACGATCTCCTTGCCCTTGTAGGTGCCGCACGACGGACAGACCATGTGCGGGCGCTTGGGCTGGTGGCACTGCGGGCACAGCGACTGTGCGGGCGCCTCCAGATGATCGTGCGCACGGCGGTTGTCACGGACCGTCCTGCTGGTCTTTCGCTTCGGGACAGGCATGTCGTTCCTCACTCCTGCTTCTGCGACGGACGCGATCCCAGCGCTGGGACCCTCTGTCCGTACGGTTCCTTCATCACGATACGGCCCGCGCCGGCTCAAGCAGGGACGGGACACAGCGAGGGATTCTACCACACGCGTACGGGAGCTGCTACGCCTCGGCCTCGTCTTTCAGCTTCAGGTCCTGAAGGGCCGCGAAGGGCGAGTCCGCGACCGGTTGCTCGCATGCGCACGGCTCCAGATTGCGGTCGGCGCCGCACACAGGGCAGATGCCCTTGCAGGACTCATCGTGCAGGGGCGCGAAAGGCAGCTCGACGACCACATCCGCGAGGATCGCCGGCTCGAGGTCGATGCTCTGGTCCTCCGCGATCAGCTCGGCCTCCTGCTCTTCGGGCAGGTCGGCGTCGTGCCCAGGCAGGACGTAGAAGCCGTCGATGTCGGCCTCGACGGTGAGTCGCGCCTCGCACAGGCAGCGGGAGCAGGGCGTCACGACGTTGGCCGTCGCTGACCCCTGGGCGACGATGCCGGTGCCGGCGTTGGTGAGGGTGACCTCGAACGAGATGGGGCCCTCGAAGTGGTAGACCTGACCGCCGAGGTCGACGTCGGACGCCTCCAGTTCCCCGTTCACCGTGCGTGAAAGGGCGAGGGCGTCGAACAGCCCGCGGACGGACGTGCGGTACGGCATGTGCGTCTCCTCGCGCCTACTGGCGCTGGTTGACCTTGCCCTGGAGACGGTCGCGTCCACGCTGGACCGCCGTGAGCAGCTTCCCGAGGTTGACCTCGAGATTGGCGAGCATCTCGTCGGCGTAGTCCTCGGCGCCGAGACGGATCTCGCGCTCCTGCTGACGGGCGTCATCGAGGATCGAAGCGGCCTGCTCGGCGGCGCGGCGGACGACCTCCTGCTCGGAGGCCATGGACTCGGCGCGGTCGCGCGCCTCCTCCAGGATGCGGTTGGCTTCCTTCTCCGCTTCCTCGAGCATCTCCTGGCGCTCCTTGACGATCCAGCGCGCCTGCTTGAGCTCGTCGGGGAAGTTGCCCCTGATCTCGTCGATGATCTCGTAGACCTTCTCGATGTCGACAAGGCGCCCGCGCATCAAAGGCAGGGAGCGGCCTGAGTCCATCGCTTCTTCGATGCGGTCGATCAGGGCCATGACATCCATCGTTATCGGTCCTCTCTTACCGTCTCTTTCCGAGACGTTCGACCAGCCGCTCGTTCACGTAAGCAGGGACGAGCCCGGATACGGATCCCCCATGCCCAGCGATCTGCTTGACCGCCGACGAACTGAGATACATGTACTCCGGAATCGAGACGATGAACAGCGTCTCGATAGCGTCGTCGAGCCGGTAGTTCAACTGCGCCATCTGGAACTCCCGCTCGAAGTCCGTGACGGCTCTCAGCCCCTTGACGATGACCGTCGCCTGAACCTCGCGCGCCAAGTCTACCAGAAGCGAATCGAAGGGACGCACGCTCACATTGGCGACGTGGGCCGTCGCCTTCGACGCCATGTCGACGCGCTCCTCGACGCTGAACAGCGGTCCACCGCCCTTGTCCGGCGATGCGGCCACGGCTACCACGACCTCGTCGAAGATGCACGCGGCGCGCTCGATGATGTCGAGATGGCCGCTGGTCATCGGATCGAACGTGCCCGGGCACAGTGCGCGCTTCATTCGACCCGTCCCTCCCCGAAGTATCTCAGCAGCGTGATCGCGGTGTCGCCGTAGCGGTAGGTGCGTTCCTGGGCGAAGCCGTCGGGCTCGGGCACCGCTCCCCCTGCTCCGTGTTCCCACGCCAGCGGGGCGCCCTCGGCGATGGCACCCGCGGCGCCCAGCGCCGTCAGGCGCGCCGCCACCCGCTTCTGGTCGATTCTATAAGGGGGGTCGCAGAACAGCAAAGTGAACGGACCCGACGCGGCGATGCGGGCCGATGCGGAGCCGAGCGAGTCGCCTTCGATGACCTTGACGCGCTCGGTCAGGCCCAGAGCAACGGCGTTCTCATTGATGACCCGGATCGCCGCCCTGTCCTTCTCGACCAGCACCGCGCGCTTGACACCGCGGGAGAGTGCCTCGAACGCGAGCGCCCCGGAACCGGCGAACAGGTCGAGGGCGACTCCCCCGCCCAGATCGGCACCGAGCCGGTTGACGAGGGACGACATCAGCGCCTCGCGGACGCGATCGCTCGTCGGGCGCGTGCCCTCGCCCTTGGGGGCGGCGAGGCGCCTGCCCTTCAACGTTCCGCCACAGATCCTCATCCGCTGCTCACCCATTCCCAGTCGCGTCCATAGCTGCGTCGCACCGCGATCATGAGCGGAGCGTTCCGTGCGTCCTTCAGGTGCGGGTCCGACGCGACGATGTCGTGGGCATCCTCCCGCGCGGCCTCCACCAGGTCGGCGTCGCGAACGATGGAGGCCAAGCGCAACTCGGGCAGCCCGTGTTGGCGCTCGCCGAGAACCTGGCCCTCACCGCGCAGCCGCAGGTCCAGCTCCGCCAGATCGAAGCCGTCGGCCGTGGAGGTGATCGCCTTCATCCGGCTGCGGCCCTCGTCGGTCTTCGGGTCGGCGAAGAGTAGCACCTCGCCGCCGTGCGTGCCGCGTCCCACGCGACCGCGCAACTGGTGCAACTGCGCGAGTCCGAAGCGGTCGGCGTCCTCGATGATCATCACCGTGGCGTTGGGCACGTCGACCCCCACCTCGACGACGGTGGTCGCGACGAGGACGTCGACGGTGCCGTTGTGGAACGCTTCCATCGCCGCGCTCTTCTCGCCGGCGCGCATCTGGCCGGTCACCAGCCCGACGCGAAGGCCCTTGAACACGCGGGTCCGGAGTCGCTCCGCCTCGCGGACGGCCGCCTTCGCCTCGACCGCGTCCGACTCGTCGACGAGGGCACAGATCACGTACGCCTGGCGGCCCGCGGCGATGGCCGCTCGCACCGAGGCGTACGCCTCATCCCTCCCCGAGCGGTGGACCAGGCGCGTGGTGACGCGGTCGCGACCGCGGCCCGGCGGCGACTCGCGCAGGTAGCTGGCGTCGAGGTCGCCGTAGAGCGTGAGGGCCAGCGACCGCGGTATGGGCGTGGCCGTCATGACCAGGAGGTCGACCGCGTCGCCCTTGCCCCGGAGCCCGAGGCGCTGCGTGACGCCGAAACGGTGCTGCTCGTCGACGATGGCGAGTGTGAGCTTCTTGAACCCGACCGACTCCGTGAGCAACGCGTGCGTCCCGAGCAGCACGGACACCTCGCCCGCGGCGACTCCCGCGAGGATCTCGCGGCGCTGGACTGCCAGCGTCGAGCCTGTCAGCAGCCGCCACGTCACTCCCGCGGTGTCGAGCAGCTCCCCCACCGCCCGAGCGTACTGCCGGGCGAGCACCTCCGTCGGGGCCATCATCGCCGCCTGCGTGCCCGAGTCGGCCACGGCCGCCAGCGCGACCGCCGCGACCGCTGTCTTCCCCGTGCCGACGTCGCCCAGCAGCATACGGTTCATGGGTCGCGTCGCGGCCATGTCACCGAGGATCTCGGCGATGGCGACGTCCTGGTCGTGCGTGAGCGTGAACGGCAGAGCCGTATGCAGGGCCGCGCGACGGGCGCCGTCCACGACGTGGGCGTGGCCCCGGCGTTCCTCGACGACGGCATGGCGACGAAGGGCCATGCCCAGCTGGATGGTCAGCAGCTCGTCGTAGGCGAGGCGCCTGCGCGCGGCGTCCCGGGCCGCCGTGTCGTCCGGGAAGTGGATCGCGCGGATCGCCGAAGCCAGAGGCACGAGGTCGCGTCGCACCCGGACGCCGGACGGCAGCGGGTCCGGCAGGTCGCCGAACTGGTCCAACGCCTCGGACACGAGTCGCCGTATCCAGTTGGAGGAAAGGCCCTCGGTGGCCGGGTGCACGGGCAGGATCCGCCCCAGCCACGAGGCGTCGTCCGATGAGCCGAGCCGCTCGACGAAGGGCGTCTTCATCTGGCGGAGCCCGAACTCCATCTGCACGGTGCCCGCGAAGGCGACCCGGTCACCGGTCCGGAAGCGCTGCGCGAGGTAGGGCTGGTTGAACCAGACGCCGATCAGCACGCCGCTGTCGTCGACGAGCGCGACCTCGGTGATGCTCAGGCGCGGTTTGGGGTGTTTGACGACGACCTCGTGCACGGTCCCGACCGCGGTCGCCTCGATGCCGAGCGGAAGGGAACCCAGCGGCGCGCTGGTCCGAAGGTCGAGCCAGCGGTTGGGGTAGTGCCGCACCAGGTCCTCGACGGTCGTGACGCCCACGCGCGCGAGCGCCTCGGCACGCGGCCCGTCGACGTACCTGACGGCCGTGACGGGCTCATCGAGGGCGGTGAGCCGCATCGCGCGTTGTACGCCGGCGCGGCTCACTGATCGGTCACCTTGCGGGCGCGTAGCCTACGCCGACGGCGCGCGGGCCGACGTGCGTCCCGATGACGGATCCGATCTCGTCCACCGTGATCTCCGCGATGTCGGCGCCGGCCGAGCGGATCGCGTTGGAGAGCTCGTCGGCGAGGTTCGTGGCCACGGCGTGGATGACGACGATCTTCAGCGGACCGAGCTTGCGGGAGCGCATCGCGACGTGCTCGGCCATCTCCTTGATCGCCTTGTTGGTTCCTTTGCACTTCTTGAAAGGCTCGATGAGACCGCCCGTGACCTGCAGGACGGGCTTGATGTTGAGGAGCGCGGCCGCGAGTCCCTGCGAACGACCAGCGCGACCGCCCTTCACGAGGTAATCGAGGGTGTCGAGCACGAAGAAGAGCTCCGTGCCGGCGACCGCGTCGAGCGCGGCCTTCTCCACAGCGTCCAGGTTCTTGCCGGCGTCACGGGCGGCGCAGGCGGCCATCACCGCGAAGTCCATGCCGCAGGAGACGAACGTGGAGTCGATGACGCGCACGGGGACCGGCGATGACTCGGCGGCCATCCGGGCGGACTCGTAGGTGCCGGACAGCTTCTGCGAGAGGTGGATCGAGACGATGCCGTCGACCCCCTCGTCGGCCAGCCGCTGATAGACGGCGGTGAACTCGCCGGGCGTCGGCTGCGACGTGGTGGGAAGCTGCGCCGACGAGCGGAGCTTCGGGTAGAAGTCGGTCGGCGTCAGGTCGGTCCAGTCGCGGTACGTCTCGTCCCCGAAGTGGACTTTGAGGGGAACCATCGTGACGTCGAGGGCCGCGAGCGCGGCCGGGCCGCGGTCGCACGTGCTGTCGGTTACCACTGCGATACGAGGCATGCCGGTACCTCTCTACTCGATTGACATGATGAGCGGATAGAGCGGTTGCTCTCCACGGTGGGTCTCGATCTCGAGCTCGGGGTGGGCCGCGGCCATCTGCTCGGCGATCCGCCGGAGCGTATCGTCGTCCAGGTCCTCGCCGGCGAGCAGCGTGACGGCTTCTCCATCCTCCATGATCGCGTCGAGCAACCGCGCGGCCACACCGGGGACGTCGTCGCCGATGACCTCGATCTCGTGGTCCACGATCCCGATGATCTGACCGGCCTTGATGCGGCCCGCCTTGCCCTTGGAGTCCTTTATGGCCGTCGTGATCTCGCCGGTCCGCACGCTCTCCGCCGCCTCACTCATCGCGGCGACGTTCTCCTCGATGGTGGCGTCCGGGTCCGCGGCGAGAAGCGCGGAGAACGCCTCAGGCACCGACGACGTGGGTATGACGGCGACCGGCTTGGCTGCGATCCCGATCGTCTGGTTCGCCGCCAGCACGATGTTGCGGTTGTTCGGGAGGACGATGACCGCCTGCGCGGGCACGCGGTCGATCGCCGCGAGCAGCTCCGCCGTCGACGGGTTCATCGTCTGGCCCCCGGAGACCACCTCGTCGACGCCCAGGCTCTTGAGGATGTCGACAAGGCCCTGCCCGGCGGCGACGGCCACGAAGCCGAGAGGCTTGAGCGAGGCGGCCTGCACCCGAAGGCTCTCGGCGCGCTCCCGGGTCTGGCGGCGCATGTTGTGGATGTGGACCTCTGCGATCTCACCGAGCCGCAGCGCGTATTCGAGCGCCTGCGAGGGGTCATCGGTGTGCACGTGGATCTTGAGCTCCTCAGGCGACCCGACGACGAGCTGCGAACCGCCGATGGAGACCATGAAGTCCTCGATGGCGACGCGGTCGAGGTCCTTGCCGAACAGCAGGAACTCGGTGCAGTAGAGGTACTCCTGATCGTCCCAGTCGTTGTCCCGACCCATGTCGGGCGTCGTCGCGGCGGTGCTGACCGTCACGTCGAAGCTGCGAAGGTCGGTGCCCTCCAGGGCTGCGGAGAAGCCCTCCATGAGGATCGCCAGCCCGTAGCCTCCGGCGTCGACGACGCCGGCCTCCTTGAGGACCGGCAGCAGTTCAGGGGTGCGCTTGACCGAGGCGTAGGCCTCGTCGACGGCCGCGGTCAGGACCCCGGCGATGTCCGCGCCCGCGTCCGCTGCGGGCCGGGCGGCCTCTGCGGCGTCACGCAGGACGGTGAGGATCGTGCCCTCGACCGGGCGGCGGACGGCCTGGAACGCGACGGACACGGCTCGCTCGAAGCACTGTGCGATCAGGTCACTGTCGACGTGGTCGACGACCGCCAGAGGCTCGCACATGCCTCGCAGGATCTGGCTCAGGATGACACCCGAGTTGCCGCGCGCGCCCATGAGCGAACTGTGCGTCACCGCGTGACAGATGTCAGCGAGGGAGGCGTCAGGCCCGAGCTTCGCGACCTCGGCCGTGACGGAGTCCATGGTGAGCGACATGTTCGTCCCGGTGTCGCCATCGGGGACGGGGAAGACGTTGAGCCGGTTGACCTCGTCGCGCCGGTCCTTGAGTGCCTCGGCGGCGGCGGTGATGAGCGAGATCGCGGATGCAGTGTCGTGGGTCGGCTTGTGGCTCACTTGCGCACCTTGATGCCCTGGACGTGCACGTTCACGGCGTCGACCCGCACCTCCGCGCTGGACGCGACGACGTACTTCACCCGGTCGGACATGTTGTGGGCGACCTCTGCGAGGTTCGTGCCGTACTCCGCCACCACGTAGAGGTCGATGACGACGCCCTCCCCGTCACTGGTGACGCGCACGCCTTTGCGGAGCTTGTCGAGCGAGAGCAGCTGCGCGACGCCGTCTCGCAGCGTGGGGCTCGCCATCCCGACGATCCCGTAGCACTCGAGCGTCGCGTAGCCGGCGATGTCGCCGAGAACGTCGTTCCCTACTTGGATCTCACCGGTGCACGGTGCGGTCATGCTTCCACCTCGCTGTGGTCGTCGTGGAGCGCGTTCAGGTCGGTGATCAGGCCGTCAACGGAGATGTCGTGCATCCCGGCCACCGAGCCGAGGGTCTCCATGTCCGCCGCCAGGCACATCGGGCACGCGAGGCCGTAGCGCTCGAACACGGTCACGGAGCCCTCCGCCGAATTGAGCACGTCACGGATGAGCGTGTCACGCGTATACTGCGCCATCGATCGTCCCGTTCGCGTGGAGGGGTCTTCTCAGGGGCCGTGTCTGTCCCGATGCGCTTCGGAGTATAACTGCCCGTGCCCGTCGCGCGCCACGAGCGGGGGTTCCCGGGACCGGTTGAGGTGCTCCCGCTTCCTGTGTTACCATGCCGTGCGCTTTGCCACGATGAAACAGCACCCGCACGCCGCGAGTGGGCGGGCTGAACCAAGGAGATGCACGATGTCGCAGGTCTGCAGTGTCTGTGGGAAGCACCCGTCCGCGGGCCGCAACGTGAGCCACTCCCATCGCGTCACGAACCGGATCATCCGGCCGAACATCCAGAGCGTCCACGCTGTCGTCGGCGACACGGTCAAGGTCGTCAACGTGTGCACCAAGTGCATGAAGGCCGGCAAGGTCGTTCGCGGCTAGCACTCCCCGGGCGTCGCCCGGCTGCTCCAACGATCCGCGTGAACTGCGAGCGCCGGACCGGTCCCTCCACCACCACGGAGGCCCGATCCGGCGCTCGTTTCGTCACGCGGAGGGCAGGCGGTCCTCAGACGGCCGTATCGTTCGCGATGACCACGAGACTGCCGCTGCCGACGGTGACGGTCAGCTCGCCGCCGAGGGCCTCGTTGCTGATGCCCCTCCCGCTGAGGGGGGCCAGTTCGGCGTCGGCGAGCTCCCACCGCCCGCCGCGGGCGGTGACGCCGGTGCACGGCTCGAGAGCGACGATGCTGTAGGTCGCTCCCCGCCTGATCGAGAGGCGCAGCGGCCTCCCGGGGGCGCACGCCCAGGCGCGCCACGCCGGTTCCTCGATGCGGGCACCCGCCCCCGCGCGGGCCACGAGACCCAGCGCGGCCAGCGTGTGGTCGAGACGCTTGGTGAAGGCCGCGGTGATGCAGACGGGCAGGGCCCACCGCTCGAGCGCCGCGTCGACCGCCAGCTCGAGGTCGGTCTCGTCCTTCGCCGTTGGATGACGCTCGATGTGCACGCCGAGCCGTTCGAGCCGCCCGATCTCATCGGGGTCCGCGCTGTCGAGATCGCCGACGATCGCGTCCGGGATCCGGCCGAGTGCCGCGCACCACGGACCGGCTGCGTCGGCCGCCACCACCGCGCCGGCCCCCGCGAGCAGAGCGCGGTAGAAGTCCTCGGCGTGAGGCGCAGGCGCCGCACCGACGACCAGCGTGTACGTCATCGGCGTCCCTCCGTCGGCACCGCGCGGTCGAGCAGCGGGAACAGCATCAGCATCGCGACCAGGCAGGCGGCGGCCGAGACGGGGACGTAGAGGTTGTAGATCGCCGAGAAGAGGACCGCCGCCTTGAGCGCTGCGCCGCTCGCGAACGCGGACTGACCGTCCGCGAGCGGCCCGCCCATCGTCGCCGTTGCGAAGAAGATCACTCCTGAGGCGAAGTGGAAGAGGTAGCGGCCGAGCGACGCCGTGACGACCGCGGCGGG
>JANYKZ010000060.1 GCA_025361505.1 Coriobacteriia bacterium
CCCGCCGCGGCCATCCCCTGCTCGACGGGGTAGGCGTGTGGAGTGATCGGGATGCCGCCGCCGAGGAACTGCCGGTAGAGCCCGACGACGATCGTCATCGCCAGTATCCCGACGAAGAAGAAGGTGGGCCCGGCGAAGAACGCGCCCGCCTCCTTCACTCCGCGGAGGTTCATGACCGCGAGGATGAGAACGAGCGTCACGGCGATCCAGACCTTGTACGGGATCGCGGCGGGCAGGGCGGACGTCAGCGCCGCCGTCCCCGCGGAGACCGAGACCGCCACCGTCAGCACATAGTCGACGAGCAACGCCCCGCCGGCGACCAGGCCCGGCGGGTCCCCGAGGTTCTCCTTCGCGACGATGTAGGCGCCGCCGCCGCCCGGGTACGCCTTGATCGTCTGGCGGTAGGAGAACGCGACGATGACCAGCAGCGTCGCGATCGCGAGGGAGATGGGCCACGCGATGAAGAGGGCCGCGGGTCCCGCGATGGCCAAGGCGAGCAGGATCTCCTCCGTGGCGTAAGCGACGGAGGAGAGCGCGTCGGACGAGAACACGGCGAGCGCCACCGGGTTCGACAGCCGCTGGTGGGCCGCCTCCTTGGTGTGGATCGGCCGTCCGAGGAGGATCTGCTTCAGAGCGCTGGGCATCGGTCTTCGCGCCTTCCGTGATGTCCGGATCATCCCCCGTTGAGGGTATCCCCCTCGGGGCCGAGCAGGCAACGGACGTGAGCGAAGGCCCCGGCGACGGGCGACGGGACCTTCGGGGAGGATCGATGGTGGACCCAGGGGGATTCGAACCCCCAACCTCCACCTTGCAAAGGTGGCACTCTCCCGTTGAGTTATGGGCCCTCATGCGTGCGCGGGAGAGTATAGCGCGAGGGTCGCCGGCCAGTCGACGACCCGCCCGTCGCGCGGGTCAGGCCCGCGGTCCACCGGTGTCGGTCGACGACCATGCGAACAGCCGCGGCAGCACCGGCGGCACGACGAGCGTCGACACTGCCACGACCAACACGACCATCCCGTACACCGAGGGCGAGATGACGCGAGACGCGAGCCCGACCGAGGCCACGATCAGACCGACCTCGCCGCGCGGCACCATCGCGACCCCGATCGCAAGCGCGGCGCGGGGCCCCTCACCCAGGGCACCGATCCCGCAGCCCGCGACCTTGGTCACCACCGCGACAACGGCGAGCAGCAGTCCCGGGAGCAGAACCGCGGGCCGGGAGAGCACCGCGAGGTCGACCTGCGAGCCCGCGAGCACGAAGAAGTACGGCACGAGCCACACGTACAGCGGACGGGTGGAACGGTCCAGCTTCCAGCGCTCCGATGTCTCCGCGAACATCATCCCGGCGAAGAAGGCGCCCACTATGCCGGCGAGCCCGATGGCCTCAGCGGTCGCGGCCATCCCGAGCATGACGACGATCGCGACCACCAGCGGAGCGTTCGCGACGCGCACCCTCTCCAGATAGTGACCGTGGCGCCGCACCAGCCAGGGCGCGACGAAGAGCTCGAAGGCGATGAAAGCGCCTACCTCCACGAGCACGACCGCCAACGAGCGCGCGTCGAGGCCTCCGCGCGCCATCCCGGTGACGACCGAGAGCACGATCATCCCCAGGATGTCGTCGATCACCGCGGCCGCCAGCACGATCTTGGCCAGCCGGGTCGACAGGAACCCCCGGTCGGCCAGGACACGCGCCGTCACCCCGACGGAGGTGGCCACGAGCGCGGTGCCGATGAACAGGGCCTCAGGGTTCGAGAAGCCGAACGCCGCCGCGAACAGCAGCCCGCCGCCGAACGGCACGACGACGCCGAGGAGCGCGACGAGCAGAGCGGTCCTCCCGACACGGAGCAGGTCCGAGGCCCGCGTCTCGAGTCCGACGGTGAACATCAGCACGATGACGCCCATGGTGGACACGGTCTGCAGCGTGACGCTCGAATGGAACAGGCCGAGGACCGCCGGTCCGGCCAGCACGCCCGCCAGAAGCTCCCCCACGACGGCCGGCTGGCGCATGCGTTCGAACAACTCGCCGCCGATCTTGCCCGCGACGAAGACCGTCAGCAAGCTGACGAGGATCCCCGCGGTGGTCGTGATCGCCATGGACGTGTCCCTCCCGGACCTGTCTGCCCAGAGTACGACGGTTCGGGTCCGCGCGGCGACGAGAACCGCCGTGCGGGAGCGCGGGCCGCGGCCCCGCCTCACAGGCTTCACCCAAGCGTGCGCCACCGGAAACGCCCCGTTCACATCCCGCCCGTACTGTCGCCTTGCACCTCACCGACGTCCGGCGAGGCGCGATGGCGCCGTCCAATGACGCACGGCACCCCCGCTCTAGACGGACCGCGGGACGCGGATCCCCGGTCCACGAACGATCCAGGAGGTGGCGACGTTGCGTAGGTACTTCGATTCCCAGGCCGTGAAAGCGGCGATCCCCAAGATCATGAAGAAGGCCGCGTTCAGGACTGCTCTGCTCGCGGTCGTCGGCGTCCTGTTGATGGTCGGTATCGCGTACGCCGACCCGACCGGCACGGCCACGGGCGGCGCGGCGGATCTCGCGTCCAAGGGCGCCAACCTGGCCGGTGTGGCTCAGGACCTCGGCCATCTTCAGGTCGGCACGAACATGTTCTTCCTCATGGTGGGCGTGGCGCTCATCTTCTTCATGCAGGCGGGCTTCATGCTCGTCGAGACGGGCTTCTGCCGGGCCAAGAACGCCGCCTACGTCGCGGCGATGAACCTCGGTATCTTCACCATCGGGGCGCTCGCCTACTGGGCGATCGGCTTCGGCCTCCAGATGGGCGGCGTCGGGGCGCTTTCCACGATGGGCGGCAACGCGGCGCTCAGCGGTTCCTTCGAGATCGCGAAGGGCTGGGGCATCTTCGGTACGACGGGTTTCTTCCTTGGTGGCAAGTCCTATGACGTGGCCGTCGCGGCGATGTTCCTGTTCCAGCTCGTGTTCATGGACACGGCGGCGACGATCCCGACCGGCGCGATGGCCGAGCGGTGGAAGTTCTCCGCGTTCACGATCTACGGCGCCGTCATGGCCGGCTTCATCTACCCGGTCTACGCGATGTGGGTCTGGGGCGGCGGCTGGCTGGCAAAGCTCGGCACCAACATCGGGCTCGGACACGGGGTCCTCGACTTCGCCGGCTCCTCCGTGGTGCACGCCATCGGTGGCTTCGTCGGCCTCGCGGGCATCCTCGTCATCGGTCCCCGCATCGGGAAGTTCGGCAAGGACGGGAAGCCCAACGCCATCCCGGGCCACCACATCCCGATGGCCATCCTCGGAACGATCGTGCTCGTCTTCGGGTGGCTCGGCTTCAACGGCATGAGCACGCTGGCCGCCACCGACCTCCGCTTCACCATGATCATCACGAACACGATCCTGGCCGCCGTAGCGGGTTCGTTCAGCGCCTGGATGCTCGTGTGGAAGATGTGGGGCAAGCCCGACCCCTCGATGATCGCCAACGGCATGCTGGCGGGGCTCGTTGCCATCACGGCGCCCTGCGCCTTCGTGAATCCGACCGGGGCCGTGGTCATCGGCCTGATCGCCGGCGTCCTCGTCGTCGGAGGCGTCAGCTTCGTGGAGCGCGTGCTCAAGGCCGACGACCCGGTCGGCGCGGTCGCCGTCCACGGCTTCAATGGACTGTGGGGCATGATCGCCCTCGGCCTGTTCGCCGACGGCAGCTACGGCGACGGCTTCAACGGCGTCGCGGGCGCGGTCAAGGGCCTGTTCTACGGCGGCGGCTTCGGCCAGCTCGGTGCACAGCTCATCGGCGTCGTGGTCGTCGTGATCTGGGCGTTCGGAACGGGCTTCATCCTCTTCAAGGTGCAGGACAAGCTCACCCCTGGCGGCATCCGCTCCACGCCGGAAGACGAGCTCGCCGGACTGGACGAGACCGAGATGGGCGTTCTCGCCTACCCGGACTTCGCCGGCTCGACGGCCCACGGCACCGCGGCGTTCTCCGAGGCGCCCGCCGGATCGGGACTGTGATCCCGCCATGAAGCGAATCGAAGCGATCGTCCGTCCCGAGAAGCTCGAGGACGTGAAGCACGCGCTCACCTCCTCCGGGCACGCGGGCCTGACGGTCACGGAAGTGAAGGGGCACGGGATCCAGAAGGGCATCACACAACAGTGGCGGGGCCAGGAGTACTCGATCGACCTGATCCCGAAGGTGTCCGTGGTCGCGGTCGTCAACGACCACGAGGTGGCCGACGCGATCGAGGCGATCACCGCCGCGGCGCGCACCGACCGCATAGGGGACGGCAAGATCTTCGTCTCACCGGTCGAGCAGGTCGTGCGTATCCGGACGGGTGAGTCGGGCACCGAAGCCCTGTAGCGGGAAGATCATGCGACGAGGGCGGGCCTCCGCGGAGGCCCGCCCCCTTGTCGTTCGTCCGATGGAGATGATGAACGCCGGGGTGCCTTCGCACCGCCCGAGTCGCCCTTTCAATGGGCCGTGTCCTCAGTGGCTCTCGGCCGGAGCGGGTGGTCGCCCGCCCGGCCTCACCAGCGATACCGACCAGGGGCTTATGCCCGGGCCCGCCTTCGGGGCCCTTCCGCTGCCGCCCCGGCGCGCATCAGGTGGAACGTGTCTTCCGCGATGACGGGGTTCACCTTCCTTCCCGGTCCGGCTGCTTTCCATGCCGGCGGGGCACGAAGAACGCGCCTTGCCTCATCGAGCGTATACCCGGTCGTGACGGTGCTCCTGACACGACGGCAGGGGGTTGCGCCGAACGGGCGGGATCGCGGAACGGGTGGGACGACAACGCCGACGGGCGCGAGCGGCCGATCTACCGGAGCTTTGCCAGCTCCTTCTCGATCTCCGCCGCCGGGACGGCGCCGACGACTGTGGCGCTCAGCTTCCCGTCCGAGTGCACGAACACGAAGGTCGGCACGTACTGGATCCGGTACTTCCGGGCCAGCACGCCGACGGTCGCGGCGTCGCCCTTTGACGGGTTCAGGACCCGGATGTCGTAACGCCCTGCGTACTTCTTCGCGAGCCCGTCGACCACTGGCTTCATCCGGATGCATGAGGGTCAAGTGTCGGTGGAGAACTAGTACACGACCGGCTTGCGGGACGCAGTCGGGCGCCCAGCTCCGTCGCGCGTTTCTGGTTGGTTCATCGCTCCGCCTTTCGGGTTCGCATCGTGGAACCACTATACCCCTGCGGGTATTTGGAGCAACCACGGCGCCGGCCCCGGCGTCAGAACGCGCGACCCCCTACGGCGTGGGCGTCGTGTCGAGCAGGCCCTTCACGAACGTCTCGTCCAGCGGGTACCGCTCAGCCATCGGGGTGAGCGCGAGCACCCGCCACCCGGAGCCGACCGGAGCCAGCTCGATGTCGTATACGAGCAATCCGTCGGCGCCGTTCTCGGTCATGGTCACGATGGTGGGCCTGGTCGGGTTGGGCGCGAAGGTCATCGTCCCGGTCGTGCCGTCGATCTCGTAGTCCACCGTGGCGGTCGTCGAGTCTGCCCACTTGATCGGAGAGTAGGTCGCCGTCGGTATGCCGGAGGCGATAGCCGTGGACGCGACCTCGCTCCACTGCTCGGCGGTGATGGCCTCCTGTGCCGCGTCGCTGAGGAACGGCTTCACCTTGGCGAGGTCGTTGATCCGCAGTACCTCCATGAGCCCCACCGCCGTCTCGATGCGCGCCTTGGTGCGCGCGGACTCGACGCTGCCCTGCGTGGCGCTGCGCGGACCGGACCCGAACAGCGTACGCGCCAGCGGCGTCAGCACCATCGCGCCGGCGACGGCCGCGACCAGCAGCAGAAGGGCGGCGGCAACCACGACGATCAATCCGGTCCGCTTCGGCGGCAGCGTCGGCTCGGGAGCGAAGGACGGCGTCAGCGGGGCGGGCGTGTCGGTGCGGTCCTCGTCGGCGGCCATGGGTCTCCCTCGTTGCCTGTGCGGCGCCTTCGTGCGGCGCTCTTCCGGAGCGGATTGTACCGCGAGGGCCCCGGACCGAACGCACGAAGACCCCGCCGGACGGCGGGGTCTTCGATCGATACACGATGGTGGGCCCGACTGGATTCGAACCAGTGACCTCACGGTTATCAGCCGTGCGCTCTAACCAACTGAGCTACGGGCCCTCAAAGGGGTGGCGAAACGCCCGCATACCATAGCGTTGCCGCCACCGGAGCGTCAAGGAGCACCGCTGTCGAATATGCGTCGAAGCGACTGCCCTATGATGGGGATACGTACACAAGGGAGGCCAATCACATGATCCCGGTCCACATCCACAGCCTCGGCCTCGACGAGCAGAACAACCAGCCCGTGCTGATCCTGCGCGAGGACGACGGCCTGCGCGTCGTTCCGATCTGGATCGGGCATCCCGAAGCGATGGCGATCATGCTCGCCGTTCAGGGCATCGAGCCCCCGCGCCCTTTGACCCACGACCTGATGATGAGCATCGTCTTCGCGACCGGCTACGAAGTCGAGCGTGTCGAGATCACTCGCGTCGAGGCGGGCACGTTCTACGCGAGCCTCGTGCTCTCCGGCGGCGATCGCACGCTCACGATCGACGCCCGCCCGTCGGACTCGCTCGCCCTGGCGGTCCGCGCCGGCTGCCCCGTGTTCATCGACGAGGAGGTCATGCGCCTTTCGGGTGTCGTGCCGGAGGCGGAGGCCGAAGAGGAGGTCGCGGCGTTCCGCGACTTCCTCGACCATGTGGACCCTGAGGATTTCGCCCACTCGTAGCGGACCGGGGGCGTTCCGCCCGGCCGCTTCCCCGGAAGGAGACGACGTGAAGGTCGTCGCGTTCATAGGATCGGCGCGAAAGGACGGCAACACCAAGGCGCTCGTGCGCCATGTCTTCGAGGAGCTCGAAGCCGAGGGCCTGGAGTGCGAACTCATCGAGCTCGCGGGCAAGCGGTGTCACGGCTGCACCGCCTGCATGAAGTGCGCGGAGACGCCCGACGGCAACTGCTCCGGCGTCAAAGACTTCATCAGCGACGAATGCATCCCGAAGGCGCTCGCCGCGGACGGCATCATCGTCGCGTCGCCGGTCTACTTCGCCGACGTCACCGCCGAGACCAAGGCGCTCATCGACCGGCTGGGCTACGCCTCGCGCCAGGGCGGCAACCGGCTCGCGCGCAAGGTCGGCGCCGGCGTCATCGCCGTTCGGCGCGCGGGCGCGATCCACGCGCTCGACACGATCAACCACCTGTTCCTGATCAGCGAGATGCTGGTCGTCGGCTCCAGTTACTGGAACATCGGGATCGGACGCACGCCGGGCGAGGTCCAGCATGACGAGGAGGGCGTGCGGACGATGCACACGCTCGGGCGCAACATGGCCTGGACGCTGAAGCGCCTGACGGACGAGCCCGCGTGCGAGGAGCAGCTGCCGGCCTACTCGTAGCGCAGGGCCTCGATCGGATCGAGGTTGCTCGCCTTCCACGCCGGGTAGACGCCGAAGAACACCCCGACACCCGCGGAGAAGAAGAAGGCCAGCGCGACCGACCACGGGCTGATCTCGGTCGGGACGAGCGAACTCAGCGCCAGCGCGCCCAGAGCACCGAGCAGGATCCCCAGGATGCCTCCGATGACCGAGAGCATCATCGCCTCGATCACGAACTGGCTGAGGATGTCCCACGTCCGCGCTCCGACCGCCTTGCGGATTCCGATCTCGCGCGTCCGCTCGCTGACGCTCACCAGCATGATGTTCATGATGCCGATGCCACCCACCAGCAGCGAGATGCCGGCTATGCCCGCCAACATGTAGGTGAGTGTGCCGAG
>JANYKZ010000063.1 GCA_025361505.1 Coriobacteriia bacterium
CTTCACCGGGACCATCCGGGCTGTCGAGGGCGATGTGATCGTGCTCGACGTGGCGGACGCAGTAGTCCGCATCCCGTTCGGCGACGTCAAGAAGGCACGACTGCAGGCCCGGATCGACTTCGGCAGGAAAGGGACGGCTGACGATGGCCTCTGAGCTGATGGATGCGCTTAAGGCGCTTGCACGTGAGAAGAACATCGACGAGTACGCGATGCTCGACAGGCTCGAGTCGTCGCTCGCTGCGACCTATCGCAAGATCCTCGACCTCGAGAACGACACGCGCGTCGAGCTCGACCGCAACACCGGCCGGATCACGGTCTTCGAGCTCGTCCCCGTGGGCGGCACCGAGGAGGAGCCGGTCTTCGAGGAGTCCGATGTCACGCCTCCGGACGTGTCTCGTACGGCCGCGCAAGCAGCCAAGAGTGTCATCATCGGCATGATCCGTGACGCCGAGCGCGAGCAGATCTTCGACGAGTATCAGGACCGCGTGGGCGACGCCGTGACCGGCACCGTCCAGCAGTCCGACGCGCGCTACACCCTCATCAAGCTGCGCGAAGGCGTCGAGGCCCTCCTGCCGCCGAGCGAGCAGCCGTCCTCGGAGCGCTACGACCACAACCAGCGCATCAAGGCCTACATCATCGAGGTCCGCAAGACGACGAAGGAGCCCTCCATCGTCGTGTCGCGCACCCACCCCGGCCTGCTCAAGCGCCTCTTCGAGCTCGAGGTCCCCGAGATCTACGATGGGATCGTCGAGATCAAGAGCGTCGCCCGTGAGCCGGGCCTGCGCAGCAAGATCGCCGTCTCCAGCCGCGAGCCGGGTCTCGACCCCGTCGGCGCCTGCGTCGGTCCCAAGGGGAGCCGCGTCCGCATGGTCGTCGGCGAGCTTCGCGGCGAGCGCATCGACGTCGTTCCGTGGAGCGACGACCCGGCGCAGTTCGTCGCCAATGCCCTGTCGCCGGCCAAGGTCTCCAAGGTCGTGATCCACGATGCGGAGCGCTCCGCGACCGTCATCGTCCCCGACGACCAGCTCTCTCTTGCGATCGGCAAGGAGGGCCAGAACGCCCGCCTCGCCGCGAAGCTGACGGGCTGGCGCATCGACATCAAGAGCCAGATGCAGGCCGTCCAGGCCGGCATGAGCGACGCCGCCGCACCCGCGGCCGGCGAGAGCGAGCACGTCGAAGGTGATGGCCGGTGTTCGGCACTCTCCGCGAACGGCATCCGTTGCCGCAACCGGTCCAAGCCCGGCTCGACGCTGTGTTCCCTGCACGACAAGGAGGCGGTCAAGTAACCCATGCGGCCCCGCAAGCCCGCCATCCGCACCTGCATCGGGTGCGGCACGAGCGAGGACAAGCGCGAAGTCGTGCGCTTCGTCCGGATGCCCGACGGTACGGTGGAAGTCGATCCGACCGGCAAGGCGAACGGACGTGGGGCCTACGTCCACACCAGTCTCGAGTGTTTCGAGACGGCGATCCGCAAGCGCAAGATCACGTCCGCGCTGCGGACGCACGTGAACGAGGACGATATTGGCCGCCTGAGGGCGGAATTCGAGCGTGTACTCGAGCAGCGAGGCACGTTCGACCACGAGGATGGTGACGCGTAAGTGCCCAGCATGCGAGTACATGAACTCGCCAAGGAGTTCGGGATGACCTCCCAGGAGCTCCTTGAGCGTATACAGGCCATGAAGATCCCGGCCAAGAACCACGCGTCGACCCTGGTCGAGGCGTACGTCGACAAGATCCGGAAGAACCTCGGACCCGAGATCGCCGAACGCCACATGATCATGGAGGCCGAGCGCATGAAGCGCGAGGCCGAGGAGGCGCTGCGCGCCGCCGAGGAAGCGGCCATCGTGGCCGCCGCCGAGGAGGAGCGCCGCAAGTCCCAGGAGGCCGAGATGGAGGCCGCCGAGGCCGCCGCGCGCGCCGAGGAGGAGCTCCGCCGCAAGGCGGACGCCGAGGAGGAGCGCAAGCGCAAGGACGCCGAGCGCGAGGCCGAGAAGCTCAAGCATGACGAGGAAGTGAAGCGTCGCGAGGAGGAGGTTGCTCGCGAGGCCGAGGAGCGCGAGCGCTACAAGCTGATGGCCGCGCAGGCCGAGGCCGCCACCAAGGCCGTGCCGCAGTCCGTCGTCGAGGTCGCGAAGGCGGCCGCCGCTCTGGGCGCCCCGGGCGGCCACAACGGCAAGAAGGGCAAGAAGGGCAAGAAGCCGGGCGGCCGCGAGAATCGCGAAGAGGGTCCGCGCTCGCGCAACACCCAGGTCGTCACCCCCGTGCTCGACGGCGTCCTCACCATCGAAGAGGGCTCGACCGTCGGACGCTTCGCCGACGCCATCGGTGTGCCCTCGGGCGACGTCATCAAGAAGCTCTTCATCATGGGACAGGCCTTCACGGTCAACCAGGCGCTCTCCGCTCAGATGCTCGAGACGCTGGGTGAGGCCTACGAGCTGCTCGTCGACGTGAAGCAGCCGGGAGAGGAACCCGTCGAGGTATTCGACGACGATCCCAAGGACCTCAAGGAGCGTCCCCCGGTCGTCACCGTCATGGGTCACGTCGACCACGGCAAGACGTCCCTGCTCGACGCGATCCGCCACACCGGCGTGACCGCGACCGAGGCCGGCGGCATCACGCAGCACATCGGCGCGTCCGTCGTGCACAAGAACGGCAAGCAGATCACCTTCATCGACACCCCGGGCCACGAGGCGTTCACCGCCATGCGTGCCCGCGGTGCGAACATGACGGACATCGTCATCCTCGTCGTGGCCGCTGACGACTCCGTCATGCCGCAGACGGTCGAGGCACTCGACCACGCCCGCGCGGCCGGCGTGCCGATCATCGTGGCCGTGAACAAGATCGACAAAGAGGGCGCCAACCCCGAGCGCGTGCGCACGGAGCTCGGCGAACGCGGCCTGATCGCCGAGGCGTGGGGCGGTGACACTCCGTTCGTCGAAGTGTCCGCCAAGCAGCACCTGGGCATCGAGGACCTGCTCGAGATGATCCTGCTCGTCGCAGAGGTCCAGGAGCTCAAGGCCAACCCGACAGCGCCCGCTCGCGGCGTCGTCGTCGAAGCGAACCTCGACCGCGGCCGCGGCCCGGTCGCGACCGTGCTGGTCCAGCGCGGCACCCTCAAGGTCGGAGACGCCATCGTCGTCGGGACGGCCCACGGCCGTGTCCGCGCGCTCGTCGACCAGAAGGGCAAGCACGTGCACACCGCCAAGCCCGCCGACGCGGTCGAGATCCTCGGCCTCAACTCGGTGCCGTCCGCCGGCGACGACTTCAAGGTCATGCCCGACGACAAGCAGGCGCGTGCCATCGCCGAGGAGCGCGACCTCAAGAAGCGCCTCACGGCGCAGGAGAACGCCAAGTCGCACATGTCGCTCGAGGACCTGTTCGACCGAATCCAGGAGGGCCACGCCGAGGTCAAGCTCGTCGTGAAGGCGGACACGCAGGGTTCGATCGAGGCCTTGCGTGACTCGCTCGCCAAGCTGGACCAGACCGAGGTCGAGATCCCCATCATCCACAGCGGCGTCGGAGCCATCACGGAGACCGACGTCATGCTCGCCGACGCGTCCGACGCCATCATCATCGGCTTCAACGTGCGCCCCGAGCCCAAGGCCAAGGCGCTCGCCGAGACCGAGAAGGTCGACATGCGCCTGTACCGCGTCATCTACAAGGTCATCGAGGACATCAACGCCGCGCGCGTCGGCATGCTCAAGCCGACCATCGAAGAGCAGGAGACCGCCGTCGTCGAGGTCCGCGAGCTGTTCCGCGTACCGAAGATCGGCGTCATCGCGGGCTGCTACGTCACGCAGGGCGAGATCCATCGCGACGACCTGATCCGCGTGGTCCGCGAAGGGACGATCATCCTCGACGGGACCGTCCACTCGCTGCGCCGCTTCAAGGAGGACGCGAAGTCGGTCAAGGCCGGTTACGAGTGCGGCATCGCGCTCGAGAACTTCCAGGACCTCAAGGAGGGCGACATCATCGAGTCCTACAAGAAGGTCTCGGTCGCCCGAGAGGAGTAGGTTCCATGCGTTCATTCCCGCGTGCCCGTGCCATGTCCGAGACGGTGCGGGAGGTCATAGCGCGCATCCTTCTCGAGGAGATCGCCGACCCCCGGGTCGAATTCGTCACGGTCACGGGCGTCGAGCTCAGCCCCGACCTGCGCTATGCCACGATCTACGTCGCCATCCCCGAGGGAGGCGACGCCGCCGAGGCCCTTGCGGGTCTGAAGGCGGCGACGGGCCGCATCCGTGCGCTCCTCGGGGAGCGCGTGCGCGCCCGCTACACGGCCGAGCTGACCTTCAGGATCGATCCCGCCATCGAAGAGGCGACCCGCATCGCGAACGCGATCCGAAGCGAACGAGAGCTCGGGCGCGTCCCGGACGACCGCGAGGAAGTGCCCGTCGATGACGACGAGCTCTGACGCCGTCTCCGTGGAGCGCGCGGTCGCTCAGGCGCTGCGTGCGGCCCGCTCGGTCGTCGTGTGCGCCCACGTCAACCCCGACGGCGATGCCGTCGGGGCCGTGCTGGCGCTGACGCTGGCCCTGCGCGAGGCGGGCGTCAACGTCGTGCCGACGCTCGCCGACGCGCACGACGCGCCGGCCACCTACCGGTTCCTCGAAGGCTTCGACCTCTATCGTCCATGTGCCGAGCTCGACGCCCCGGATGTCTTCGTCGCGCTCGACACTCCCACGTGGGCACGACTCGGTGACGCCGAGACGCTGGCGCGTTCCGCGGGGGCCGTCGTGGTCGTCGATCACCACTCGGACGACGCCTGCTTCGGGAGCCTCAACCTGGTCGACTCGGCTGCCGCTTCGACCGCCTCGATCGTGTGGCGGCTTCTGCCGGTCCTCGGTGTCGCGCCCACGCCCGCCATCGCTGCGGCGTGCTACGTCGCCCTGATGACCGACACGGGCCGGTTCTCCTACAGCAACACCACCCCGCGCGCCTTGCGCGACGCCGCCGACATGATCGAGGTCGGCGTCGACGCCCGCAGCCTCTACTCCAAGGTCTACGAGTCGCGCACGGCACCGGCTCTGGCGCTCTTGGGCCGCGTGCTGTCCCGCATCACCATCGCCAACAACGGTCGTGTCGTGTACTCGTGGATCGCGGCGAACGACCTCGCTGAGACCGGCGCGCTCGCGGAGGAGACCGAGAACGTCGTCGACATCGTCCGTCAGACGGGCCGCGTCGACGCCGTCGTCATCTTCAAGGAAGAGGGCGGCACCACGAAGGTCTCGCTGCGCGCCAAGTGCCCGACCCTCGACGTGGGGGCCATAGCGCGCTCCTTCGGCGGAGGGGGACACGTCGCCGCCGCGGGCGCCACGGTCGACCTCCCGCTTCAGGACGCGATCGCGACCGTGCTCCGGGTCCTCCCCGGGGGCGCCGCGTGAAACGCGGCGCGACCTCGCTCGCAGGCATCCTGCTCGTGGACAAACCCGCCGGGATGACCAGCCACGATGTCGTGGCCGCCGTACGCCGCGCGACCGGTGAGGGACGCGTCGGCCACGCCGGCACCCTCGACCCGCTGGCCACCGGCCTTCTCGTGGTCCTCGTGGGGCCCTACACGCGACTCGAGCCGTACCTCTCGTCGGCGAGCAAGTCCTACGACGCCCGCGTCGTATTCGGCGCCGAGACGGACACGGACGACGCCGAGGGCGACGTCGTGCGGACGGCGGCGGTGCCCGACGGAATCCGCGACCCCACGTTCGCCCGCGCCGCGCTCGCCGCGACACTCGGTCATTCGTCGCAGGTCCCTCCCGCCTACTCCGCCATCAAGGTCGGGGGACGCGTCGCGTACAAGGCGGCGCGGGCAGGCGAGGAGCTCGCGCTCGACTCCCGCGACGTCGAGGTGTTCGAGGCCGCGCTCACGGGCATCGACCCCGAGACTCCCGCGTGGGACGTGTCCTACACCGTCTCGAAGGGCACGTACGTACGAGCCCTGGCTCGCGACCTCGGGAGGGCGTGCGACACGGCGGCCCACCTCGGTGCTCTGCGGCGCACGGCCAGCGGACCGCTCACCCTCGACTCCGCCGTCAGCTTGGACGAGATCTCACGGGCGGGCGCGGGGGACCGGATCATCGACCTCTTCATCGATCCGTTCGGGGCGCTCGGGCTTCCGGTGATGGACGCCGCGCGGGTCGACCTGGCCAACGGTCACTCGCTGCCGCTCCCCGAAGCGCTCGACATCCATGAGTCCGAGTTCGTCGCCGTCAGGTCCGACGGGGCGCTGGCGGGCGTCTACCGCGCTCGCACCGGCCGCCTCGTGGCCACCGTCGTGCTCGGATCCGGAGGAGCATCGTGACCGACGTCGTTCACTGGGAGCCGGGGATGAAGGCCCTCGGCCCCTGCGTCGTGGCGCTCGGCGTCTTCGACGGCGTGCACCTCGGACACCAGGCGCTCGTCCACGACGCCATCGCTCTGGCGCGCGCCGAGCGGGTTCGCTCCGTGGTGCTCACGTTCGACCGGGACCCGGACCAGGTGGTGAGCCCCGGCACGGCGATGGCGCAGTTGCTCGACCTCGACGACAAGCTGAGCCTTCTCGCGTGTCTCGGAGCCGGCGTCGTGCTCGTCGTGCCGTTCACCGAGCGACTCGCCGCCACCGCTCCGCTCGTGTTCCTCGATGAGGTCCTGCTCCAGACCATGGAGCCCGTCGCCGTGACCGTCGGCTACGACTTCCGCTTCGGGCATCGCGCCGAAGGAGACGTCGACGTGCTCGTGCGCTACGGCGCCGACCACGGCTTCACGGTCGTCGCTCATCAGCTGGTCAGCGACGACGAGGGCCCGATCACCTCGACCCGCATCCGCCGGCTGGCGCAGGCGGGCGACGTCGCGGGTGCGGCCCGCCTGCTCGGACGCCCGCATCGTCTGCGCGGCATCGTCGTTCACGGCAGGGGAGAGGGCGCCGAGCTCGACGCGCCGACAGCGAACCTCGTCACTGCACCCTTCGCGGCGCTGCCCGCGCACGGTGTCTACGCGGGCCGGGTCGAGCTGGATGGCGTGGACTACGCCGCGGCGGTCTCCGTGGGTCTGCCGCCGTCGTTTCCCGACGCGACCTCCGACCTCGAGGTCCACCTGATCGGATACAGGGGCGACCTCTACGGACGCACGATCACCGTCGAGCTGATCGAGTATCTGCGCCCACAGCGGCACTTCGATGACCCGCGGGAACTGGCGTCCGCGATCCGCGCCGACGTCGACGCGGTGAGGCGTCTCACGGGTATCTAGGGAGGGCTGTGGGGCGTTCGCTCGACCAGACGCCCCTGTGCTACACTTCTCCGGCTGTCCGTATGCACGGCCCCGCGCTTTGAGCGGTACTGGACCACCGAGACCGCTCTCGGCCGGAGGCGACGAACCAAGACCTGAAGGGTGGGACCACGCATGCCGCTTACCAAGGACGTCAAGTCGGAGATCATCACCGACAACAAGAAGCACGAGACCGACACCGGGTCGACCGAAGTCCAGATCGCGCTGCTCACGCAGCGTATCCGCGACCTCACCGAGCACCTGCGCAGCCACAAGCACGATCACCACTGCCGCCGCGGGCTGCTGAAGCTGGTCGGCCAGCGCCGCCGGCTGATGAACTACCTGAAGAAGAGCGACATCGAGCGCTACCGCGCGATCATCGCGAAGCTCGGCATCCGCGGCTAGACGCGCGGAGCGGAAGTCAGGGTTCACCGGAAGCGGGGAGATACTCCTCGCTTCCGTGTATGAAGAGGGGGACGCCCACGAAGGGCCGTCCCGGATACGGACCGGGGGTTCGAGACCTGCCGGTCCACAGAGGAAGAGGAAGAGGATGGGAAAGGTAACCGAGTCGTTCGAACTGTACGGAAAGACCTACACGCTCGAGACGGGCGAGTTGGCCAAGCTGGCCGGCGGCGCCGTGGTCGTGCGCCAGGGTGACACGATGGTGCTCGTCACGGCCACCGCGTCGAAGTTCCCCAAGGATCTCGATTTCTTCCCGCTGACCGTCGATTTCGAGGAGCGGATGTACGCCGCGGGCAAGCTGCCCGGCGGCTTCATCAAGCGCGAGAGCCGGCCGAGCGAGAAGGCCGTCCTGACCGCACGCATGATCGACCGCCCGATCCGCTCGTCGTTCGCCGACGGATTCCGCAACGAGGTCCAGATCATCGCGACGGTGCTCTCCGCCGACCAGGTCAACCAGCCCGACGTCATCTCGATCATGGGCGCGTCGTCCGCGCTGCTCGCCGCCGGCATCCCTTTCGAGGGCCCGCTGGCCGGCGTCCGCGTCGTCCGTGACGCCGAAGGTGCGTTCATCGTGAACCCGTCGTTCGAGGAGGCCGAGGCTTCCGATCTCGACCTCATCGTCGCCGGCTCCAAGGACGCCGTCTACATGCTCGAGGCCGGTGCGCACGAGGTGTCCGAGGAGGACATGCTGTCCGCACTCATGTTCGCGCAGGGCGCCATCGCCGCCTTCTGCGAGGTCCAGGAGCGCTTCCTGGCCAAGCTCGAGATCACGCCGATGATCGTCCCGGTCCACGCGATCGATCCCGCGCTGACCGATCGCATCTTCGCGGCCGGCACGGACAAGATGAACGTCGCCCTTCACAACGCCGACAAGGCGTCGCGGATGGCCGACGTCCAGGCGGTCAAGGACGAGATCATCGCGACCTTCACCCCCGAAGAGATGGCTGCCGACGGCAAGGACATCAAGGCCGTCCTCAAGAAGCTCGAGAAGAAGACCATGCGCACGATGGTCCTCGAGACCGGCGAGCGCGCCGACGGCCGCGCCCTCGACGAGGTCCGTCCGATCTCCACGACCGCCGGCTACCTGCCGCGCAGCCACGGCTCGGGCCTGTTCACTCGCGGCCAGACGCAGGTCCTGTCCGTGCTGACCCTCGGGATGCTCTCCGAGTGGCAGCGCATCGACACCATCGACGTCTCCGAGGGCAAGCGCTACATCCACCACTACAACTTCCCGCCGTTCTCCGTAGGGGAGACGGGCTTCATGCGTGGCCCGAAGCGCCGCGACATCGGCCACGGAGCGCTCGCAGAGCGCGCCCTGCTGCCGGTCGTGCCGGCAGAGGAGGACTTCCCCTACACGCTGCGCATCGTGTCCGAGGTGCTGGCGTCGAACGGCTCGTCCTCGATGGGATCCGTGTGCGGCTCCACCCTCGCGCTGATGGACGCGGGCGTGCCGATCTCGGCCCCCGTCTCCGGCATCGCGATGGGACTCATCAAGGAGGGTGACGACGTCGCAATCCTGACCGACATCCAGGGCCTCGAGGACTTCCTCGGCGATATGGACTTCAAGGTCGCCGGCACGGCCAAGGGCATCACGGCCATGCAGATGGACAACAAGGCAAAGGGCCTGTCCGTCGACATCCTGCGCCGCGCGCTCATGCAGGCCAAGGAAGGCCGCGCCTTCATCCTCGCCAAGATGATGGAGTCGATCTCCGAGCCCCGCGCCGAGCTCAACGAGTTCGCGCCGCGCGTGCTGACCATCAAGATCCCGACCGACAAGATCCGCGACATCATCGGCCCCGGAGGCAAGATGATCCGCTCGATCATCGAGGCCACGGGCGCCCAGATCGATGTCAACGACGACGGCACCGTCTACATCGCCAGCCGCGACAAGGGCGGCGAGGAAGCGGTCGCCCGCATCCGGATGATCATCAAGGAGCCGGAGATCGGCGAGAAGTACATCGGTCGCGTCGTGTCGATCCAGCCGTTCGGCGCCTTCGTCGAGCTCTACCCGGGCAAGGACGGTCTCCTGCACATCTCGCGCGTGGCCAAGGGTCGCGTCGACAGGGTCGAGGACGTCCTGAGCATCGGCGATGAGGTCGAAGTCGAGATCCTCGACATGGACGACAAGGGCAAGGTGTCGCTCGGCCGGATCAACCCGCCGGACGCCCCTCCCTCGAGCGGCGCACCCCGCCCCTCGAGCGACCGTCCGCGCTCCGACCGTCCCGGCGGCGGAAGCGGCCACGGCGGACCGCGCCGCCAGCACTAGGCAGCGCACGCTCTCAAAGCACTTCGGCGGCCCGGCCCCGGCAACAGCCCGCGAACACAGCGGGTGCCGGGGCCGGGCCTTGCTCTAGACTGTTCGAGCGCAGCACTACGACAGAACGGAGCTCCCGTGTTCTACGACCGCACAGTCCTGGACAACGGCATCACGGTCATCTCTGAGTCGATCCCCACGGTGCGCTCGGTCGCCCTCGGCATCTGGGTCGCCGCGGGCAGCCGCGACGAGAACCCCGATGAGGCGGGCATCTCCCACTTCCTCGAGCACATGATGTTCAAGGGCACCTCGACCCGCACCGCGCGCGACATCTCCGAGTCGTTCGACCGCCTCGGCGCCGAGGTCAACGCCTTCACGAGCGAGGAGGCGACCTGCTACTACTCGCGGGTCATCGACCGTCACGCCGACGAGGCCTTCGGAGTCCTCGCCGACATGGTCGTCGACTCGTCGTTCGACGAGGACGCGGCCACGTCCGAGCGCGAGGTGGTCCTCGAGGAGATCTCCCGCACCGAGGACACACCCGACCACAAGGTCGACGACCTGTTCTCGCGCACCATCTGGCCCGAGCATCCCATCGGCCGCCCGGTCCTCGGCGAACGCGAGACCGTGGGCGCCTTCGCGCCGGCGCAGCTCCGGTCCTACACGGGCCGCCACTACCGCACCGGCGACATCGTCGTCGCGGCCGCGGGGAACCTCTCACACGAGGACGTCGCGGCGCTCGCGTCGACGGCGCTCGCCGGCCTTCCCGTCGCGCCCCGCGCGCAGCGCGCGATCCGGCCCGCCGAGGCCGCGCGACACGTGGCCGTGGCCACCAAGGAGACCGAGCAGGCGCACATCTGCTGGGGCACGCTCTCCATCGACGCCAACTCCGCCGACCGTTTCGCGATGGACCTGCTCAACGCGGTGTTGGGAGGGAGCATGGCCTCGCGTCTGTTCCAGGAGATCCGCGAGAAGCGCGGGCTCGCCTACGCCGTGAACTCCTACAACGCGCTGTACACGGACACCGGCGCGTTCATGGTCTACGCCGGCACCCGTCCCGAGAACACGAAGCTCGTCGTCGAACTGATCACCGCTGAGGTGGCGAAAGTGCTCGACGCGGGCATCACCGCGGCCGAGCTCGACCGGGCGCGCGAGTCCGTCGACGGGCACATGGTCCTCGGCCTCGAGAACACGAACCGGCGCATGATGCGGCTCGGCGGCCCCGAGATCGGTGGGCGCGAGCTGCTCTCCATCGACGAGGTGATCGAGCGCTACGGCGCCGTGACGCTCGAGGACATCCATCGCGTCGCGAAGGCGACGCTCGGCGGGCCGCGCACGTTGGCCGTCGTCGGACCACACACGCTCGACGAGATCGAGGCGCTGCTCGCGTAGGGCCGCGTCCCGCAGCAACCGAAGGGGGAGTGCAGCGATGATCGACGTCATCGTCACCGGGGCAGCCGGCCGCATGGGTCGCGAGGTCGTGCGCGCGGTCACCGCGGCGGACGGCATGCGGGTCGTGGCGGCCATCGACCCGTCCTCGCCGGGCCTCGCGCTCGACGACGGAGCGGGTGCCAGCATCCTGACGAGCGCCGACCTCGATGCCGCGCTGAGCGGCGGGGGCGAGCGCGTGCTCGTGGACTTCACGGTGCCGGGCGCGGTCGAGGCGACGGTCGCGCGCGCGCTCGCAGCCGGCGTCCACTGCGTCGTCGGCACGACCGGCGTGGGCGAAGACCGCTGGAGGGCGGCGGCGGCCGACGCTCCGGAGGGCGTCTGCCTCTTCGTCGCTCCGAACTTCGCGGTCGGCGCGGTCCTCATGATGCGCTTCGCGGAGACGGCCGCGCGCTTCATGCCCAACGTCGAGATCATCGAGCTGCATCATGACCGCAAGCTCGACGCCCCGTCCGGGACGGCGATGCGCACCGCGCAGCTCATCGCCGCCGTCCGCGGCCGGGCGCCCGCGGCTCCGGGCCGGGAGACCGAGATCGCTGAGGGAGCGCGCGGCGCGCTGGTGGAAGGCGTCCCGGTCCACTCCGTGCGCCTGCCGGGGGTCGTCGCGAACCAGGAGGTCATCTTCGGCGGTGTCGGACAGACCCTGACCCTGCGCCACGACACGATCGACCGCACGTCGTTCATGCCCGGCGTCGTGCTAGCTGTTCGCGAGGTCCCGAAGCGCGCCGGCCTGGTGATCGGCCTCGAGGAGCTGATGGGCCTGTGAGCGAGGCGGCCTCGTCGCAGAGGCCGATCCTGGTCCAGAAGTTCGGCGGCACCTCCGTCGCCACCGCCGAGGCGCGCTCGGCGCTGCGCGCCCGGGTGCGCGACGCGATCGACGCCGGCCGCTCGCCGGTCGTCGTCGTCTCGGCGATGGGACGCGCGGGAGCCCCCTACGCCACCGACACGCTGCTGTCACTGCTCGCAGGCTTCGACACGGATCCCCGCGAGGCCGATCTGCTCGCCGCGTGCGGCGAGGTCGTCTCCGCGGTCCTTGTCGCTCACGAGCTGCGCGCCGACGGCGTGAATGCGACGGCGATGACCGGCGCGGATGCGGGCGTGCTCACGGACGGACGGTTCGGTGACGCCTCGGTGCTGCTCGTCGACCCGGCCAACCTCACGGCCGCGGTGCGGGCCGAGCTCGTGCCCGTGGTCACGGGATTCCAGGGTGTCAGCGCGTCCGGAGAGACGACGACCCTCGGCAGGGGCGGCTCCGACACCAGCGCCTGCGCGATCGCGGCAGCTCTCGGCGCGGTCGCGGTCGAGATCTACACGGACGTGGACGGCGTGATGACCGCGGACCCGCGCACCTGCAAGGACGCCCGTGTCCTCGACGCGCTCCAATACGAGGAGCTCTTCCAGATGGCACGCGCCGGCTCGAAGGTCATGCACGCACCGGCGGCCGAGACCGCGATGGCCGCCGGTGTGCCCGTGTGGGTGCGGAACGCGGCGACACGGTCGCCGGGGACCCTGATCACCGACGCGGAGCGCGTCGTCGCCGAGCGCGCCCGCGCCGTCGCCACCGCCGTGAGCCACGCGGACGGTATCGCTCGAGCGACCGTCACACTCCCCGAGGGCGCGAAGCGCGTCGCGTCCATCACCGCCGTCTTCGGCGAGATGGCCGGGGCCGGCGTCTCCCTCGACATGTTCACCCCGCTCGGGGACTCTCTCGCGCTCTCGTTCGACGAGGCCCGGCTGCCCGAGGTGCGCGACGTCCTCGACGCGCTCGGCATGCGCTACCGCATCGAGAGCGGTCTGGCCACGGTCACGCTGGTCGGTGCGGGTATGCATGGTGTCCCCGGCGTGATGGCACGGATCGCCGGCGCCCTGGCCGCGGCAGACGTTGAGATCCTGCAGGTCGCGGACTCGCACTACACGATCTCGGTCCTGGTGCGGGCCGACGACAGTCGTCAAGCGATCCAAGCGCTTCACGACGAATTCGAGCTGGGCGGGTAGTATGTAGTCAGGGTTTGGCAGCGACAGGGGAGGTCCGCTATGGCCGGGAAGACTCCGTACGTCGTACCGATCACCGAGGCCGGTGACGTCGGCCTCTACGGCACGAAGGCGCAGTCGCTCTCCCGCCTCGCGACGGCGGGATTCCCCGTCCCCGAGGCGTTCTGCATCTCGGCGGACGCGTACCGCGAGCACACCGATCGCGCGGGGGTCGCGGCGCTGATGGCCATCCTCAGGGGCGTGCCAGAGTCCGCCCCCGCCGTCACGCTCACGCCGATCCTTCAGCGCATCCGCTCCTCCGTCATCCACACGCCGCTCGACCCGGCACTGGTGGCGGCGGTCCAGGAGGCCTTCGAGGCCATGGGGCCCGGCGCGGTCTCGGTCCGCTCGTCGGTCACAACGCCGGACATGGTGACCGGCCCGCTGGTCGGCCGCCACGGGACCTACTTCGTGCCCGGGTTCCACGAGGTCCTGCACGCCATCACACACTGCTGGACGTCGTTGTGGGGCGACCTGGCCTGGCGTGACCGCGAGGCCGCCGGCCTTGCCGACGCCGACGTATCGGTCGCATGCGTGGTCCAGCGCCTGGTTCCGGCGACATCCTCCGGCGTCGTGTTCACGGCGGACCCGGCGACCGGCGACCCCGACCGGATCATCGTGGAGAGCTGCTACGGCTTGGGAGAGGCGATCGTGGCGGGCAAGGTGAAGCCCGACCGCTTCACCCTGTCCCGCGAAGGCCTGGTGCTGACCCACTCCGACGTCCACCCGAAGCCGGTCCACCTCCTCGTCGACGACAGCGGGCGCGTCGTCCAGCGCATCGTGCCTCCCGATCACGCAGCGGCGGCCAGCGTCACACCCTACGAGGTGCGTGAGATCGCCGCGCTGGCACTGAACGTCGAACCCCTGACCGACGGCCCCGCCTGCGTCGAGTGGGCGCGCGCCGCCGGCGTCACCTGGTTGCTGCAGGCACGCCCGCTCGTCGTCGGGCGCTAGACCGGAACTCCGCTTCTCCGGGGTGGCGCCGGTGACGGTGCGGGAACGTCCGCGCCGCTCGGAGGCGTGTTCCGTGCTGCCCTGTGGCACAATGGCAGTCACTGAAGGGGTACACGTACCCTGTGGCGCTCATCGGCGCCGGGACACTCGACGCAAGGGACCGTACACACCATGGCGAATCCGCGGTTCGGGCGCCTCATCACCGCGATGGTGACGCCCTTCACCCCCGATCTCGATCTCGACCTCCCGCGCGCCGCCGCGCTCGCGTCGCGCCTGCTCGACCAGGGCAGCCAGGCGCTCGTCGTCTGCGGCACCACCGGGGAGTCACCCACCGTCTTCTACGACCAGAAGCTCGAACTCTTTCGCGCCGTGATCGACGCGGTGGGGGACAGGGCCCCCGTGATCGCCAACGTCGGCGACAACTGCACGGCTGACTCCGTCGACTTCGCCCGCAAGGCGACCTCGCTCGGAGTGGACGCGATCATGTGCGTCGTCCCGTACTACAACAAGCCCCCGCAGGAGGGGATGTACCGCCACTTCCGCGCCATCGCCGAGGCGGTCGACGTCCCCGTGCTGCTCTACAACATCCCGGGTCGATGCGTCGTCAACATGACGGCAGAGACCACCCTGCGCCTTGCTAGCGACGTCGAGAACATCGTTGGCGTGAAGGAGGCGTCCGGAGATCTGGGCCAGATCGCGCGCATCATCCAAGGCGCCCCCGAGGGCTTCGAGGTCCTGTCGGGTGACGACGAGATGACGCTGCCCATGATGGGCGTCGGATCCACAGGCGTGATCTCCGTCGCGAGCCACGTGGCCGGCCCGCAGATGCGCGAGATGGTCGACGCGCACGCGGCAGGAGAGCACACACGCGCCCTCTCGCTGCACCTGCGGATGCTCCCGCTCTTCAAGGCGCTGTTTATGACCTCGAACCCGATCATGGTCAAGGACGCGTTGGCGCAGTGCGGATTCCCCGTGGGGACCTGCCGCCTGCCGCTCGTTCCACCCAGTGACGAACAGTCGGCCGAACTCGGGCGCGTGCTCGAGCATCTCGGCCTGATCTGACCCAGGCGACGGAGCGCACGAGGCGAGACGCCCCGCGCGCATCGACGCTCCACCCATCGGCGACTTCGCGTCGTCCGGAAGAAGAACCCATGACAAGAGGCAAGCCGAAGAACAAGAACGTGCTGCGCGTCATCCCGCTCGGCGGGCTCGACGAGATCGGTAAGAACATGACCGTGTTCGAGTACGGGGACGACATGGTCGTCGTCGACGCGGGGCTCATGTTCCCCGACGCCGAGCTCCCCGGGGTCGACCTGGTGCTGCCCGACTACTCGTACATCCTCAAGAACCGCGAGCGTCTGCGCGGGATCGTCATCACGCACGGGCACGAGGACCACACCGGCGCGCTGCCATACCTCCTGCGCGACCTCGGCACGCCGGTCCCCGTACTCGGATCGAAGCTCACCTGCGGGCTGATCGAGGGTAAGCTCGCCGAGTTCGACATCAAGAAGCCCAAGCTGCGCGTGGTCAAGCCGGGGATGCACATCACCCTCGGTGCGTTCGGCTTCGACTTCGTCGCCACGAACCACTCCATCCCGGACTCACTGGCGCTGCTCATCCGCACGCCGGTCGGCACCGTCCTCCACACCGGCGACTTCAAGTTCGACCAGACGCCGATCGACGGCCGGGGCACCGACTTCGCCGCGCTGACGAAGGCCGGACGCGACGGGGTGCTCCTCCTGCTCTCGGACTCGACCGGCGCCGAGAACGCGGGCTACACCCACCCCGAGCGGGAAGTGGAGGCCACGCTGATCCGGCTGATCGCCGCGGCGCCCGCCCGCGTCATCATCGCGTGCTTCTCGAGCCACATCCACCGCGTCCAGGAGGTCTGTGACGCCTCGGTCGCCGCGGGTCGCAAGGTCGTCGTGACCGGCCGGTCCATGATCAAGAACACGGGGATCGCCCGCGAGCTCGGTTTCCTCAACATCGCGGCCGAGAACATCGTCGACGCGTACAACGCGGGTGACCTGCCTCCCGAGAAGATCGTCGTGCTCTCGACCGGCAGTCAGGGCGAGCCGCTCTCCGGCCTCACGCGCATGGCCAACGGCGACCATCGCACGATCAGCATCCGCGACACCGACACGGTGATCATCTCGGCGTCGCCGGTCCCCGGGAACGAGAAGGCCGTCTCCCGCGTCATCAGCCGAATCGCCAAGAGCGGCGCCACCGTCTACCACAAGGGCGTCGCGATGGTGCACGTCTCAGGGCACGCATCGGCCGAGGAACTCAAGCTGATGCTGGCCATGGCCCGTCCCAAGTACTTCATGCCGGTCCACGGCGAGACACGGCACCTCGTCGCGCACAGCCGACTGGCCGAAGCCGTCGGCGTCCCGGAGCGCGACATCTTCGCGCTCGAGAACGGCGACGTGCTCGAACTGACCGCCGACAGCGCGAAGATCGCTGAGCACATCAAGGACTCCGGCGTGGTCTATGTAGACGGTCTCAACGTCGGCGATGTCGGCGACGTGGTGCTGCGCGACCGCCAGCAGCTCTCCTCCGACGGCATCGCGACCGTCGTCGTCGCGATCGACGGCCGCACCCGCAAGTTCATCGGAGACCCCGAGCTCGTCATGCGCGGGCTCCCGGTCGCCGAGTCGGCAGAGGTGCTTGACCAGGCGCGAGCCCGGATCAACAAGGCGCTCAAGCGTATGGAGAAGGAAGGCGTGACCGACCACAGCATCATCCAGCGAGCGGTGCGCGAAGCGGTCTCACAGTTCGTGTGGGAGACGCTGCGCCGCCGTCCGATGATCATCCCCGTCATCATGGAGGTCTAAGTGGGACACATCTGGGCGGCCATCCTCGGACTCGTCCAGGGCGTGGCCGAGTTCCTGCCGATCTCCTCGACCGCGCACCTGAAGCTCATCCCGTGGATCTTCAGCATCCAGGGCTCGTACCCGTTCCTTGCGAACGCCCAGGCGGCGCAGGCGTTCGACATCGCCCTGCACGCGGGGAGCGCGGTGGCGATCCTGATCGCGCTGTGGGCGGACTGGTCGAAGCTCGTCACCGATGCCGTCGCCCGTCACCGTCCGGCGATGCGCTTCGTCGGTTTCCTGCTGCTGACGTCGGTCCCCGGCGCGATCTTCGGCGTCCTGCTCGACAAGAAGATCGAGGTCTTCTCGTCACCCGCGGACTTCCACTGGGCGCCTCTGGTCGTCGGTCTGGCTCTGATCCTGTTCGGCGTCCTGCTGTGGGCGGTCGACAAGTACACCGCGCGGCAGCAGCCTATCGAGAAGATGAACTGGCTGCGGGCGCTGCTGATCGGCCTCGCGCAGGCCGTCGCGCTCATCCCGGGCGTCTCGCGCTCCGGAGCCACGATGACCGCCGGTCGCGCGGCGGGCCTGTCCCGCGAGGCGGTGGCCAAGTACTCGTTCATGGCCGCCTTGCCGATCATCGCGGGGGCGGCCGTGTGGGGCCTCCACGACACCCAGCTCTCGACGCTCCTGTCGCTGGACTTCGTGATCGGCTTCGTCGCCTCGCTGATCTCCTCGGCGCTCCTGATGCGCTGGATGCTCTCGTACGTGAAGACGCACTCGTTCGCCGTCTTCATGTGGTACCGGATCGCGCTCGGCGTCGCCGTCATCGCGCTCTTCCTGGTGCGCGGCTAGCCGCTGTCCATCCGCGTTTCCCGGAAGCGCCGCGACCTCTGCGGCGGGATATACTTTCGCTCGAGGAACCCGGACGCGTTCATGCGCGCGGGCGGATCGCACGAATCCTACGGAGGGGTCTGGTCAGTGGCGAACAAGCGCACCACGAGTAGCGCGGGCGGTCGCTCGCGCGGGACCGGCACCACGCCCTCCAAATCCCGATCGCACGCCGCGTCGCAGCCCGCTGCGCCCGGGGCGTCGCGCGACATCATCGGCATCGCTCTCGTCGTGCTGGCCATCGCGGTCGCGGTCTCGGTCTGGGGCCCGCTCCCCGAGGCTCCCGTACTCAAGGCGATCCGGGCCCTGCTGGTCAGCATCGTCGGCGTGGGCGCCAACGCGGTGCCGCTGTTGCTCATCGTGTGGGCCGTCTCGCTCGTCTTCGACCGCCGGCAGGTGAGCGAGGTGGCGATCGGCGCCGGGCTCGCCATGGTGTTCCTGTCCGTGATCGCGATGTTCTCGACCGCGACGTCGATCAAGGCCGCCGACTACTGGACGACCGCGTCGGGGGGAGGTTACGTAGGCGGCGCCATCGCCTGGGTCCTTACCGTGCTCTTCTACCCGGCGGTCACCTACGTCGTGCTCACCGGTACGGCCGCGATCGGCGTGATCCTGGCGACGGGGGTGCGGCTCGCCGACGTGTGGCAGCGCTTCCTCGGCCTCTTCGAGCGTCCCGAGACCGAGGACGACGCCCCTCGCGAGCCGCGCCGGCGCCTGTCGCCCGGAGCCAAGACACTTCCGCTGGCCGACCTCGACGCGGAGGAGCCCGCCGCCCGCCCGACCCAGGTCCGCGGCCGACGCCCGGATCCCGAGGCCGAGCGCAACACCGTTCCAGTCCAGAGAGCGTCCGTCCCGCGCAGCAACACCACCTTCGAGCTGCCTTCGCTCGCCATGTTGCGCGTCTCCCCGGTGAACGCCGCGGCGTCGCGCGCCTCGGACAAGGAACTCAAGAACACGGCCCAGGTGATCGAGTCCACGCTCGCGACCTTCGACATCCCCGCACGCGTTGAGGACTGGATCGCCGGTCCCACGGTCACGCTGTTCGAGGTCAAGATCGCCAAGGGCGTGAAGGTCAACCGTGTCACCGCGCTCTCGGACGACCTCGCCATGGCCCTCGCGACGCCCACGGTGCGCGTCCTCGCCCCGATCCCGGGCAAGTCGCTCATCGGCATCGAGGTCCCCAACGAGCACCGCACGACCGTCACGCTCGGCGACGTGCTCACCGGCGGCCACACGCCGGACACGAGTCCGATCATGCTCGGCATCGGCAAGGACGTGGGCGGCGACCGCATCGTGCTCGACCTTGCCGCCATGCCCCACCTGCTGATCGCCGGCTCCACCGGCACCGGTAAGTCCGTATGCATCAACTCGCTGCTGATGTCGGTCATCATGCGGTCCACCCCGGACGAGGTCCGCATCATCCTCATCGACCCGAAGCGCATAGAACTGGCGCTCTACAACGGCATCCCGCACCTCTATGTCCCGGTCGTGACCGAGTCCAAGGAGGCCGCCAGCGCGCTGGGCTGGGCCGTCACGGAGATGGAGAGCCGCCTGCGGCGCCTCCAGAAGGCGGGAGCCCGCAACATCGCGCAGTACAACGCCGCGGCGCGCGACGGCAAGCTGCCCGAGGGCATGGAGCCGATGCCGTACCTGATGATCGTCATCGACGAGTTGGCGGACCTGATGATGGTCGCCGCCCGCGAGGTCGAGGACTCGATCGTCCGTCTCGCCCAGCTGGCGCGCGCGGCCGGCATCCACCTCGTTGTGGCCACCCAGCGACCCTCGACCGACATCATCACCGGCCTCATCAAGACGAACATCACCACGCGCATCGCCTTCGCCGTCTCCTCCGGCATCGACTCGCGCGTCATCCTCGACCAGTCCGGCGCCGAGAAGCTGGTGGGCCTCGGCGACATGCTGCTCTCCACGCCCTCACTGGCGAAGCCCAAGCGCGTGCAGGGGGCGCTGGTCTCCGAGGACGAGATCATGGCCGTCGTCGAGCATCTCAAGAAGCAGGGCGACCCCGAGTACCACGAGGAGATCCTCCACCTGAAGGCGACCGTGGGCGGCGGCGCGTCCGACGCCGGGGACGACGACGATCCGCTGACCTGGGACGCCGCGGACATCGTGGTGACCTCACGCATGGGCTCGACCTCCCTGCTGCAACGTCGCCTCAAGGTCGGCTACGCGCGCGCCGGCAGGATCATGGACATCCTCGAGCAGAAGGGGATCGTCGGCCCGCCCGACGGCAGCAAGCCCCGCGAAGTGCTCGCCGATATCGAGGAGCTCGAGTCAATCAAGGCCTTCGAGCGGAACGACGCGCGCGATGACGGCTGAAGCCCGCCGCCCGCGCGCTCGGGTACAATCAGCCCCTGAAGCGCCTCACGAACCCAGACCCGGGACAGGCCCCATGACCACTGTCGGAGAGACACTCGCCGCCGAACGCAGGCGGCAGGGCAAGACGATGGCCGACGTCGTCGAGGGCACGAAGATCAGGTCGAGGCTGCTCGACGCGCTGGAAGCGGGAGACTACGACGTCCTGCCGAGCCCCGCATACGTCAAGGGCTACATCCAGAGCTACGCCCGCTACCTCGAGATCCCCGCGGCGCCGCTGTTGGAACAGTTCAAGCGCGAGTCCGCCGAATCCCCGCGAAAGCCGTCTCAGGGCCGCCCCTCGTATCTGGACGGCATCCCGGCCGAGACCGTCGTGCCGCGCAGCGCCAGCGCGCACGAGATCCCGCGCCGCGTCTGGGTCGCCGTCGCCGCGGGCGCGGTTCTCCTGCTGCTCGTCCTGTGCGTCATCACCTTCACCCGGGGAGGTTCCGGCGGCGCCAACACGACCCCGCCGGTCGCGCCCGGGGTGGAGACCACCGGGACCTCACCCGGCGCCACCGGCACCGTGACCACCACGGTCACGACCGCGGGCAAGGGATACGTCCTCCGCGTCACCATCCGGCAGGGGATGGCCTCCTCGGTCAAGGTGACCGACAACGGGATCTCGGTGGTCGACAAGACGATGCAGGCCGGGGAGAGCGCCGAGTGGAGCGTGTCGAACAAGGCGACCATCGTGCTCGGCAATCCCACCGCGGTCGAGATCAGACGCGACGGCAAGGTCTTCACGATCACGTCGGCGGCCGGCCAGAGCTTCACGGTTCCCGCAGTCAACTAGTCCCCTTGGTCGCGCCGCGAACCGGCGCGTCAGGTCGAAAGGAGCGCCCCCATGGCTAAGGACGAGAGTTTCGACATCGTCAGCGAAGTCGAGATGCAGGAGGTCGACAACGCGGTCCAGCAGGCGGAGCGCCAACTGACCCAGCGGTTCGACCTGAAGGACACCAAGTCGGAGATCGTCCTCGACAAGCACGCGGCGACCATCACCGTCAAAGCTCCCTCCGACTTCGTCGCGCGCCAGGTCATCGACATCCTGGGCACCGCCGTGGTCAAGCGCGGCATCGACCTCAAGGCCCTCGTGTGGGGCACCACCGAGGCCGCGAGCGGTGGCTCGGTGCGGATGACGGCGACGATCGTCAACGGCATCGAGGAGACGCTCGCGAAGCGCATCAACAAGGACATCCGGGACGAGAAGTTCAAGGCGAAGGTCCAGATCGAAGGCGAGAAGCTGCGCGTCTTCTCCCCGAGCCGCGACGAGCTGCAGAACGTCATCGCCTTCGTCAAGAACAAGGACTACGGCATCCCGCTCCAGTTCACGAACCGGCGCTAGGCGTGACCGGATCCGTGTCCAGCGCCTCCTCCGGGCGCCCGCGCGTCGCCTTCGTGACCCTGGGCTGCCCGAAGAACGAGGTCGACTCCGACCGCATGGCCGCCTCCCTGGCGGGGCGGTTCGACCTAGTGGCGGACATCGACGACGCCGACATGGTGGTCGTCAACACCTGCGCCTTCATACGCGAGGCGACCGAGGAGTCGATCGGCGTCGTCCTGGACGTGGCGGGGGAGTGGAAGTCGGCGGCCGAAGGCCGCTCGCTGGTGGTCACGGGCTGCATGCCCTCCCGCTACGGTGCCGAACTGGGTGCCGCCATGCCCGAGGTCGACGCCTTCGTACCCGTCTCCGAGGAGAGAGAGCTCGTGCGGGCGCTCTGCCGCCTCGCCGGGCTCGCCGACGGCCCGTCGACGGTGCCCGCCGGACGCCTGATCCCGGGGCCTTCCGCCTACCTTCAGGTCGCCGACGGCTGCCACCGTGCGTGCACCTACTGCATCATCCCGTCGATCCGAGGGCCCTACGTATCGCGGACCGCGCACGAGATCCTCGCCGAGGCGCGGGCGCTGGTCGCCGGCGGCGCGAAGGAGCTCATCCTCATAGGGCAGGACATCTCCTCCTGGGGTCACGACCTGCCCGATGAGCCCACGCTGGCGGACTTGGTGCGCAAGCTCTCGAAGGTGGAGGGCCTGGCGTGGCTGCGGCTGATGTACGTGCAGCCGGACGAGATCACCCCCGACCTGCTCGAGGCCATGGCGTCCTCACCGGTCGTATGCCGCTACCTCGACATGCCGCTCCAACACGCGTCGCGCGAGGTCCTGCGCCGCATGGGCAGGCGCGGCGACGCGCCCGAGTATCTGCGGCTCATCGGCACAGTCCGCGGTCTCCTGCCGGGCGTGACGCTGCGCACGACCCTGATCTCGGGCTTCCCGGGCGAGACCCGCGAGGACGCCAAGCGGCTCCTCGACTTCGTCCGAGATGCACGCCTCGACTACGTCGGGGTCTTCCCATACTCGGCCGAAGAGGGGACACCCGCCGCCGAGATGCCGGACCAGGTGCCGGCCCGCACGAAGATCGCCCGGGCCCAGCGCCTTCGCGACACCGCGGACGAGATCGGTACGGAGCGCGTCGCGAACCTGGTCGGCTCCACGCTCGAGGTCCTCATCGAGGGCGTCGACGAGGATGGCCGCACGTTCGGGCGGCACCGCGGCCAGGCCCCGGAGATCGACGGCTTCGTGTTCATCGACCGTGAATGCGCCATCGGCGAGGTCGTGCAGGCCGAGATGGTCGACTCCCTCGGGTACGACCTGATCGCGGAGGTGCGGTAGGCGATGCGCCGTCTCGGGCTCGCGAACTGGATCACGCTCGTCAGGATGACGTTCATCCCGGTCTTCCTCGTCCTGCTGCTGGGGCGCTTCGGTTCCCCCGCCACGTGGGCGGACTGGCGGCCGTGGCTCGCCGCTGCGGTGTTCACCGTACTGGCCGCCACCGATGCGGTCGACGGCTACGTCGCACGCAGCCGCAACGAGGTCACGACCTTCGGGAAGTTCATCGACCCGCTTGCGGACAAGCTGCTCGTGACGGCGGCCCTCGTCGGCCTGGTGCAGCTCGGCAGCCTCCCGGGTTGGGTCGCCATCGTGATCATCGGGCGCGAGCTCATCGTGTCGGGCCTTCGGATGGTCGCCGTCGCCGAAGGGGTCGTGATCGCCGCGTCGCCTTGGGGCAAGGTCAAGACAGTGTTCCAGATCCTCGCGCTCGTCGCGTTCATCCTGATCGACGCCACCATCATCCCGGTCGGCCTTCGCAGCGCGTTCACGACTGCGGCCTGGACCGTCATGGCCGTCGCCCTCGGGCTGACGATCCTGTCGGCGGCCCAATACTTCTACCACGCGCGGGACGTGATAGCCGGGCCGTGGAGCAGGAAGGACGACGCCGTCTCCGTGGCTGCGGACGATGCAAACCCCGGGGACTCCCGGCGATGAGCGGGTACCGGACCGCTGCGATCGTCACGGTCGGCACGGAGCTCGTCCGCGGGCTCGCGGTCGACACGAACACGGCCGAGATCGCCCACGTCGTCTCCGGAGCCGGGATCGACGTCGGCGAGACCGTGAGCGTGCCCGACGATCTCGCGGTGCTGACGGGCGCTCTCAGGCGTTGCACGGCCTCCTACGACCTCGTGGTCGTCACGGGCGGCCTCGGACCCACCCACGACGACGTGACCCGCGAGGCGGCCGCAGAGGCCCTCGGCCTCACCGTGGCGCGAGACGCCGCGCTCAAGGAGACTCTGCGTGCCTCCGCCGCACGACACACCGACGAGCGTGCGGCCGCGCAGGTGTTCAACCAGGCCGACGTCATCGCGGGCGCGACCGTCCTGCCCGCCGTCTGCGGCACGGCTCCGGGGCAGGTGGTCCCGACCCTACGCGGCTCGCTGGTGCTGCTCCCCGGCCCTCCGCGCGAGATGCGGCCGATCCTTCACAGGCTGGCCGCTTCCTGGCGCTCGGTCGGCGTCGAGCCCCGCGTGTTGCGCTGCACCGGTCTGTCGGAGTCCGATCTGCAGATGGCGGCGCAGGACGTGCTCGGAGACCGCACCGATATCGAACTGACGGTGCTGGCCAAGCCGGGGGACGTCCGCGTGGTGCTGTTCGATCGCGGCGCGGGCGCTGCCGCCCTCGATGAGACGGCCGCTGCGGTCGCGGCGATCGTGGGCGAGCCCTGCTACTCGGTCGACGGGTCGAGTCTCGCCGAGGTCGTGCTGTCGCGGGCCCACGCCGCGGGGCTGACGCTCGCGACGGCTGAATCATGCACGGGCGGTCTTGTGGGCGCGGCGCTCACCGACGTGCCCGGCTCGTCGTCCGCGTATCTGGGCGGCGTCGTCTCCTATTCGGACGAGGCGAAGGTCACGCTCCTCGGCGTGGACCCCGGTCTGATCTCGGCGTGCGGCGCGGTTTCCGACGCCGTCGCGATGGCGATGGCCGCCGGCGCGCGCGATGCGCTCGGGGCCGACTACGCCGTCTCCGTGACCGGCGTCGCCGGCCCCGGAGGGGGCTCGCCCGACAAGCCGGTCGGCACGGTGTGGTTCGCCGTCGCAGGGCCCGACGGCGTCCGGGCTCAGATCCGCCGGTTCTCCGGCGACCGCGACTCCGTGCGCGAGCGCTCGACGACCACCGCGCTCGACCTTCTGCGGCGCGCGCTCCCTGACGACTAGGCTCCGCCGTGCCGCCGCGCTGCTTCCTCGCACTGACCCTCCCTGAGGCCGTTGTCAGCACCTTGTGTGAGGCGCGTGGGACCTTCCTCGCCCGCGAACCGGAGTGGGCGAGGGAGAAGTGGGTCGCCGCCCCGCTGCTCCACGTCACGCTGGCGTTCCTCGGACCACTCGACGACGACCTCGAGGCGGGCGTCCGACGCATGCGGACGGCGGCGGCCCTGGTGCCCCGCTTCGACCTGCGGCTTCCTGGCGTGACCGCGGTGCCATCGCCGCGGCGGGCCGCGATGCTGTGGGCGATTCTGGACGATCCGGACGGCAGGCTGAGCGGCCTGCGGGACGACCTGGTGCCCGCGTTCCCGTCACCCGCGGTCGGACCCGAGCGTCCTCTGCGCCCGCACGTCACGCTCGTCCGCGCGCGGAGGCCGCGGCACGTCGAAGCGGGAGCCCTCGCGGAGGCTTCGGCCTTTTGTGGCGGCGCATGGTAAGGGTCCGGACGGGATCATGTCAGTGCACTCGGTTACGTTGTTCTCGAGCACCCTGCGACCCGCGGGGCCTGAGTACCGCGAGCTGGCCGTCGCCGAGCTCGCTCGGTAGGAGGATCCGCCTGCGTGCGGATTGACATCGAACACGTGTTCGTATAGGTTCAGAGGAGCAGGACCGCCGGCGCAACGCGGCGGCCACGAAGCGGCAAAGGAGCCACGCGCATGGATCGCGAGCAGGTCGACAAGGTACTCGAGATCACGAAGGAACAGGTCGAGCGGAAGTTCGGCAAGGGTTCGCTCATGCGGCTCGGCGAGCACGCCAACATCGGCGCGATGCCGGCGATACCGACCGGTTCCCTGGCGCTCGACGCGGCGCTCGGCATCGGCGGGGTCCCGCGCGGACGCATCGTCGAGATCTACGGACCGGAATCGGGCGGCAAGACGACGCTCGCCCTGCACATCGTGGCCGAGGCGCAGCGCCTGGGCGGTATCGCCGCCTACATCGACGCCGAGCACGCGATGGACCCGGCGTACGCCGCGAAGCTCGGCGTGGACATCGACGACATGCTCATCTCGCAGCCCGACACCGGCGAGCAGGCGCTCGAGATCTGCGACATGCTCGTTCGCAGCGGCGCCATCGACGTCGTGGTCATCGACTCCGTGGCGGCACTCGTGCCCCGTGCGGAGCTCGAAGGCGAGATGGGCGACACGACGGTGGGCCTCCAGGCCAGGCTCATGAGCCAGGCACTCCGCAAACTCGCGGGCTCGCTCGCGCGATCGAACACCACCTGCATCTTCATCAACCAGCTCCGCGAGAAGATCGGCGTCATGTTCGGCAGCCCCGAGACCACCTCGGGCGGTCGCGCCCTGAAGTTCTACGCCTCGATCCGCATCGACATCAGGCGTATCGACTCGATCAAGCAAGGGACCGACATCGTCGGCAACCGCGTGCGCGCCAAGGTCGTCAAGAACAAGGTCGCACCGCCGTTCCGGCAGGCCGAGTTCGACCTCATGTATGGCCAGGGGATCTCCAAGGAGGGCTCGCTGCTCGACCTCGGAGTCGAGGAGGGCATCGTCGCGAAGTCCGGCTCGTGGTTCACCAGCGGCGAGGAGCGCCTGGGGCAGGGGCGCGAGGCAGCGAAGGACTACCTGCGCGAGCACACCGAGCTTCGCGACAGCATCGAGAGCCGCATCCGCGAGGCGCTCAAGATCCCGCAGACGAGCGGACTCGTCGCACCGATCGGCGCCGCCGCGACGGATGAGGACGGCGAGGACGTGATCGCAGCACCCGTCCCCATGACACAGGGGACGCTCTCACCTGTGCCGAAATCAGGCAAGAAGTAGAGCCGACCTCGACCTCGACTTGAGGTATTGAGTGCCCATCCTGACCGAGATCCGCGTCCCACGCCGCGGCTCCCGTCGCCGGACTCTGGTCCTGGACGGAGAGTCGTGGCGTGACGTGCCGTCGGAGGTCGTCTCCGAGGCGCGTCTGAAGGCCGACACCGAGGTCGATCCGACCGACCTGTGCGCGCGCTTCTCCGAGATCGAGCCGCGCTGTGCGCGCGACCGGGGCGTTCGTCTGCTCACCTATCGCGAGCGATCCGTGAAGGAACTGACCGACCGGCTCACGGAGGACGGCTACCTGCCCGAGGTCGTGTCGGCGACGGTGACTCGCTTGGTGGACGTGGGCCTCGTCGATGACGAGCGGTTCGCCCGGTCCTTGGCGCGCAACCTGACCCAGATCCGCCGCCTCGGTCGCGGCCGTGCGGCGCGCGAGCTCGCCGAGCACGGGATCGACCCGGAACTCGCCGCGGAGGCCCTTGACGGGGCGCTGTCGCTAGAGGACGAGGGTGCCGCGGCACGGACTCTCGCGCGCTCACTCGCGTCCCGCACGGGTGCCACGCGCGACAAGGTCGCCTCGAAGCTGCTTCGCCGCGGCTACGCACCACGCGTCGCGCTGACCGCCGCGCGCGAGGCGATGGACGAGGTCGATTCCGTCGGCCGACACGAGTCGTGGGAGGAATCGGAAGGGGAGCAGGCTGCCGACGGTCTCGACGGCATCTGACCGGACTCCCGGAGCCACCGCGTCCTTGACCGCCGATACCCCGCGCCGCTATCCTTGACCTCGGCAAACGTGATCACACCGTCCGGTCGTCGACCGCAGCGGTGTTATGTATGAGGGACCGCTGGTCCTGGGCGTGAACATGAAGGGCGCACACGCGCCCTTGCGGCGTATTCAGGCCGGGGTTCCCGCATACATGTCGTGTCGCTTTTGCCGGACGCCTCGTCGTCCGGTTTCGTCGTTCCAAGGGCCCTCCGCTCGCGCGGCGGGACCCGCCTCCGCCCCGGGATCCGGGGTCGGGCGAGACGTCGGCCGGGCAGGCGCCCCCTGTAGCTTTCGATATGGGCGCACTCCAAGCCCCGCGCCCGAAGGGAGGGACCACGAATGCAGACACTGCCGATCATCATCATCGTCGCGATCATCGCCATCGCCGCTGGGGTCCTTCTCGGTTTCGTCCTCCGCAAGAACTTTGGGGAGAAGCAGCTCGATTCCGCTCGCGAATCCGCGGGCCGCATCGTTGCCGACGCCGAGAAGCAGGCCGAGACACTTCGCAAGGAAGCACTCTTGGAGGCCAAGGACGAGGTGTTCCGCCTTCGCGCGGACGCCGAGACCGAGGCCAAGGAGCGCCGCAAGGAGATCACGAGCCTCGAGAGCCGCCTGCTGCAGCGCGAGGAGTCCATCGAGCGTCGCGCCGAGTCGCTCGACAAGCGCGAGCACACCCTGTCCAGCACCGCGGGTCAGGTGGAGAAGCGCGCCAAGGACCTTGAGGACGCGATCGCCGAGGAGAAGGCTCGCCTCGAGACGCTCGCCGGCATGACCGCCGACGAGGCGAAGCAGGTCCTTCTCAAGCGCGTCGAGGACGACGTCAAGCACGACGCCGCGATCATGATCCGTGAGGTCGAGGCGCAGGCGCGCGAGGAGGCCGACAAGAAGGCCCGCAACATCGTCGGCATCGCCATCCAGCGCGTCGCGGCCGATCACACGGCCGAGTCCACGGTGTCCGTGGTCCACATCCCGAGCGACGACATGAAGGGCCGCATCATCGGTCGCGAGGGCCGCAACATACGCGCCTTCGAGCAGATGACCGGCATCAACCTGATCATCGACGACACGCCCGAGGCGGTCATCCTCTCCAGCTTCGACCCGGTGCGCCGCGAGATCGGGCGCATCACGCTGGAATCACTGCTGGCCGACGGCCGCATCCACCCCGCCCGCATCGAGGAGATGTTCGGCAAGGCCGAGAAGATCGTGGAGCAGCAGGTCCACGAGGCCGGCGAACAGGCGGTCTTCGAGACCCAGGTGCACGGGGTCCACGCCGAGCTGGTCCGCACGCTCGGTCGCCTGCGCTTCCGCACCTCCTATGGTCAGAACGTCCTCAAGCACTCGCTCGAGGTCAGCTACCTAGCCGGGGTCATGGCCGCTGAGCTGGGCGTCGACGTGAAGCTCGCCAAGCGAGCCGGGCTTCTCCACGACCTCGGCAAGGCGATCGACCACGAGGTCGAGGGTCCGCACGCGCTGATCGGCGCCGAGCTCGCCAAGCGTCTCGGCGAGCACAAGGAGATCGTGCACTGCATCGAGGCCCACCATGGCGACGTCGAACCTTCGACGGTCGAAGCGGTGCTCGTCCAGGCCGCGGACGCCATCTCCGCGTCACGGCCCGGCGCGCGCCGCGAGACGATCGAGAGCTACATCAAGCGCCTCGAGAAGCTCGAGGAACTCGCCGGCTCCCACAAGGGCGTCGAGAAGGTCTACGCCATGCAGGCCGGCCGCGAGATCCGCGTCATGGTCAAGCCGGACGCGGTCTCCGACACCGACTCGGTCGTCCTGGCGCGCGACATCGCCAAGGAGATCGAGGACCAGATGGAGTACCCGGGCCAGATCAAGGTCATGGTCATCCGCGAGAGCCGCGCCGTGGACTACGCCAAGTAGCCAGCTCTGCTCGCCAACGAACGCATGCGACGGGCCGTTCCGCACGATGGGGCGGCCCGTCGGCTTCCGCGAAAGGGGAGCGACCCTCCATGAGCGCGGCACCCGACATCGCGTACCGAGAGGCCGGTCCCGACGACCTTGCGGGCATCCTCGAGGTGCAGCGTGACGGCTTCGGGCGCGTCGCAGTCGAACACGGCATCGAGCCCTCCGACCTTCCGCCGCTGCAGGAGGACCTGCCGGTGCTGAGGCGCGTGATGTCCGAGGGGACGCGCTTCTTCGTGGCTGTCGACGCAGGCCGCGTCGTGGGCACCGTCCGAGGCTCACTCACGACCG
>JANYKZ010000097.1 GCA_025361505.1 Coriobacteriia bacterium
TACTAGTCTAGTTGAATATGGTTTATCTAAGAGTGTCCACATGTTCATCTCACGGGTCACCGCCGTATTTGCGCTCAATCGTGCGGAATATCATCGATATCGCACCATACTGAATCGGCACCTCATCGTGATTACCTGAGAGATTGTCCTCGACTCGTCGGTGCGTCCGACACCCTTTCGCGTGTTGTCGAACACTCCTTGACCTTTCTGGTAGTCATTGTGCGACTCCTCGGCCGATCGCCGCGCGCTGGGTCGGCGAGCAGGGACCCGGGCGCCGAGTGATACTGTTTCTCGTGAACGACCGCACACCGACGCCGTACACGGGACGACACCATGGCTGACGCAATCGATCCGAAGACCGCCGCTCTCCTCATCGAGGCGCTCGACTCGGGCCGTCTGGACTACCTGTTCCAGACCGCTCACATCGACTACTCGGAACGGGACGGGCTGCTGGGAACCAGCGCGGCCCTCGGCCTGCCGCGCGACGCGGTCGCGCACCTGGTCTCCGCGGTGCGTGCGGTGCAGGGACTCACCATCCAGGCGGGCGCGTGGGGCGACTACTCGAGCTGGGTCATGCTCTCGGCCGAGCTCGTCGGGCTGCTGCACGAGATAGACATCCGGTCCAAGTTCGACTTCAGGGCCGCCGTCGGCCTGCCGGACGACGAGATCCGCTTCCTGACGAACCAGATCCTCGTCGAGGAGGTCCTCTCGCTGGGCCTGACCTTCGGGGAGCTGTCGCCGACGAACGACGTCGAGCTGTCCCAGGCCCACACGGCCGCGCGGCGCATGCTGCTCGAAGGGACCGAGCCGGCGACCGAGTACGAGCGCTGGGTGCTGCGGTTCTTCGAGCTCATGCAGCGGCTCCCCGAGCTGGCGGAGCAGCCGCTCACGGTCAACCGGCTGCTCGAACTCCACGCAATCCTGACCGAGGGGCTCGCCCCTGATGGCGGCATCCTGCGGCACACCGACGCGATCGACCACCCCGGGGTCGGCCTTTCGGCTGACGGGGCCGGCGTCCCGGCCAAGCGCATCGCCAGCGAGATGAGCGCCATCGCCGCCTACGGCACCTCGTCGGAGCGCCCCTACGTCCACCCGCTCGTGAAGGTGATCGTGTACTTCTACTGGATCAGGCGCATCCAACCGTTCGCGGTCGCCAACGGCCTGTTCGCACGGCTCGTGATCCACGTCTACGAGTACCAGCAGGGCTACCGTTCGATGCCGTTCACGCCGCTCACGCGCACGGCGGCGCCGGAGTGGGCCGTCCCGCCGCCCCTGGAGGCGGAGGGCGGGAGGTTCGACGCCACGACGTTCGTCGTCAAGCGGCTACGCCTGTTCCTCAACGCCTACGTCGTGGGCAAGCGCGAGATGCAGACCGCGGTACAGCGGCACGAGATGCTGACGACGCGCTTCGCCTCGCTCGGCATCAACCACCGGCAGGCGCGGATCCTGGACGAGGCGCTCGGCGTGCCGACGACCGTCTTCACGATCCGTCGCCACGCCCGCTCACGGGGACTCGCGTACGAGACGGCCCGCCAGGACTTCCTCTCGCTGGTCAAGGCCGGCTACATGGAGCAGCAGCGGCGCGGGCGGATGTTCGAGTTCCGGCTGTCGCGCGACGCCCACAAGCGCCTGCCCCGCTAGCCGCCGCGCCGGGCTGCCGCTACGCCTTCAGCGGCTCGAGCGCCGCCGGCAGCGGTCCGGCCGTCATCCACGCGCGGACCATGGCGTTGAAGAGCTCCGGCCGGGTCATGTTCCAGTTGTGCTGTTCGGCCACGCTCATCTTCCGCGCGGGGAGCACCTCGAACGCCTTCGCGCCGGGGATCGCGGCAGCGACGTCGACCGTCGATGCACGCATCACCGCGTACTCACCGTGTCCGCAGACCGCGAGGACCGGCGCGGTGACACGCTCGAGGCCGGCGGGCAGCCGGAACCGCTGGTTCTCGAGGATCACGTGGGTGAAGGACTCCTCCGTGGTCTCACGGAACGTGCGACGGAAGTCGTCGACGAACGCCTCGGGAACACCCGCGGCGCCCTTCATGTTCGCCCGCATCCACCACTCGCTGTTCCTGAACGGCGTGACGCTGAGGCGGAAGCTCCACCTGACGACGCCGGGGGTCATCATCCACGCACCCGGTATCGGCCGGACCAGCGCGCTGCTGACGACCGCGCGCTCCACGACCTCCGGAGCGAGAGCGAGCAGCGCCACCGTGACTTGCGCGCCCTCCGACAGACCGACGACCGTGGCCCTCCCGCCATGCGCCCGCGCACGGACAAGCTCAGCGACCTCGGCCGCGGCGTGATCGATCGTGAAGGGCGCGTCGTTTGCGCTCCGGCCGTGCTCGGGAAGGTCGGGCACCAGCAGGTGGTACTCCGGCAACCCGTCGACCTGTGGCCGCCGCATCCAGCCGCCACCGCCCCCTCCATGGAGGAAGACGATCGTGGGCGCGTCAGCCGGACCATGCTCTTCGACGTACATCGCGCTCGCGCTCCTTCGTTCGAGGTCGCGCCGTAGCGACGTCCCTCCTTGCGGGTCTACATCGTAGACGAGTATAGTCTACGATGTAGACATGTCAACGACCCGGACACCCGGAGTAGACCTTGACCCCCGATGGATCCAGCCCCAAGCCCGGACTCAGCCGCGAGTCGCTCGTGCGCGCGGCCCTCGCGATCGTCGACCGCGAGGGACTCGCGCGACTGTCCATGCGCCGGCTCGGCGCCGAGCTCGGAGTCGATGCCATGGCAGCCTACCGGCACTTCTCCGACAAGGAGGAGCTGCTCGACGGGGTCGTCGAGGCGGTCGTGAGTGTGGTCGATGTCGCGACCGACACCTCGCTCCCGTGGACGGAACAGGTCCGTCAGCTGGCGCGTGCCTATCGCTTCGCATTGCTCGCCCACCCGGCCACCGCACCCCTGATCGCGTCCCGGCCTCTGGCCACACCGGGCTCGCTGCGGATGACCGAGCGGACTCTCCAGCTGTTGGCGGATGCGGGGATCACGCCGCATCGGGCGATCATCGCGGTCAACACCATCGGGATCCTGATCACGGGGATCGTCGTCGTGGAGACGTCCTCCCCTCATCCGTCCGAGGAAACGCGCAGGCAACTGGACGCGCTTGCGGCGCTGCCTCCCTCGGAGTTCCCGCAGCTCGGTGGTCTGGTGGCGTCGGGCGGCATCGTCGCGACCTACGACGAGCTGGTGGAGACCGGACTCTCCGCGATCATCGGTGCGCTGCGACCGTAGACCGCGGGGTACCATTCCGGCGAGGGCGCCGCTCTCGCCGAGACAGGAGCCGATCCGATGACCGCACTCAAGCGACCGGTCCACCCGATGACGACCGAGGTCGAGCAGGCCCTCGACGCGAGCGAGCTTCGCCCGGCCTACGACGCCCGCCCCGCCTACCAGCGCGACGACTACCTCGGCTGGATCGAGCAGGCCAAGCGCGAGGACACCCACCGTCGCCGCATCGGCCAGATGCTCGACGAGCTCGAGGATGGCGACGCCTACATGGGCATGCCGTGGGCTCCGGGCCAGGACACGCCTGCGTGAACGGATCGCGTCCCGAACCTCCCCTGCTCGAGGTCCCCGACCGCGCCGCCCTGCGTGCGTGGTTGGAAGCCAACCACGCGACCTCTCCGGCGGTGCGGCTGGCCGTCGGCAACAAGGGCAACGCTGTCACGGCGCTCACCTATGACGACGCGGTCGAGGAAGGCCTGTGCTTCGGCTGGATCGACAGCACGAGCCACGCCATGGACGGCAGCCGGCACGCCATCCTCTTCTCCCGCCGCAAGCCTCGAGGCACGTGGTCGCGCTCGAACAAGGAGCGTATCGAGCGGCTGATCGAGCAGGGCCTGATGACGCCGGCCGGGCTGGCCGTCATCGACGCGGCCAAGGCCGACGGCTCGTGGACGAGCATCGACGACGTCGAGGCGATGATCGTGCCCGAGGACCTCGCTGCGGCGTTGGCCGCCGAGCCCGGCGCAGCCGCCGCGTGGGCCGAGGCGCCCGCCGGGCAGCGCAAGATCGCGCTCTACCGGCTGGCCGGGGCCAAGCGGCAGGAGACGAGGGCGAGGCGCGTCTCCGAGATCGTCCGCGCGGCGGCCGAGGGTCGCGCCCCGCGGATGTGACCGTGACTCACTCGCCGTCGCGCCCCGCCCACACGTCGCAGACCCATTCGCCGCAGATCGTCGCGCGGTAGGTCCGAGGGAGCAGGCACCCGCTCTCGGGGTGGCAGAACTGGCACTTCCGGGTGTCGACCCACGAGGGGAGCATCGCCCGGTAGGCCTCGCCGCCGGAGTCCGGTCGATGGCTCAGACGCGGGTCGTGCAACGGCACGATCCCCGCGGCGCCCGCGATCATCTCCCCGTCCTCGGCGATCGCCAGCGCCCCGCTCGCGACGAGTCGCCCCGTCCACAGATCGATGTACTCGGGCAGCCATCCCTCACCGACGTAGTCGCCGTTCTCGTCGTTCGCGAGGTAGAGCGCGCAGCACAGGCCGCCGCACTCGCCGCACAGCTCCGGTTCGTCGCGGTCGTTGGGATGGGTCACGCCAGTCCCAGCTTCGGAGCGGTCTCCGCGGCCCACGCGCCGATGGCGCCGAAGTCGCGGAAGTCGCCCTCCGGGGACTTCATCATCTTCAGGATCGTGCGCTCGATGAAGCTGAACTTCTTCGGCTCGTTCCAGCCTGCGAACAGCCCGATGTCGACGGGCTCCACGCCGGACTCCTTGATCACCGGGTCTGTGTAGGCGCGGACCTCGTCCCGTTTCGACGGATCGGTGGCCAGCGTGAGGCAGGCCGTGAAGAACGCCACCGGGACCCCTTTGAGCGCCGTCGCATTGGCGGTGACCCACGACTTGACGGGGCCGTGCCAGTTGCCCGCGCGCACGCCGCTGCCCACGATCACCGCGTCGTATCCCGCGGGGACGGGCGCCGCGGTCGCAGCGACGACCTCGACGGTCGCGCCCCGCTCCGAGAGCGTCGTGCCGATCTGCCGGGCGACGCCGATCGTGCAGCCGCTCCCCGTGCCGTAGACGACCAGTACCTTGCTCATCCCTGCTCCCATCCTCGTCCGGGGCGATCCGACCTCGGGCGCCCACGTCGCAGCATACCCCGCTCCTCCGAGCGCTATCGCCCCCGCGGCGGCTCCCCCGAGAACGAGGAAGCGCCGTCTGCTGATCGTTTCGCTCATTCCCGCTCCCCTCCCAGCCCCACGCCCGTCAGGTAGATCTCGAACAGCTGGCGCGCGACCACGCTCAGCTCCAGGCGGTAGTCTCCGAACCGCTCTCCGAGTACCTGCCTTGACATGACGAACCCCGAAGTCAGGGCGAAGAACGCCTCCGCCATCACGTTGGGGTCCAGGTCTTGGCGCAGGTCGCCGGCAGCCTGGCGCGAGGCCAGGTAGGTGGCGAGGCCCGACAGGTTGCCGCCCGGGCCGTCGCCCATGATGGCCGCGACCTCCGGCACCGAGCCCGCGTCCAAGGCGAGCCGGACCGCCGGAGCCCCGAAGGAGAGCGCTTGCCGGACCTCCATCAAGGCGAGCGCCTCGAGCGTCGCGCGGACGTCGGTGGGATCGGGGGCCGACTCGGCCACGAGGCCGGCCATGCTCTTCGACCACAGGTCGCCGAGGCCCTTGAGCAGCCCCTGCTTCGTCCCGAACTGCCGGAAGATGGTGACCTCGTTCACCCCGGCCCGCTCGGCGATCATGCGCGTGGTCGTGCCCTTGTAGCCGCGCTCGCCGAACAGCTCGGCGGCCGCGGTGAGGATCGCATCGGCGGTCCCTCGTTCGGAAGCAGGCATGGTGACTCTCCTCTTGACGTATGCAAGTGCTTGCTTGCATACTGGCGTCGAACGGTCCGCATGTCAAGCGTTGTCGATCGAAGATGTGAGGGTGGGACGATGAGGGTGAGGAAGACCATGATCGTGTTGGCTTGGATCGTCGGTGCGTTCGCAGCGTTCATGTTCGTCGGTTGGCTCGGCTTCCAGGTGCAGCCGGCGCCCTTCCCCGACTTCCCCGAGGCAGGCGCCTCGACGATCGCCACGATGCCGCTGCCCGCCGGGCTGCCGGCCCCCGTCGACCGGTTCTTCCGGAAGGTCTACGGCGACTCGGTCCCCGTCATCACCAGCGCCGTCCTGACAGGCCGCGCCACGATCAGCCCGTTCGCGGGCATCCCGATGCCCGCGCGCTACCGCTTCACCCACATCGCCGGCCAGGGCTACCGCCACTACATAGAGGCGTGCTGGTTCGGCATCCCCTTCCTCCGGGTCGACGAGCGGTTCGTCGACGGCGCGAGTCTGATGGAGATCCCCATCATCGGGAACGACTCCGGTCCGAACGTGGAGCGGGCGGCCAACCAGGGCATGTGGGCCGAGTCCTGGGACTTCCCGGCGATCCTCGTCACCGATCCACGTGTGAAGTGGCTGCCCGTGGACGAGGAGACGGCGGTCCTGGTCGTGCCGTTCAAGGAGACCGAACAGCGGTTCGTCGTGCGCTTCGACCCCGCCACCGGCCTGCCGACGTGGACGGAGACCATGCGCTACAAGAGCTCGGCCAGTCCCGAGAAGTCGCTGTGGATGACCCATGCGCTGAAGTACGAGCAGCTCGGCGGCGTACTCACCAACACCCTGGGGTCGGCGACCTGGACGGACGATGGGAAGCCCTGGGCAACCTTCACGCTCGAGGACGTGCGCTTCAACGTCGACGTCAGCGCCTACGTGCGGGCGAAGGGCCTGTAGCCCCGGCGCGGACGATCCGCCGCTTCCCCTAGCTCGCCAGCGCGATGGCGACCTGCGCGGCCAACCGCGCGTTCGACCACACAAGCTGCTTGTTGGCTTCCTCGGTGGCGCCCGCGGACAGGGCGTGGAGCCGCGCGAGCAGGAACGGGGTCA
>JANYKZ010000109.1 GCA_025361505.1 Coriobacteriia bacterium
GGCGAGTAGCGGAAGACGTGCAGGCGTGTGAAGCCCGCGCCGCGCACGAACGCAAGCGATTCGGCGAAGTCCGCGTCGCTCTCCCCGGGGAACCCCGCCATCACGTCGGTCGTCACCGACAGCGACGGGAGCGCGGCGCGCACGGCGGTCAGCGCGCGGGTGAACCGGTCCGCGTCGTAGCCGCGGCCCATCGCTGCGAGCGTCCGATCGCACCCCGACTGGAGCGGCACGTGCAGATGGGGCACGACCTTGGTCGATCCCGCGAGGACCTCCAGGAGCCGCTCGTCGAGGTCGAGCGGCTCGATCGACGAGAGGTGCACGCGTCCGATGGGAGTGTCCGCCACCGCTGCGACCAGCGCCGCGAGGTCCCGCGCTCCCGAGCGATCGCGATAGCGGCCGATGTTCACGCCGGTCAACACGACCTCGGGTGTACCAGAGACCGCGAGCGCCCGGACGCGGGCCAGGACCCGATCGGTCGGCACGCTCCGGGGCACGCCCCGGGCGTCGGGCACGATGCAGTAGGCGCAGCGGCTGTCGCAGCCGTCCTGGACCTTGACCATGACGCGTATCCGCCCAAGCCCTCCCGGCCGCATTGCCGTCCACGCGTCACCCGCGATGTCGGCGCCCGCGAGTCCGGCCACGCGCCGGGCGAGCCCGGGACCGGCAGGTTCGACCACGACCCGGGGGTCGATGTCGAGCAGACCCTGAGGGTCGATGACCGCAAGGCAACCGGTCACGACGACCCTTGTCGCGCCTTGTGCCAGCGCGTGCCGTACGGCCTTGCGCGCCTTGGCGTCGGCCTCGCCGGTCACCGTGCAACTGTTGATGACCACGACGTCCGCACCGGTGTCGGTGTCCATGGCGACGACGCAGGAGCCGCCGAGCGCCTCGGCCAGCGCTTCGCTCTCGGTGCGGTTGACCCTGCACCCGAGCGTGCGAAGCGCGATCACGGGCAGGTCAGCGGGCACGGCCGCCCAGACCGCCGAGCTCGTAGGCGGTCAACGCGACGGCGACCATGGCGGCGGTCTCGGTCCGCAGCACGGTGTCGCCCAGCGAGACGATACGGGCGCCCGCATCCTGAAGCGCGGCCACCTCGGCGCGCTCGAATCCCCCTTCGGGGCCGACGACGACCAGCACCGCCGAGTCCCGCGATGCGTTGTGGGTGTCGAGGGCCTCGCCGATGCCGATCGCCGTCGCCGCGGCCTCCTCCCACGGCACGAGGACGACCTCGAAGCGACCGACCTCGGCGAGCAGGTCGTCGATGCTCATGGTGTCCCGCACGACGGGAACGTCGGCGCGCTGCGACTGCTTGGCCGCTTCCTCGGCGATCCGGCGCCAGCGCTCCCCGCGCCTTCCGGCCCGCTCCTCGTCCAGACGTACGACGCAACGCGCGCACGCGAGTGGCCATATCTCGGCGACTCCCAGCTCCGTACACTTCTGGATGGTGAACTCCATGCGCTCGCGGCGCGCGACACCAGCGGCGAGCACGACGCGCGGGCGTCGGGACCGCTCGATCGAGACGCCGACGTCGGCGGTCACCCGGTCGGGGGAGACCTCGCGCAGCGTTGCCTCCGCCTCTCGCCCGTCCCGACCCGCGATGACGATCCGGTCGCGCTCAACGAGACGCAGCACGCGGGCCAGGTGGTGCCGGTCCGTCGGGCCCATCTCCAAGTCGACGCCCAGTGCGCCGCTCTCCGGGAGCGGGCCGTCGAGGAAGAAGCGGTGCAGGGTCACGGCGCCTCCTAGAGCCCGAGCCAGTCGCGGACGCGGTCGAGCTTCGAGTGGCTCGTGACATCGCCCATCGACCCGGCCAGCTCCTCCAGCAACCGTCGCTGCTCCTTGGACAGTTTGCGGGGGACGATCACGTTCACGTGCACGACGAGATCGCCGTGTCCGCCCCTCTGCCGCGGCATCCCGGCGCCGCGGACCGTCAGCGTGTCGCCGTTCTGGGAGGCGGCCGGCACCTTGACGGAGACCGACTCCGAGAACACCGGCACCGAGATCTCTCCTCCGAGCGCCGCGATCGTCATCGGCACGCCGGCGCGCGCGTGCAGGTCGTCGCCCTCCCGGTGGAGGAAGTCGTGCGGGCGGACGCGCACCTGAGCGATGAGATCGCCCGCCCTCGCACCGCGCAGACCGGCCTCGCCCATGCCCGGGACCGTGACGGTCTGCCCGTCCTGCACGCCCGCAGGGACCTCGATCGTGACGGTCTCGCGCGCCTGGACACGGCCCTGGCCTCCGCAAGAAGGACACGGCGGGTCGATGATCGTGCCGGTCGCGCCGCAGGTGTCGCACGCCGCGACCGACTGGAACGTCCCCAGGAAGGTGCGGCGCGCCGTCGACACCTGTCCGCTGCCCTGACATACCGGACAGGTCCTGACGGTGCCGCCCTTGGCGGCGCCGCTCCCCTCGCACGTCGAGCAGGGGGCGACACGCGTGTAGGTCACCTGCTTGGAGACCCCCGAGGCCGCTTCGCCGAGTGTGACGACCACCTGCGCCGACATGTCGCGGCCCTCGGGCCGTACCTGCTGACGCCCGCCGCCGGCCATCCCCTCGAAGATCACCGAGAAGAGGTCTCCGACTCCCCCGCCGAACGGGTCGGCATAGCCGTAGCCACCCGGGAAGCCCTGCGGCTCCGCGGTGCCGAACCGGTCGTAGTTGGCGCGCTTGTCGGCGTCCGAGAGCACCTCGTACGCCTCGTTGAGCTCCTTGAAGCGCTCCTCGGCGTCCTCATGGTCGCTCGTGTCGGGGTGCACATCGCGCGCGCGGCTGCGGTACGCCTTTTTGATCTCGTCGGCGCCGGCTTCGCGCTCGACGCCGAGCACTTCGTAGTAGTCGCGTGTAGAGGGCATCTGTCTCCCGGGAAGGTCGTGGGCGTGTCTTCGGGCGGGCGCCGGCCGGCTAGCCGAGCGCCTCGGTCAATCCATCGGCCGCCGCGCGAACGGCGCTGACGGCGCGGGGGTAGTCCATACGCGTGGGTCCGATGACGCCGACAAGACCGCCGGCGCCTCCGGCGTCGTAGTGGGCGGTCACCACGGAGAGCCGGTCGAGCCCCGCGGGGTTCTCGGCGCCGATCCGCACGGCGACGTCGCCGGGCGCCATGACCTGCGTGAGTATCTGCAGGGTGGCAAGGCCGTCCTCGAGCAGTTGCAGCAGAGGCCCTACCAGACGCGGGTCGGCGAACTCGGGCTGCGCGAGCAGCGCCGGCATACCGCCGGTCACGACCAGGTCCCCATCGGCCTCCAGGAGGCAGTCGAGGATCTCGTCGATCAACCGGGCCACGACGCGGAGCGGCATCGCCGACTCCACCTCGACCGCGGCGCGAGCGCCGCGGACGTCGTCACCGACCTTGCCCTCGAGTACGGCGTTCAGGAGTCGCTCGACACCGTGGAGCTGTTCGCTCGTGACCGGCTCGGCCAGCTCGACGTTGCGGTCGGCCACCCGTCCCGAGTCGGTGACGACGACCACCACAGCGCGAGCCTCGGCGATCCAGACCAGGTTGACGCGGCGGATGCGCGCACGGCGCAGAGCCGGCGCGATCACGACGGCGACGTAGCTCGTCAGCTGCGACAGCAGCGTGGAAGTCTCCTTCATCGCCTCAGCCAGCTCGTGCTCGAGCGCGACGAACTGGCCGTGCACGGCCTCCACCTCGTCGGAGCCCAGCCCGCCCGTGCCGTCGGTCTCCAGCATCGTGTCGACGAAGGCACGGTAGCCGGAGTCGGTCGGCACGCGGCCCGCTGAGACGTGCGGCTGGTACACGTAGCCGCGCTCCTCCAGGACGGAGAGCTCGTTGCGCACGGTGGCGGGGCTCACGCGCAGGTCGTAGCGGTCGACCAGGTGCTTGGACGCCACCGGCTGAGCGCTGCGGACGTACTCCTGCACCAGGGCGGCGAGTACGGTGCGCCTGCGATCGGAGAGCATGGGGACCCGTTCCTCCAAGCGCCCGCGAAGGGCGCGACCTGCCTCATTGGCAGTCGATTATAGCGAGTGCCAACACCTGGCGCGACACGGCACCTCTCACGAACGCTGCGTGCCACCGCCCGTCCAGACCGCCTCGAATACGCGGTTCCCGAGCAGCCACCCCTGTTGCGTGGTACTCCACCGGGCTTCGCCGGTCTCGGATTCGACAACCCTCACGAGGCCCTGCTCGGCCAACCCGGCGAGCGTCTCGACCGCCTGTGCCGCCTCGGCCTGCGCCGTGCTGATGCCCCCCACCGTGCGCAGGCCCAACGTCGCATCCTCACGGGCGACCTCGTCCGTATCGAGGAACTCGACGGGACCGGGGTCCGCCAGCGGGCGGCGCACGTAGTCCTCGAGGGACGCCTCGCGCGTGAAGCGCGCACGGGCGCACAGCGGGTCGGAGGAGGGCGGTGTCGCCCAGCCCTCGGCCCCTGCGACGCGGCCGTACTGCTCGGCTGTGAGCATCGAGGCCGCGTGTGGTCCGACGCCAAGGTACGAGCCGCCGGTCCAGTAGACGAGGTTGTGCCGTGCCTCATGGCCGGGCTGAGCGTAGCTCGCGACCTCGTAGCGGGGCATGCCGGCCGCTGTGAGGACGACCTCGGCGGCGAGCATCATGTCTGCCGCGTCATCCGGGTCCGGTGCCGGCACGACGCCGGACCTGATCGATGCGTCCAGCGGCGTACCGTCCTCCACGGCCAGCGGATAGACGGAGACGTGCCGGGCGCCGCAGCGCACCGCCTCCTGCAGCGTGGCCTCCCACGAGGCGGCCGATTGCCCCCGCACCCCACAGATCAGGTCGATGGAGAAGGACGCTCCGGAGTCGCGCAGGATGCGGGTGGCCGCCCGGCCCCGCTCCGCGTCGTGACAGCGCCCCAGTCTGCGGAGTACGTCGTCGTCGAAACTCTGGACGCCGAGGGAGAATCGGTTCACCCCGGCCTCGATCAGGGCTGCAACGAGCGCGGCGTCCGTCGTCTCCGGGTTGGTCTCGACGGTGACCTCGGCGCCGGGTCGCAGCCGGGCTGTCTCGATCAGGCCGCGGACGAGGCGGACGAGGTCCTGACCGAGAAGCGTCGGAGTGCCGCCTCCGATGTAGAGGCTGGGAACGTCGTCGAGCAGGTCGTAGTGCGACCAGTGGCCGGCCTCGAACAGCGCGGCGTCGACGAACGGGCCACGGAGGGCCTCGCCGCCGGCCCGCGAGTAGAAGTCGCAGTAGGCGCACTTGGAGATGCAGAAGGGCACGTGGACGTAGAGCGAGACGGGATCGGCCGCGACCGCCGGAAGGGGCGCGATGCCGACCGGATCAGTCATCGACCTTCAGGATGGCCATGAAGGCCTCCTGGGGCACCTCGATGGTGCCGACCTGCTTCATGCGCTTCTTGCCCTTCTTCTGCTTCTCGAGCAGCTTGCGCTTGCGCGAGATGTCGCCGCCGTAGCACTTGGCGATGACGTCCTTGCGCATGGCCCGCACGGTCTCCCGGGCGATGATCTTGCCACCGATGGCGGCCTGGATCGGCACCTCGAACATCTGCCGCGGGATGATGCCGCGCAGCTTCTCGGTCAGCATCTTGCCGCGGGCGAACGCCTTGTCCTTGTGCACGATGAACGACAGCGCGTCGACCGGCTTGCCGGCGAGGAGCACGTCGAGCTTGACCAACTTGCTGGTGCGGTAGCCGGTCACTTCGTAGTCGAGGGAGGCGTAGCCGCGCGTGCGGCTCTTGAGCTGGTCGAAGAAGTCCATGATGAGTTCGGAGAGCGGCATCTCGTAGTGCATCTCGACGGTCGTGGCGCTGAGGTACTGCATGTTCACGAAGGTCGAGCGGTGCAGCTCCGTCAGCTCCATGATCGCCCCGACAAACTCGGGCGGGACGAGGATGGTGACCTTGAGGTAGGGCTCCTCGATGTGGTCGACGGTGCCCGGGTCCGGCATGTCCTGGGGCGAGTGGATCGAGATCATCTCGCCGTTCGTCGTGTACACGTGATACTCGACGGAGGGGGCGGTAGCCAGCAGGTCCAGGTCGAACTCGCGCTCCAGGCGCTCCTTGATGATCTCCATGTGGAGGAGCCCGAGGAACCCGCAGCGGAACCCGAATCCCAGCGCGTGGCTGCTCTCCGGTTCGTAGATCACCGAGGGGTCGTTGAGGCGCAGCTTGTCGAGCGCGTCGCGCAGCTCCGGGTACTGGTCACCGTCGATCGGGAACAGGCCGGTGTAGACCATCGGTTTGACCTCACGATAGCCCGGAAGAGGCTCGGTGGCCCCGTGCTTCGCGAGCGTCACGGTGTCGCCGACCTTGACCAGCGAGGTGTCCTTCAGTCCCGTCACGAGGTAGCCGACCTCGCCGACGCCGAGGCGGTCCACCGGGACGTGGACCGGCCGGCGGACGCCGACCTCCTCCACGTCGATGGCCGTGCCGGCCGCCATCAGACTGACCCTCATGCCTGCGTTGATGTGCCCGTCGACGACACGGATCAGGGCGATGACGCCGCGGTACGCGTCGAAGTACGAGTCGAAGATCAGGGCCTTGAGCGGCGCGTGCGGGTCGCCAACGGGATGCGGGACCAGGCGGACGACCGCCTCCAGCGCGTCGCGCACGCCCTCCCCGGTCTTGCCCGACGCGAGGACCGCCTCGTCGGCGGGGATCGCCAGCGCCTCCTCGATCTCGTGCCGGACGCGCTCGGCGTCGGCGGAGGGCAGGTCGATCTTGTTGATGAGCGGGATGATCTCGAGGTGCGCGTTCATGGCCATGATGGCGTTGGCGACGGTCTGCGCCTCTACCCCTTGGGTCGCGTCAACGACCAGCAGCGCACCTTCGCACGCCTGGAGGGAACGCGACACCTCGTACGTGAAGTCCACGTGACCCGGCGTGTCGATCAGGTTAAGGGTGTATTCGACGCCGTCGTCCGCGGTGTAGAGCACCCGGACGGCCTGCGCCTTGATGGTGATTCCGCGCTCCCGCTCGATGTCCATCGAGTCCAACACCTGCTCGACCATGTCCCGGTCCTCGATCGTGTGCGTCAGCTGAAGCACGCGGTCGGCGAGCGTGGACTTCCCATGGTCGATGTGCGCGATGATCGAGAAGTTGCGGATGAGTGTGGGGTCAGTCATGGCTGCGTATCATAGCAGCCGGCGCGGGGCGCGCGCAGGCTTCGGCGGGCCGACCCGCAGCGAAGCCACGCCCGGGGCCGTGGCCGCGCTTGTGGGGGCTGTCGGCGCGTGCTACCATTTCGGGGTTCGTGCGCACCCTACTGCGACGGGCACCATTCGAATTCTGTGGAAGGACCGATCCAGTTGGCGAATATCAAGAGTCAGAAGAAGCGCATTCTCACGAACGCAAAGGCGCAGGAGAAGAACAAGTCCGTGCGTTCGAGCGTCAAGACCAGCGTCAAGAAGGTCAATGAGGCCGTCGCGGCCGGCGACAAGGCCGTCGCCATGGCCAACCTTCAGGCCGCGAACCGCGAGCTCGACCGCGCGGCGAGCAAGGGCGTCATCCACAAGAACCAGGCCGCGAACCGCAAGAGCGGACTCGCGAGCGCCGTCGCCAAGATGGAGGGCTAGAAGCCTCCGCACGGTCTACGGTCTGACCGCTCCGGCGGTCGCTATGATCCAGCGTTCGAGAACGAGCCCGGCCTCCGCCGAGCTCGTTTTCATTTGCTCCTCGGCGTCCGCGAGTCCTGCCAGCGCGCGCGCCAAGTCGAGCGGCTCGTAGCGAGAAGCCTGGCGCACGGCGTTGCGCGCGAGCCACGGGGCCATCCCGATCTCAGGAGCCATCGCGTCGGGGCTCATCCCGCGGGCGGCCAGAGCCCGGGCGCCGACGAGGGCGCGGACATGCCGCGTGAGCATGGCGTGGATCCCGAGGGGGCTCTCCCCCGCCTGCAGGAGCCGGCGCAGGATGCGGAGCGACTTGGGCGTGTCGCGGTCGCCCACGGCGTCGGTGAGCTCGAACACCGAGGCCGCCGCACCGGCCGCGACGACCTGCGCGACATCCTCGGCCGTCACGGTCGCCGCGTCGCCCACGTACGCCGCGAGCTTGTCGGTCTCGGTGTCGAGCCTTCGGAGGTCGCGGCCGACGAGGTCGACCACCGCCTGCGCCACGCCGCCCGACGCCTTCTTCCCGCGCTCGCTCAGCATCCTGACGACCTCGCCCGCATACTCCGCGCGCTTGGGAGCGACGTATTCGTACGCGACTCCGGACTTCGCCACGGCGCGGTAGAGCTTCGAGTTCTTCGCGATCTTCGTCGCGACGAGCACGAGACACGTGTACGGCGCCGGATCGTGCGCGTAGGCCGCCAAACGCTCGAGCGCCGCGGCGTCGAGCTTGTCGACGTCGCGCACGATAACCAGTCGCCGATCGCTCATGAAGGGCATCGTGTTGGCCGCGTTGACGATCTCGTCGGCGGTGGTCGCGGCGCCGTCGAACGTCTCGAGGTTGAAGTCGAGATCGGCCACGGCTGCGAGCCTGTCGCGAAGGCGCCTGACGGCGCGCTCCAGCAGCAGCTCCTCCTGGCCGTAGATGAGATAGACGGGCTTGAGATCGGTGAGATCGCCGGCAGCCATCGCGGGACCGTTCGCTCGGGGTTCGGCGGGGCCGGACCGGACGGCCGTCCCCTGAAGGGATTGTCGCACAGCACCACGGCGACAGGCCGCGTCGTCTCCGGTGACAGCGCGGCGAGCCGTGACGGCGCCCCCACCCAGGTCAGGTCTCCGCCCAGGTCGGTCCGCTCGACACGGGCCTCGATCTGCGCGAGGGAAGCCAGGGCCGCCGCGTGAGGGTGTCCGAAGCGGTTCCCGGCGCCGACGCTGATCAGCGCGATGCCCGGGCGCCAGACGGCCAACGCCTCCGGCACGTTCCCGTTCGTGCTGCCGTGGTGCGCGACCGTCAGCATGTCGACCCCTGCGGACCACGCCTCAAGCACACCGTGCTGGGCGCGTGTCTCGGCGTCCCCGAGCAGGAGGGCCCGTCCGCCTCCGGCCTCGACGAGCAGGACAACACTGGTGTCGTTCGCATCCAGCATGCGTTCACCGCCCTGTGGCCACAGCACGCGCACCGTGGCGCCTCCGACGCTCCACACCATGTCCCGTCGCAGCCGGATGACCCGATCGGTCCGTGAAGCGCAGGAGCGCGCCAGCGAGTCGACGCTGGTGTCCTGAACGTCGGGGACGCCGATCCAGGCCGGTCGCGCGACGCCAGCGAGACCCGCGAGCCCCCCTATGTGGTCGCTGTGTGCGTGCGTCAGCACCAGACCCTCGAGGCTCCGCACGCCGGCGCGCGCGAGCGCCTGACGGAGCGTCAACGGGTCCGGTCCGGTGTCGACCAGGAGAGTGTGCGAGCCGTCGCGCACGAGGATCGCATCGCCTTGACCCACGTCGAGCACCTCGATGTGGGCCGAGCCCGGGACCGGCATGACGCATGATGCGACCGCGAGCAGCGCCACCACGGCGGCGACCAGGCGCACACGCAACGCACGCCGTGGCATCGGCCACACCAGCCACAGCGCGACGGCGGAGATCCCCCACGTCGCCCATCCCCACCAGGGCACGGCGGCGGCCGCGGCGAACATCCCCGGAGCAGCGGCCGCGACCGACCACAGTCGTCCGACCGCTGCCGCCACGGCCGACCCGACCCGGAGCATCAGCAGCGACCCGGCGGTCCACACTGGAGAGAGCAGAGCCCCCGCCATCCCCACGCACACGGCGGTACCGGCAAGCGGAGCGGTGCCCACGAGTACCAGCGGTCCTGCCAGTGCCACGCCGCCGAACAGCGACGCCGACAGCGGTGCCACGCCCCACTGCGCCGCCAGCGAGGTCCCCAACGCCCCGGCGCCCGTGCCCCCGACCAGCGGCCTCAGCCACGCCCTCGCCAGCGCGGAGAACAACGCGATCGCCGTGAGCGCCACGGCGCCGAGCAGCAGTCCCACGTCGAACGCCGCGGGCGGATCGAGCAGCATCATCAGCACGACGACGGCGCCCAACGCGGCCGTGGCGTCTCTCCGACGGCCTGCGAGTCGAGCGAGAGCAGACGAGGCCGCGGCGAGTGCGGCGCGAACGAGAGACAGCCGGAACCCCGCTGCTGCCGCAACCAGACCCACCGCTCCGAGGGTGACGAGCGCCCTTCCGCGTCGTCCCGCACCCAGGAGCCCGGCCATGCGGCCGGCGAGCAGGACCAGCGCCGCCAGATGCAGCCCGGACGAGGTGACCGCCCAAGCCACGCCCGCCGTGCGGGCGTCCTCGAGCATCGTCGCCGCGCCGCCGATCGCGGGCACGCCGAAGAGCATCGATGCGAGCAAGGCCGGACCCCCACCGCCCATGCGTGCCAACTGACGTACGCATCGGGCCCTTCACGCGGCCACGACACCGAGCGGGCCCGGCGCCCAACCCTCCACGGTGGCGCGCCACGGCGAGATCCTGAGCGTCTCGCCACGCCTGAACGAGTCCGCTGACGCATCTTGGCGCAGGAGGGAACGGAGACGTCCGCTCAGCCGCACGCGCGCGCCGTAGTCGGGAGCCGCCGCCCCGTCAGGCCACGCCACCACCGCCGTGACCCCCCAGGGTGCCGCGTCGAGCCGCACGTCCACGGCCGTGCCGAAGCCGCTCGTGCGCGCGTCGCCCGTCACGGTCGCCGACCACTCCCGAGGTCCGAGTGACTCGAGGTGGGCCGCCGACGATCCCGCGTTCAGACCCTGGCCGAGCGCGAGCGCGAATGCCAGGCAGCAGACGAGCAGGACGGGACGCAACCCCGGCGGCCTGGCGAACGCGGACGCCATCCAGAGCAGGGCCGTCGCGCCAACGGCGACCAGCGTCGCCGTTGTGCGCCCGTCGATCCAGCACCGCAGTGCGACCTCGGTGCCGGCGCGCGATGCGATCCACGCCCCTATCGCCAACCACAGAAGGGGCGAGATCGTCGGTCTCTCGCCGGCGCCGCGCCTGCGCGGCGACAGCGTCCTGCGAAGCTCCCCGGCGAACGCGCCGAGCCGACGCCGCGCTCCCCTCATCCGACCGTCACGAGATCCTTCAACGCCTCGAGCTTCGCGGGGCCGATCCCGGGCACGCGCATCAGATCGTCCACCGTGCGGAACGGACCGTTCTCCGTGCGGTCCGACACGATCTTGCCGGCCGTCGAGGGGCCGACACCCGGGAGCGTGTCCAGCTGGGCCGCCGTCGCCGTGTTCAGGTCGATCTTGCCGGGTCGGGCCGCAGTGCCGGGGGCCGCCACGGCGCCCGTCGCGCCGGCGGCGCCCTGCCGAGGGATCGCGATCTGCTCGCCGTCGGCCACCACCCGTGCCAGATTGACGGCGGACTGGTCGGCCGCACCCAGCACCCCGCCCGCCGCCTCGACGGCGTCCACGACGCGCGCTCCGCCCCGCAGCTCGTAGACACCGGGGCGGCGCACCTCCCCCACGACATGGACGGTCACGGTCGCGGCGAGCGCCGGCGCCGCGGCACGCGACGACTCGACCGAGGGGCCGCGCGCGGAACCTCCGGGTGCCGACGGACCCCCGGCCGCATCGCCCGGGGACACCACGCCGGACCACCACAGGCCCCCGAGAGCGCACACGGCCACCGCAGCGGCGATCCAGACCGCGGCGCGACCCGTCGTCGGCAGACCGTCGAATCCCGCGCGGCACGCCAGCTCCTCGGCCCAGTCCCGCAGCTCACGAAGCACGAAGGACGCCCCCTCACCGCCGACGCGGACGAGGGGGCGTCCTGTTTCCTCAGATGCGAGCCCACAAGCGGACCCGGTGCCGATCATGAAGCGCGCGCCTTACCCGGCGCCGAACGTCTCCTTGCAGGCGCCGTTCCCGTTCAGCCGGCGACCACGCTCACGAGCTTGCCGGGGATCACGACGACCTTGCGCACGGTCTTGCCCTCGAGGTGCACGACCACGTTCGGCAGGGCGAGCGCGGCCGCGATGATCTCGCTCTCGGCCGCGTCGACTGCGACGGTCAACCGGTCGCGCACCTTCCCGTTCACCTGGACCGGCAACTCGACCTCGTCGGCCACGAGCGCGGCGGGGTCGAAGACCGGCCAGGCCGCGCGGTGGACGGAGCCCGGCTCCGCCAGGATCTCGCCCCACAGCTCCTCCGCCATATGCGGCGCGAAGGGCGCCAGCATCAGCGTGAGGTCCCTGGCGACCGAGCGCATCAGAGCGAGGTCGCGCGAACCGGCCGGAGCGTCCCGCCGGTAGTCGTAGACGGCGTTCACGTACTCCATCAGAGCGGAGATGGCCGTGTTGAACTGGAAGCGCTCGATGTCGTCGCCGCACTTGGCGACAGAGGCCGCCACGGCGCGTCTGAGCGCCTTCTCGGCAGTCCCGGGCATACCCGCCGCGACCGACACCGACACGGTCTCCTCGGCGATCTCGTCGACCAGCCTCCACGCGCGGTTCAGGAAGCGCCACATGCCGTCGAGACCTTCGTAGGACCAGTCGAGGTCCTTGTCCGGCGGGGCCATGAACAGGATGTAGGCGCGCAGCGTATCGGCGCCGTACTTCGCGATCATGTCCTCGGGAGCGACGACGTTCCCCTTCGACTTCGACATCGTCGCGCCGTCGAGCTTGACCATCCCCTGGGTGAGCAGGTTGGTGAACGGCTCGTCGAACTCGAGCAACCCGAGGTCACGCAGCACCTTCGTGAAGAAGCGCGAGTACAGCAGGTGCAGGATGGCGTGCTCGATGCCGCCGATGTACTGGTCGACCGGCATCCAGTAGTCGGCCTTGTCGCGCGCGAACGCCGCCTCACTATCGCGAGCGTCGCAGTAGCGCAGGTAGTACCACGAGGAGCACGTGAACGTGTCCATCGTGTCGGTCTCGCGCCTGGCGGGACCGCCGCACTTCGGGCAGGTGGTCTCATAGAAGTCCG
>JANYKZ010000048.1 GCA_025361505.1 Coriobacteriia bacterium
TCTGGCCGTCCGTGATGGAGATGACGTTGGTCGGGATGTAGGCGGACACGTCACCGGCCTGCGTCTCGATGATCGGCAGGGCAGTGAGCGAACCGGAGCCCAGCTCGTCGTTCATCTTGACGGCGCGCTCCAGCAGCCTGCTGTGCAGGTAGAAGACGTCACCGGGGTACGCCTCGCGTCCCGGCGGACGGCGGAGGTTGAGCGACATCTCGCGATAGGCCACAGCCTGCTTGGAAAGGTCGTCGTAGACGATCAGGACCGCGCGACCGGGGTTGTCCTTGCTCGCCGGCTTGCCGTCGACGCCCGTGTACATGAAGTACTCGCCCATGGCGCAACCGGCCATCGGGGCGATGTACTGCAGCGGAGCCGGGTCGGAAGCCGCGGCGGAGACGACGATGGTGTAGTCCATCGCTCCGTACGCCTCGAGGTTCTGGACGACGCCCGCCACGGTGGAGGCCTTCTGGCCGACCGCGACGTAGATGCAGATGACGTCGTTGCCCTTCTGGTTGATGATCGCGTCGACGGCGACGGCGGTCTTGCCCGTCTGGCGGTCGCCGATGATCAACTCACGCTGGCCGCGCCCGACGGGGATCATCGAGTCGATGGCCATGATGCCCGTCTGCAGCGGCTCGTGAACGCCCTTGCGGGCGATGACTCCCGGCGCCTTGAACTCGAGGGGGCGGGTGCCCTCGGCGCTGATCGCGCCGCGTCCGTCGATCGGCTGGCCCAGCGGGTCGACGACGCGACCGAGGAAGCCCTTGCCGGACGGGACCTGGACGACGTGCCCGGTCGTGCGCACCGAGTCGTTCTCCTTGATGATCGAGGTCTCGCCGAGCAACACGGCCCCGACCTCGTTCTCGTCGAGGTTGAGCGCCATACCCATGACGGTGTGGCCGCCCGCGCCGATGAACTCGAGCAGCTCGCCGGCCATGGCGCCCTTCAGCCCGTCTACGTGCGCGATGCCGTCGCCGAGCTTGATGACGGTGCCGACGTCGCGGACGTCCACCGATGCGGTGAACGACGCGAGCTGCGCCTTCAGTACGTCATTGATCCGTGCCGCGGTGATGTCGGTCACCTACGCCTCGCCTCCCTGGGTGGTCGCGAGCGCGCGACGCATGTCTTCGAGCTGCGACGCGACGCTGCCGTCGAGCACGCGGCCCGCGACCTTGATGACGACGCCGCCCAGGATCGACGCGTCGACGTGCTCGCGGAGCGAGACGGGGCGGCCGAGGGAGGCGATCAGCTTGTCTGTCAGTGACGCGCGCAGCGCATCGTCGAGCGGTATGGCGGTCGTGACGTCGGCCACGACGATGCCGCGCTCCTTCTCGGCGATCTCGCCGAACGCGCGGGCGACATCGCCGATCAGGTCGGTATGGCCGCGCTCGACGAGCAGCGTGACCAGCGCGATCGCCTCGGGCGTGACCGAGGCGCCGAAGATGTCGCGCAGCACGCCGCGCTTCGTCTCGGCGGGCACGGAGGCGTCCGTGAGAGCGGCACGCAGGTCGAGGCTGCCGCGAACGACCGCGGCCGCGGAGACCAGGCCCTTGTCGGTCTGGTCGACCGAGTCGGCCAGCGAGGCGAGTTCGAAGAGCGTGCGCGCGTAGGCCGAGGCCACGTCGCTAGTTCTCATTGAGACTTCCAACCTCGGCGACGTACTTCTCGATCAGTGCGGCGTGGTCGGACGCCGACAGGGTCGAGCCGATGATGCGGCCGGCGACGGCCACGGAGAGGTCTGCGACCGAGGCCTGGAGCTCGGCGAGAGCGACGCGCTTCTCGCCTTGGATCTCCTCGCGGGCACGGGCCAGGATCGACTCGCGCTCCTCGTTGGCCTTGGCGACGATCTCGTCCTTCATCGTCTCGGCGACCTTGCGGCCCTGCTCGATGACACGGCTCGACTCGAGACGCGCCTCGGCCAGCTGCTCCTTGTACTCGTTGAGCAGCCGCTCGGCCTCGACACGCGTCTCCTCGGCCTTCTCCAGCGAGTCCTTGATCTTGTCGGCCCGCTCGTCGAGCATCTTCGTGATCGGGGGAAGTGCGAACTTCCACATGACCACGAAGAGCACGGCGAACGACACGAGCGAGACCAGCAGCTCGGAAGTCAGCGGGATGATCTTGTCCATCGATGCTCCTTCGTGAGACAGGCAGCGCCCTGAAGAGCGGTGCTTACTTGGCGGCCTGCAGGACGAAGGCGAGGACGAAGCCCAGCAGTGCGATGGCCTCGGCCAGCGCCATGCCGATGAACATGGTCGTCTGGATCTTGTTGGCCATCTCAGGCTGGCGAGCCATGCCCTCGATCGCCTTGCCCGCTACGAAACCGACTCCGATGCCGGGGCCGATGGCGCCGAGACCGAACGCAAGACCGGCACCGAGAACGCTCAGAGAACCGCCCACTGTTCCTCCTTCGAATACGACCGGGGCCACATTGGTGGGACCCGAACCTTCACTGCTTCAACGAGCACGCCGGCATGGGCCGGCGGTGTGACCGAGTGGAGACCTAGTGCTCACCCGCGTGGATCGCGCCGTTCATGTAGACGGCGGTGAGGATCGCGAAGACGTACGCCTGGATGAAGGCGACGAACACCTCGAAGGCGTACATGACGATCTGCATGGCCAAGGACAGGCCGGCCACGACGGCGGTGACGGGGCCGAGCGCCGCGGCGGCCATGACCACGAAGATGCCGAAGATGCCGAGGACGATGTGTCCCGCGTACATGTTGGCGTAGAGGCGGACGCCGAGCGTGAACGGCCGCAGGACGTGGCTGATGACCTCGAGCAGGTAGATGAACGGAGCCAGCACGAGAGGCGTGCCGGCAGGCAGGAAGCTCTTGAGGTACTTCCACAGGCCGTGCTTCTTGATGCCGACCCAGTTGTAGACGACGAAGACCATGATGCCCCACGCGAACGTGGTGCCCAGGGTACCGGTGCCCGGCTTCATGCCCGGGATAAGGCCGAGGAAGTCGTTGAACAGCACCGCGAAGAACACAGTCACGATGAACGGGAGGTACTTCACACCCTCCGACCCCATGACGTCGAGCACGATGTTGTTGCGGACGAACTCCACGCCCCACTCGCCGATGTTGCCGATGCCCTTGGGCACGAGCGTCATCCTGCGCGAGGCGATCAGGAAGAAGATCGCGGTCAGCGCGACGGCGACGATCAGGAAGAACGAGTAGTTCGTCAGAACCACCGCGTTCTTCGCCAGCTCGACGCCGGGCGCGGCGCCCTTGCCGAGAACGGCGAACGGGTTCAGCTCTTCGAGCAGCTTGGTGACTGCGGGGCCCAGGTTCTCCACGGTGACCGACTACCTCCTGAAGGGTCGAAAACCTTGCGTTGCTACTTCGCGCGGAACAGGGCGACCAGCGCCGGTATGAGGAAGCCGGCTATCAGCCCGAGACCGAACGGGACCAGTCCTGCGCGCACGAACAGGTAGTACAGCAGCAGGCCCACGAAGCCTGCGACCATTCCCAGCACCATCAGCACGACTGCGCGCGCCGCGCCGAGCTCGAGCGTCTCAGGAGTGAACATCCGGATACCCATGGCGTTGAGCAGGAGCATCGATGCTCCGACCACGATCCCGAGGATGGACGCGACGATACCGTTGCCGAGGAACAGCACGATCCCGGTGGTTGCGGCTCCCAGTGTCCTTACGCTCCTTCGACTCGCTTCCGTTCACACCACTGCGCCTCGGACGACGTGCCCGGGAGTCACAGCGACGCAGAACGGCGCAAGGAGGATAGCGGGCCGGATGTCCCGTGGGGACCTCGACCTGCAGCGCCTGTGTGTGTCGCTCCGCGACCCGGGGGGTGTCGTCGGAAGCGTTGCCATGCTACCGCATCGGAGCGGCCCTACCAAGACCGAACCTGTGACGGATTCTCCTCGAGGAGTGTGTTCCCGAGGGGAACGGGCGCGAACCCGGCGGCCCCGTCCGTCGACCGGGACCGCCCTACTCCTCGTCGTCGCCGTGGAAGCGCGCCTTCTCGAAGAGCCGCAGCCGCCATGCCGTCACGCCCGAGAGCCCTACCAAGGCGACCAGGATCACGACGCGCATGCTGATCGCCACATGACCCATCAGGTATCCGCCGATCGCGAGTGCCGCGGACCACACGTAGATGGTGAGCACCGTCTGACGCTGGCTGAAACCGAGGTGGAGCAGCCGGTGATGGATATGCCCGTTGTCGGCCTCGTGGATGGGGCGTCCGCTGCGCCAGCGCCGGATGATCGCGCTCCCGGTGTCGAAGACGGGCACCCCGATGACGATCAGCGGCGCGACCAGGGTCAGGGCCGCGGCCGACTTCATGACACCGAGCAGCGCCGTGCATCCGAGGATGTAGCCGATCAGCAGCGCGCCCGAGTCGCCCATGATGATCGAGGCCGGATTGAAGTTGTAGCGCAGGAAGCCGACGCACGCCCCGATCAGCGACGCCGCCAGCACGCCCGCCACCAGTGTGTTCATGTCGATCGCGATCAGCAGGAAGCTGGCGGCGGCGATGGCCGCCACGCCGGCCGCCAGGCCGTCGAGCCCGTCGATGAGGTTGAAGACGTTCGCGAACCCGACGATCCAGATCGCGGTCACCGGGTAGGTGAACACGCCCAGCGGCACGTGCTGGATGTGCACGCCGGCCGCGATCGGCAGCGCGGCCGCGGTCAGCTGCCCGCCGAACTTCATAGCGGGCGACAAGCCTCTGAGATCGTCGATCAGTCCGACGATGAAGATCAGCACACAACCCGCGAGCGTTCCCATGAGCGGCAGGTCCAGGCGGGCGAAGATCGCCGGCCACCACCCGGCCGACCCTCCGGCGACCTCCAGCGCGAGCGCCGCGACGAACCCCACGAACATGCCGATCCCGCCGAGCCGAGGGACGGCCTTCAGGTGGACCTTCCGCCCTCCCGGGCGATCGACGAGCGAGGCGCGCACGCTGAGGTCCCGCACGATCGGGGTCGCCAGGAGTGTCGCTACCAGCGCGACGGCCCCAAGGGCGAAGTAGTGGAGTACCTCGAAGTCCGCCACGGTCTAGATCAGCATCCGGCGGCGTACAGACGACGCGCGACACCGGACTCGGCGAGCATCTCCTCCGAGAGCGGGTCGGGATAGGCGTCTCCGTAGACGATCTCGACGATCCCCGCGTTGATGAGGATCTTGGCGCACTGCACGCACGGCTGGTGGGTCGTGTAGATCGTGGACCCGCCGATCGCCACGCCGTAGAGCGCGGCCTGCACGACGGCGTTCTGCTCCGCGTGGATCCCGCGGCACAGCTCGTGGTGCGAGCCCGAGGCGATGCCGCGCTGTTCGCGCAGGCACCCGACCTCCTCGCAGTGACGCAGGCCGCGAGGCGTGCCGTTGTAGCCCGTCGCCAGGATGCGGCGGTCGTTCACGATCACCGCTCCGCAATGCCTGCGCAGACACGTGGACCGCGTCGCGACCTGACGCGTGATCGTCATGAAGTAGTCGTCCCAAGACGGGCGTGGCTCCGGCATGTCCTACAGCGTCCCGAACAGGCGGTCGCCCGCGTCGCCGAGGCCCGGCACGATGTAGCCGTGCTCGTTGAGGTGCGTGTCGACCGCGCACACGTAGACCTTCACGGCCGGGTCGGCCGCGGTCACGGCCGCGATGCCCTCGGGCGCCGCGATGATCGACAGGAGGCGGACCGACTTCGCGCCGCGTTCCCGCAGGAAGCCGATCGCCGCGGCGGCCGAGCCGCCCGTGGCCAGCATCGGGTCGACGATCATGACGTCGCGCTCGCCGATGTCCTCAGGGAGCTTGCAGTAGTACTCCACCGGCTGGAGCGTCTTGGGGTCGCGGTAGAGGCCGATGTGGCCGATCTTCGCCGCGGGGACCAGTGACAGGATCCCGTCGACCATGCCGAGGCCGGCGCGCAGGATCGGCACGATCGCGACCTTCTTGCCCGCGAGGACCTTCGTGGTCGTCTCGCAGATCGGCGTCGTGACCGTCGACTCGGCGAGCTGGAACTCGCGGGTCGCCTCGTAGGCCATCAGCATCGCCAGCTCGCCGACGAGTTCGCGGAACTCCTTGGGCCCGGTCCGGATGTCGCGGAGGACCGACAGCTTGTGCTGGACGAGCGGGTGATCGACCACGGTGACGTTCGGTGCGTACTGCATCTGGCTTCTCCTCGCGGGCCCGAGCGCGCCCGCCTCGACTGGGGGACGGGCCTAGAGCCCGGGGTAGAGCGGGTGACGCTCGGTCAGCTCGTGTACGGCGTCGCGGACCCCCGACAGCACGGCCTCGTCGCCGCGGTTGAAGATCGCTCGGGCCACCAGCTCGCCCACGTGGCGCGCGTCTGTCTCGGTGAACCCGCGCGTCGTGATCGCGGGCGAGCCGATGCGGATCCCGCTGGTCACGAAGGGCGACTGCGGGTCGTTCGGGATCGCGTTCTTGTTGGTCGTGATCCCGCAGTCCTCCAGGAGCCGCTCGGCGTCCTTGCCGGTGATGCCGGCGGGCGTGAGGTCGACGAGCATCAGGTGGTTGTCGGTCCCGCCGGAGACCAGACGCAGCCCGGCCTCCACCATGGCCTCGCCCATGACACGGGCGTTGACCACGACCTGAGCGATGTAGTCGGTGAACTCGGGGCGCATCGCCTCACCGAACGCGACCGCCTTCGCCGCGATGATGTGCTCGAGCGGGCCGCCCTGCAGGCCCGGGAAGACCGCCTTGTCGATCATGGCGGCGTGCTCCGCCTTGCAGAGGATGAAGCCCGAGCGCGGACCGCGCAGGGTCTTGTGCGAAGTGGAGGTCACGAAGTCGGCGTGCGGCACGGGCGACGGGTGCGCCCCGGTGGCGACGAGGCCGGCGATGTGGGCCATGTCGACCATGAGGTAGGCGCCGACCTCCTTCGCGATCGCGCCGAATCTCTCGAAGTCGATGACGCGCGGGTAGGCGCTCGCTCCCGCGATGATCATCTTGGGGCGGTGCTCCTTCGCGAGACGCTCGACCTCGTCGTAGTCGATGCGCTCGGTGTCGGGGTCGAGCCCGTAGGCCGCGATGTCGAACCACTTGCCCGAAAAGTTGACGGGGCTGCCGTGGGTCAGGTGACCGCCGTGCGCGAGACTCATGCCGAGCACCTTGTCGCCGGGGCTGAGCGCGGCGAAGTAGACGGCCATGTTGGCCTGAGCGCCCGCGTGCGGCTGCACGTTCGCGTGCTCGGCGCCGAAGAGCTCCTTCACGCGATCGCGCGCCAGGTTCTCGACCACGTCGACCTTCTCGCAGCCGCCGTAGTAGCGCTTCCCGGGAAGACCTTCGGCGTACTTGTTGGTGAGCACGGTGCCGGCCGCCTCGAGCACCGCGAGCGACGTGAAGTTCTCGGACGCGATGAGCTCGACGGTGGAGCGCTGGCGGGCGAGTTCGGCGTCGCAGGCCGCGGCGACTTCGGGGTCGGCGCTGTCGAGGAAGCGGAATGACATGGGGGCGTACCTTTCGCTCTAGGAGACGGTCCTGCCGGGCTGACACTCCATGCCGCTGATCTGGTCGACACGGACCTGATGGCGACCGCCCTCGAAGGCGGTCGACAGGAAGGCGTCGACGATGTCGAACGCCACGCCCTCGTCGATCGAGCGTCCCGCGAGCGTGACGACGTTCGCGTCGTTGTGGCGGCGCGCCATCTCAGCGAAGGCGACGGTGTTGACCTGGACGGCGCGCACGCCGGCCACCTTGTTCGCCGCGATGGCCATGCCGAGACCGGTCCCGCAGACCAGCACGCCGGACTCGGCGTCGCCCGACGCGACGGCGCCGGCGACGGCACCCGCGATCACCGGGTAGTCGACGGAGTCCGTGGAGTACGCTCCGGCGTCGGTCACGGCGTGCCCGGCGGAGACGAGGTGGGCCTTGACGGCCTCCTTGAGCGGGAATCCCGCATGGTCCGCGCCGATGGTGATCCGCACGCTCGCGCTCCTGCCCGTCGCATCGTTCCCGCACCGTCGGCGACTGCCGTGGTATCGGGATTGTACCGCGACGGGGCGCCCTGTCAGGGGCGCCCCGTCATCGATCTCGTATCGTTCCCGAGCGCTACTCCGCCGCGGCCACCGAGGCGATCTCGTCGGCCGGGATGGCGCCGTCACGGACGATCATCGGCTCGGGGCCCGTGCAGTCCACGACGGTCGACTGCATGCCGTGGCGGGTCTCGCCGCCGTCGAGCGTCAGGTCGGCCGCCGCGACGATGCGCGACTCGAGCTCGTCGAAGCTGCCCGGCGCGTGCTTGCCGGAGGTGTTCGCGGAGGTCGTGATGATGGGGCCGCCGCTGGCGCGGATGAGCTCCTGAACGACCTCGTGGTCGGGGCAGCGCAGCGCGACGGTGCCGCGTGAGTCGCGGAAGTCCTTGCCGACGCGGTCGGAGGCGTGCACGACCAGGGTGAGCGCTCCCGGCCAGAAGTGCTGGGCAAGACGATGGGCGTACTCGGGCACGTCGACGCCGTACGTGTCGAGCGCGTCCTCGGTCTCGACGAGCCACGGGAGGGGCTTCGAGGCCGGACGCATCTTGATGTCGACGATCTCCTGCGGTCCGATGCATGAACTCGCAGCGGCTCCGATGCCGTACACGGTCTCGGTCGGGAACACGACGATCCCGCCGTCCCGCAGCACCGCAGCCGCCAGGTTTATGGCTTCGGCCGAGGGTGCCTCCGGATCGATATGGATGACTTTGCTCATCGCACTCAAGCCTCCCGTCTTGTGCCGAACGCGATCCGGTCACGACCGGTCAGGTCGCGCCGGACTACGACTCCTTCATACCACGAAGCCATCAGCTCCGCAGCGTCTTTCACCCGTGTCGTGTCGGTCTCCACCGCGAGCAGCCCGCCGGGCCGCAGCCACTCCCCCGCACCGGCGACTATCCGCCTCACCGTGTCGAGGCCGTCGGCCCCTCCGTCGAGCGCGATGCGCGGCTCGCGGGACGCCACCTCCGCAGGCAGATCGGCCAGGTCGGCGGTCGGGATGTAGGGCGGATTGGAGACCACGACGTCGACGCGGCCACGCAACTCCGGGGGCAGCGGAACGAAGAGGTCGCCCACCCCGACGGTGACGCGCTCCACGACGCCCGCCCTCTCGGCGTTCAGGCGCGCGACCTCCGCGGTCCCGGGGACGATCTCGGTGGCGTAGACCCGCGCGCCGGCGCGCTCGTAGGCCGTCGAGACCGCAACGGCGCCCGACCCCGTGCACAGGTCGACCACGATCGGGTCGTCCACTCCGCAGCGGTCGAGATACTCGAGGACGGTGTCGACCAGGACCTCGGTCTCGGGACGCGGGATGAACACGCCCGGGCGCACCTGGAGCACGAGGTGGCGGAAGGGCATCTCGCCGGTGACGTACTGGAGCGGCTCCCCGGCCGCGCGGCGCTCGATACCCGCGCGGAATGCGGCGCGCTCCTCTGGCGTCAGCGGGCGGTCGTGATGCGCGTAGAGCTCGATGCGGCTCAGGCCCGTCGCGGCCGACAGCAGCCACTCGGCGCTGCGGCGCGGGGACTCGATCTCCTTGCGCGTGAGGTAGTCGACGGTCCAGGCCATGGCGTCGGCGACGGTCCAGGTGCGCTCGTCCCGCCGGACCGCGCCGTCGTCAGCCGGCATCGTCAGACGACCGCGTTCAGGCGCTCGGCGCGGTCAGCGGCCACCAGACCCTCGACGAGCGGGTCGAGTGCGCCGGCCATGACGCCCGGGATGTTGTGCACCGTCAGGCCGATGCGGTGATCGGTGATCCGGTCCTGCGGGTAGTTGTAGGTGCGGATCTTCTCGGCGCGATCGCCGGAGCCGATCTGGCTGCGGCGCGTCGCGCCCTGTTCGGCCTGCTGCTTCTCGAGCTGCACCTCGTAGAGGCGGGCTCGCAGGACGCGCATCGCCGCCTCCTTGTTCTGCAGCTGGCTCTTCTGGTTCTGCGACTGGACGACCGTGCCGGTCGGGAGGTGCGTTATGCGCACCGCGGAGTCGGTGGTGTTGACCGACTGCCCGCCCGGGCCGGAGGAGCGGTAGACGTCCACGCGCAGATCGCTCGTGTTGAGCTCGACCTCGACCTCGTCGACCTCGGGCAGCACGGCCACCGTCGCGGTCGACGTGTGGATGCGGCCCTGCGTCTCGGTCGCCGGGACCCGCTGCACCCGGTGCACGCCCGACTCGAACTTCATCTTCGAGAAGACCTTCTTGCCGCGGATGCGGAAGGAGACCTCCTTGAAGCCGCCGGTCTCCGACTCGCTCGAGTCGATCTCCTCGTACTTCCACTTCTGGGTGTCGGCGTAGCGCAGGTACATGCGGTACAGGTCGCCCGCGAACAGGGCCGCCTCGTCGCCGCCCGCGCCCGCGCGGATCTCGACGATGATGTCCTTGTCGTCGTTCGGGTCGCCCGGCAGCATCATCAGCTTGAGCTCGTCCTCGATCGCGGGCAGCGTCTCCTCGATGGTCTTCATCTCCGAGGACGCCATCTCCTTGAGCTCAGGGTCGCTCTCCGACTTGAGCATCTCCTTGGCCTCGTCGAGCGCGTCGAGCGCGGCAATGTACTCGCGGGCCTTCTCGGCCAGCGGCTGGCGCGCGCGGTGCTCCTTCGCGAGCCGCGCGTACTCCTTCTGGTCGGACATGAGGGCAGGGTCGGCCAGACGCGCGGAGAGGTCGTCGTAGGAGGCCAGGATAGAGGTGAGTTTCTCGCGCATGATGAGCGTTCCTTCTTAGCTGATGGCGGGTGCGGCGCCGGTCTGCGCCTCGGCCCGGGCGTCTCGCGCCGCGACGGCGGTCAGTGCCGCGACGGCGACCTCGACCATGCCGTCATCGGGCTCGCGCGTGGTCAGGCGCTGCAGCTGCATCCCCGGCCACAGGAGCACCCGGACGAACGGGTTCTCCGAGTGGTTACCCGCCCACTTCACGGTGATCTCGTAGGCGAGTCCCGCGACGACCGGCAGCAACAGGATGCGGCTCACGATGTTGAACGTGACGATCGCCAGGCCCGCCGTGACGCCGAACCAGCCCATCACGATCTTGCCGGGCAGCAGCGAGAACACGGCGATCGAGACGACCATCACCATGAGCAGGAACGCCGTGCCGCAGCGGACGTGCAGCGTGTCGTAGCGCTGGATGTAGCGCGGCTCCAACGGGATGCCGTGCTCGTACGCGTGGATCGACTTGTGCTCGGCGCCGTGGTAGGCGAAGACGCGGCGGATGTCGGGCATGAAGCCGACGCCCCAGATGTACGCGAGGAACACGCCGAGACGGAGGACGCCGTCGACGATGTTCCACAGATACGGGTGCGAGACCGAGCTGGTGACCAGGTTGGTGAGCAGCGCGGGGGCGAGGATGAAGGCCACGATCGCGAGTGCGACGCCCGCCACCATCGTCCACATGATCTCGGTCGACGTGAGCTGCTCCTCCTCGGTGGCGCCGGCAAGCGAGGCGGCCACTCCGAATGCCTTGAGCGACAGGGCGAGCGTCTCGTACATGGCCCAGACGCCGCGCGCGACCGGCCACGTGCGCCAGCCGGTGCGGTGTTTCGTCGGGAGGTCGTGTTCCTCGAGGTGCACCGAGCCGTCGGGGGTGCGGACGGCCACGGCCCACGCGGTCCTGCCGCGCATCATGATGCCCTCGATGAGCGCCTGGCCGCCGATGTGCGTGTGGCCGGCGGGCGCGGCGAAGCGGCGCTCGATCTCGGCCTCGTCCATCTCGGGAACGACGGGCGCGGGGGGATCGATCGGCTCGGGCTCGACGGCGGTGGTGTTCTCGTCAGTCACGTTTGGGCGCCTTCGGATAGGGATCTCCGCACGTCATCTTTCCCTCGCCGCACGGGCCGCGGCGGCACGACGCGCCCGCGTCAATGAAGAGGTAGGGCGCGGTCGGCTCAGCAAGTTCGAGCATCGCCAGCGCCACCTCTCGGATCTCCCACTGGGCGCGCTTGCAGCAGCGCAGCTCGAAGAAGTGGAGCAGCTCGCGGACGTTCATGGTGACCACGATCTTGGTCTCCATGGCGTTGGGGAGCAGGTAGCGGGCGTCCTCAGCCGGCACGCCCGCGTCGAGCTGCGCGCGGTAGGCCTCGAAGGCCGTCGCGCACGCCTCGTCGAACGCCGCGCGGGCCACCGGGTCGGCCGCCACCTTCGGCGGCACCACGAAGACGGGCTCGCTGTCGTACGCGACGTAGCGCTGCGACTGCTGGTTGTAGCTCGCCAGGCGATGCCGGACGAGCTGGTGCGTCATCGCACGCGACACCCCGTCGATGGCGAAGGTGTAGCTCGCGTGCTCGAGCGTGGATGTGTGGCCCGACGAGATTACCGTCTTCAGGACCTTGCGGACGGCCTCCTCGCTCATGTGCTCGAGGAGTTCGGCCGCGCCGACCGGGGAGTAGCACAGCCGCGCCGCCGCGGCGATGGAGCGCTGCGGATCGGGGGTGTGGTAGAGGAGCCGGACGTCCATGGGCATCTTCGCCTTCGTACACGACGGGAGACGAGACCTTCGCGCGGTCCCGCCTCCCATCATAGCGTTCGGATGAAGCGTGCTACTCGGCTGCGTCCTCGGAAGCGGCTTCCTCGACGGGAGCCTCCTCGGCGACGGGCTCTTCGACCGGAGCGGCCTCGACGGCAGCGGCCTTGGGAGCGCGAGCCGCGGCCTTCTCGGCCTCTTCGGCCTCGAGGCGCTCGCGCTCGGCGCGGGCCAGGCGGGCAGCGGTGACCGACTCCTCGTGAGCGGCGCGACGCGCTTCCTTGGCGGCCGCATCCTTCTGCACGACGGTCTCGGCAGAGGCGCCGAACTTGTCGGCGAAACGCTGGACGCGTCCGCCGGTGTCGACGAACTTCTGCTGGCCCGTGTAGAACGGGTGGCACAGGTCGCAGAGCTCGACGCGCAGCGACGGAGAGGTCGACTTGGTGGTGAAGGTGTTGCCACAGGAGCAGTGGACCGTGGCTTCGACGTAATCGGGATGGATACCCTGGCGCATTTCTTCTACCTCCGCATAGGGTGCGCACGGTTTCCGACCGGGCGCGGGACAGCCGTGGAATAGTAGCACGCCGGGTGCGCGGGCGGCAAACTCCCGCGACCGATCCCGCGTGGCAGGACCGCCCTTCCGGGCCTCGCGCGAGGCGCGCGATTCGCGTTTCCCCCGCTCAGCGCCTATACTGGCCCGACGCGCGTCGACGACCCGGCGCGCTGACCACCCAAGACCCGGTCGTTCCTCACTCACCTTCGGTTGGCTGACGGATCGAATCGCGTCTGCCACACGCGCCGCCCGCAAAGGACCGCGCCACGAAGGAGAACTTCATTTGAGTTTCGACAACCTGGGTCTCGACGCACGCCTATTGCAGGCCGTCGCGTCGATGGGCTACGCCGAGCCGACCCCTATCCAGTCCGGCGCCATCCCGCTCGTCCTCGCAGGTCGCGACGTCGTCGGCTGCGCCCAGACGGGCACCGGCAAGACCGCCGCGTTCGTACTCCCCACCCTCCAGCGCATCACAGCGCGCAAGGGCGCCATCACCTGCCTGATCGTCACGCCGACGCGTGAGCTCGCGCTGCAGATCGAGGACGTGGCCAAGACCGCATCGAGGTCCACGCGCCACCGCGTCGCAGCCGTCTACGGCGGCGTCGGCTACGAGCCGCAGCGCCGGGCGCTGCAGCACGGCGTCGACATGCTCGTCGCCACCCCCGGCCGCCTGCTCGACCTGGCGGGCAGCCGCCACGTCGACCTGAGCCGAGTGGAGGTCCTCGTCCTCGACGAGGCCGACCGCATGCTCGACCAGGGCTTCTGGCCCGACGTGAAGCGCATCCTCGCGCTGCTCCCGCCGATCCGGCAGACGCTGCTGTTCTCGGCGACCATGACGCCCGAGGTGCTGCGCATCGTCGGCGACACGCTCGACAACCCCGCGCGCATCGACGTGGCGCCGCCCTCAACGCCGATCGAAGCCATCCAGCAGCGGATCTTCCCGGTCTCAGGGACCCAGAAGAGCGATCTGCTCATCCACATGATCGAGGAGCACCGCCTCGACCGCGTGCTCGTCTTCACGCGGACGAAGCATCGCGCCGACCGCGTCGCACACTCGCTCGAGCGCGCCGGCGTCCGCAGCGCCGCGATCCACGGCAACCGCTCGCAGTCGCAGCGCGTCCGCGCCCTGAGCGACTTCAAGCGCGGCGCGTGCCGCGTGCTGGTGGCCACGGACATCGTCGCCCGTGGCATCGACGTGGACGGCATCACCCACGTCATCAACTACGACCTTCCGAACGTCCCCGAGGACTACGTCCACCGCATCGGGCGCACCGCCCGCGCCGGCAAGTCGGGCTCCGCGTACACGCTGCTGGCGCCGGAGGAGCACGACAACCTCCGCGACATCGAGAAGATGATCGGGTCGGTCATCACCGCCGGCGAGGACGCCGTGGGCTTCCGCTATGACGAGTCCCGCGTCGTCCCGGACCCCGAGCGCAACCCGAACGCCCCGAAGCACCAGCCCGCTCCCGCCGGCAAGCGCCGGGTCGGGCGTACCGGCGGCCAGGGTCGCGCCAGCGGCTCCGGGCGCGCGAGCGGCTCGGGCGGCGGCTACCAGGGCAAGCGCTCCTAGCGCAGCACCCGCGCACGACACACGAAGGGCCCCGGAGCGATCCGGGGCCCTTCGTCTTGCTCGAACCGCATGGGCTGCTAGTCGCCGTTGCGCTTGCTGCTCGTGGCGGCGGCGGTCTTGGAGATGGCCGCGAGGAACTCCCGGTTGCTGCCGGTCTTCTTCACGCGGTCGATGAGGAGCTCGATGGCCTGCGCGGCGTCCAGGGAGTGGAGGACGCGGCGCAGCTTCCAGATGTACGGCGCCTCGACCGGGTCGAGGAGCAGCTCTTCCTTGCGCGTCCCTGATGTGATGACGTCGATCGCCGGGAAGATGCGCTTGTCGGCGAGGCGACGGTCGAGGCGGAGCTCCATGTTGCCGGTGCCCTTGAACTCCTCGAAGATCACCTCGTCCATCTTGGAGCCGGTGTCCACGAGGGCGGTCGCGATGATCGTCAGCGAGCCGCCGAACTCGATGTTGCGCGCCGCCCCGAAGAACTTCTTGGGCGGATAGAGCGCGGTCGAGTCGACGCCACCGGACAGGATGCGTCCCGAGGCCGGGCTCGCGAGGTTGTAGGCGCGGCCGAGGCGCGTGATCGAGTCCAGCAGGATGACGACGTCGTAGCCGCTCTCCACCAGACGCTTGGCGCGCTCGATGCACAGTTCGGCGACCAGGATGTGGTTGTCCGACGGCATGTCGAAGGTCGAGGAGAGCACCTCGCCGTGGATCGAACGCTCCATGTCCGTGACTTCCTCGGGGCGCTCGTCGACGAGCAGGCACATGAGGTAGACCTCGGGGTTGTTCGCGTGGATCGCGGCCGCGATGTCCTTGAGGATGGTGGTCTTGCCGGCCTTCGGCGGGGAGACGATCAGTCCGCGCTGCCCTTTGCCGATCGGCGCCACGAGGTCGATGATGCGCGTCGTGATCGCATCGGGCCTCCACTCCATCTTGAACTTCTGGTCCGGGTAGATGGGGGTGAGGTCCTTGAACTCCTTGCGGTTCCGGTTCTCCTCGGGGCTCTTGCCGTTGATACCGAGGACCTTCTGGAGCGCCGCGTACTTCTCGGTCTCCTTCGGCGGGCGGACCTGGCCGCGCACCATGTCGCCGCGGCGCATCTCGTGCTTGCGCACCGCCGACATCGAGACGTAGACGTCCTTGTCGCCGGGCAGGTAGCCGCTGGTGCGGAGGAAGCCATAGCCCTCCGGAAGGATGTCAAGGATCCCCATGACGTCGACGAACCCTTCGGCCTTCACCCGGGCCTCGAGGACGGCGTCGATGATCTCGTCCTTCTTCTTCAGCGGCTTCGTGTCGAGCCCGAGCTCGGCGCCCATCGCGCGGAGCTCGGCGATGGTCTTCGGCTCGAGGTCGGCACGGGTCACCGAAGGCTGCGGAGCGGCTTCGGCCTGCGGTGAACCGCCGCGACGGCCGCGCTTACGAGGGCGTGCACTCATGAATTCTTGACCTTCTCCCAATCGGCGAGGAACGACTCGAGCCCGCGGTCGGTCAGCGGGTGCTTCACGAGGTTCTTCAGCACTGCGAACGGAACGGTTGCGATGTCGCATCCGATGAGCCCGGCCTGCACCACGTGGTTGGCCGAGCGGATGGACGCGGCGATGACTTCGACGTCGTGTCCGAAGTCGTAGTTGTTGACGGCCTGCACGGTCTCGGCGAGCTTGCCGATGCCGTCCTCGGAGATGTCGTCGAAGCGGCCCACGAACGGCGAGATGTAGCTCGCCCCCGCACGCGCGGCCAGGAGGGCCTGCGGCACGGTGAAGCAGAGCGTCATGTTCACCTTGATGCCCTGGTCGAACAGGCACTTCGTCGCGGCCAGGCCCTCGGGCATGACGGGCACCTTGACGATGATGTTGGGCGCGATCGCGGCGAGCTCGAGGCCTTCGCGGACGATCTCGTCGCGGGTGAGGCCGACGGTCTCACCGCTGACCGGGCCCTCGCACAGCTCGCAGATCCGCTTGAGGTGCGAGTGGAAGTCCGCGAGCTTGCCGCCTTCACGCGCGTAGAGGGTCGGGTTCGTGGTGACGCCCGAGAGCACTCCCCACGACGCGGCCTCCTCGATCTCGGCGAGGTTCGCCGTGTCCAGGAAGAACTTCATGTGTCGTTCCTTTCGTTCGGTGTTCGTGCCGGCCTATGTGCTGCGCGCCGTGTGCTGCGCGCCGTCTTCCCTCTTCACCCGGTTCCCCGTCACGGGCCGGTCCCCCGTCGCCGCGGTCACGATCAGTTCGAGCGTCTCCGCGACCGTGGCATCGAGTTGCAGGCTGTGCACGAGCGGGGTGCCGTGCTCTCTGGCAAGATCCTCGATGTAGTGGCCGAGCAGGCGGATGTTGTCGAAGTTCGCCCGGTACTTCTCCAGAGGACGGCCGCCGTCCGTCTGCACCTCGCGGATGTAGAAGTGGCTGCGGTGGGCGTCCTCCTCATCGACGGTCACGATGAGCTGGACCACGGATGCGTTGTGAAACTCCGAGGGGTCGATGTATCCGGGAACGAGGTGGATACCTTCGACGATCATGCTCTGGCCCTCGAGCACGGCGCGTTCGATGAGGGACTTGATCCCCGTCGTGACCACGGCCGTCTGCTCGCGGAATCCGACGATCACGGGATTGGCCCCCTGCGGTACCGGGACCCGCAGGCCTCGCCAGGCGTTGAACGACGATTCGTAGATCGCCGGCATGAGGTCCTTGGAGAAGATACCACGCATGACCTCACGAATGGAATCCGTCGAGACGATGCGCGTGATCCCGAGCCGGTGCGCGACCTCGGTGGCGATCGTCGACTTGCCGACACCGGTGGTGCCGCCGATGAGGACGATCAGCGGCGTGTCGCGGCGCGCGACCTCGTCGAGGCGCACGTAGCGGTCCGCGTAGACGTCGCCGGCGGTCTCCCGCAGCGTGTCGGCCGCGAGGTGATGCAGCTCGGCCGTTGAGATCTGGACGGTCCCCGAATCGCGGATCGCCTTCTCGACCGCCGACGCGACGGCGTACGACCGGCTCGGCGCCATGCCCGTGGCCATGAACGACTGCGCCATGAGGCCCTTGCTGTACGGCAGGCCGTGCCGCGCCTCGGAGATGATGATCGGTCGACGCTCTTCCTGGGTCATCGTGCGTGCCTTTCCGCCGCGCGCCGCTGTGCGAGTCGCGCCAGCGAGAGTGCGGTCGAGTCCAGGTCGTCTCCGCCGACGCGCTGCGGGACGTTGTCAGCGAGCACGGTCGGGACGCCGTACGCCTCGCCCGTCATGGCAACGACGTCGATAGCCGCCGCCTTGAGTTCGGTGACCAGAAGGTCGAAAGAGCCGGCGGCCGCGTCGAGGTCCTCGCGAAGCCGCGCACGGTCCGAGAGGTGCGGGCTCGACGCGACGACGACGCACCCGTACCGCTCCTCGAGGTGCGCGGCGAGCACCGGCACGAGCTGCTGCGGCGCGGTCGTGGCGAAGAAGACGCGCCTGCCCTCGACCGGCTCGATGGGGCGCGGGCGGAACGTGATCGTGCTGACCGGCACGTCGGGACGGTGACGCCGCACGGCCGCGACCAGCGCCGCCGTGCGCTCGGGCGCGACCAGGGCCGGCTCCGCGCCGGCGATGACGACGGCATCGGCCGCGTCGAGCCGCAGGGGGCCGAAGTAGTCGGTCACGTAGCCGGTCCCCTGCGACGCCCCGATCACCAGCAGCGAGGCGTCGGCGTGGACCGGCGGCGTCGCGGCGCCCGAGCCCTCCAGCATCATGATCGCCGCGCCGAGGCCGTCGGCGAGCAGCGCGCCCTCGGGCACGTTGCTGAACGACGTCCGCCCGGCCATGCCGCCACCGCAACGGCGGCAGCCGACGGTCATGACGCGGCTCATCACGGCGTCCTCGTAGTTGTCGGAGCTCGCGTGCCTGCCCTGTCGGGTGAAACCGATGAGGTCGGCGGTGGTGAGCCGCAGCTCGTCGCCGCGGAGCAGCTCGGGCGACTCGGGCCCTCCACGGCCCATCGCCAGCACCACGGGCGTGAGCCCGGAGGCCGCGAGCAGACGCGCGACGTGGGCCGAGACCGCGGTCTTGCCCACGCGCTTGCCCGTGCCTACCACGGCCAGCGTCGGCGTGCGCGTCGCGAGGTCCCCTGCCGGGGGCTCGAAGCGGAAGTCGGCGCCCTGATAGGCGACGCCGCGCCCGAGGGCCACGCCGGCGAGCCGGAAGCGATCGGCGCTCGTGACGACGGGCTCGTCGGACAGGTCGATCACGACGTCGGGCGCGTAGACGTCGATGGCGTCGGCAAGTGCCGTGAGCGCGTCGGCGCGACGGACCACGGGCACGCCGTAGGTCCCCGCGTCGACGACCGTGTCGACCTTCTCGGTCCCGCCCGCGAACACGGCGGCCACCACGTGATGCGCGACGCCGAGGTCCTCGAGGGCCGCGCGCACGACGGGCGGGTAGTGCTCGCCGTCGATCACGACGAGGGCACGGTTCACGAGATGCCCTCCCCGTCGAACTCGGCCTGCGGACGCCACCGGCACTCGTGCTGGTGCGCCTTGCGGAAGTCGGCGACGACCTCGCGCGCCCCGCCGGTGTGGCAGCGGATCACGCGCACCCGGTCCGAGAAGACCTCGAACACGTTGTAGCCGGGCTCCTCGCGTCCGCGCACGCGGATCGAGGTGGCGGTGCCCGCGTTGACGATGAAGAGGTCCTCGAACCGCCAGACGTTGGGGACGTGCTTGTGGCCGCACAGGACCAGGTCGACGCCGTTCTCCGTCAACACGCGCAGGAGGTCGCCGGCGTCCGCCACGATGTTGCGCTCGCGGCCGGTGCCGGGCACGGGGAGCAGGTGATGGTGAAGCGCGATGATCTTGAACTCCGAGGGTTCCGCGAGCTGCTCCTCGATCCAGCGGTAGCCGTCGCGCCCGATGCGCCCGCTATCCAGGTCGGGCTCCGACGAGTCGATGCCGAGCAGATGGACGCCGTCGAGGCGTATCTCCGATTTCCGGGCGCCGAACAGCGACTCGAAGTGGACCTCACCGACGTTGCGAGCGTCGTGGTTGCCGGGCACGACGAGCATCCGCTTGCACTCGATCCGGTCGAGCAGCGCGCGCGCACGGTCGTACTCGTCGCGAAGGCCCATGTCGGTCAGATCACCCGTGACCGCAACGATGTCCGGCCCGAGCGCGTTGACCTCTTCGAGCATGGCCTCGGCCAGCGTGGACCGGAAGTAGACCGACCCGCAGTGGAGGTCGGAGACCTGCGCGATGACGACGGGCTGGTCGGTTGACACGGCGCGCCTCCTCGGAGACCGGCTAGCGGATCGTGGGTGTCGACGGTGTCAGAGCGGGGCCCTGGGCGCCGACGGCGCCGAGACGATCCACCAGGCCGGTGATCTGCTGGAGCAAGGTCCCCAGCGACTGGTCGGTGTAGGTGACGATCGTGGGCTCACCCTCGATCTTGCCCAGCTCGCCGGCGCGGGTCACCGCGTCCGTGTAGTTCCCGATGCTGTCGACGAGGCCGAGCTGCTTGGCCTTGATGCCCGGCCACGCCCATCCGGTCGCTAGCTTGCGCACCTCGGCGTCGGGCATCTTCCGTCCCTTGGCGACGATCGAGATGAAGTTGTCGTAGGTGAGCCGGACATCGGCCTGCAGCATCGCGGTCTCGGTGGTCGTGAGCCCGCGCCACGGTGACCCCGCGTCCTTGAACTCCCCCTCGTGGATCGCGATGAACTTCACCCCGAGCTTCTTCGCGAGCCCCGAGTAGTCGCCGATCTCCATGATCACGCCGATGGACCCGACGGCCGACGAGTTGGTGGACATGATCTCGTCGCACTGCGAGGCGATCATGTACGCGCCCGAGGCGCCTACATCACCGATGCTGGCGATCGTCGGCTTGGTGCAGCGCGCGACCTCGATGGCGATCTCCTCCGAGGCGGAGGCGGTCCCGCCGGGCGAGTCGATGCGCAGGATGATCGCCTTCACCGAGTCGTCCTGCTCGGCCCGCTTCAGCTGCGAGATCACGATCTCGGGGGTGACGCTTCCCCCGCTCAGGCCCGATCCGGAAACGCCCGAGATCTCCCCGTTCACGTAGATGACGGCGACCGAACCGTTCGACGCCAGCGACGGTCCACTCCCGACGAAGGATGAGACCGCGGCGATCGCGCAGAGTCCGAGAAGGATGAACACGCCGGCCACGATCCCCAGCGTCCACCACAGCCCCCTGTGGGAGCGCCGCGGCGCGGCTGCGACGAACGCAGCCGCGACCGGCGGCTGCCCGGCCGGCGCCGCCGGGGGCCCGGCGAAGGGAGGAGGGGTCGGACCGTTCGGTGTCTGCTCATCCATCGGGATCGTTCCCTCTCGTCCGCTCGGGTTCAGTCGATGACGACGGTCGCGCCGTCACGGTCGATCGCGAACACTTCGGGTGCCCTGCGTCCCGCGCAGCGCGTCAGCGGCTCCGCCGCGCGGCCCGCGACGGCGGACGCGCGCGCAAAGGCGTCCGCGTCATCGACGCCCGAGACCAGGCCGATGACCGTGGGACCTGCGCCGGACAGCGCCGCGCCGTCCGCACCGGCCTCCAGCAGCACCCTGCGCACCGCATCGAGGTCGGTGACGGCTGCAGCGCGATAAGGCTCGTGGAGCAGGTCGCTCATCCCGGGGCCGATCAGGTCCGCCCTCCCGAGCGCCAGACCCGCGGCGAGCAGACCCGCCCGCCCCGCGTCGAACACCGCGTCCGCGTGCGGGACGCTGTCCGGCAGCAGGGCGCGCGCGCTGACGGTCGACAGCCTCTGCTCGCTCACGACGACCACCGCCGCCAGCCCGCCCGGAGGGTCGATGTGCGTGGCTCTCGGGATGCCGTCCTCGCTCCAGCAGATGGTGAATCCGCCGAACAGGGCGGCGGCCACGTTGTCGGGATGGCCCTCGAGGCCGGCGGCGAGACGGAACAGCTCGCCCGGAGGAAGCGCGGCGCCGGTGAGCGCGTTCGCGGCCACCAGCCCGCCGACGATCGCCGCCGAGCTCGAGCCGAGGCCCCTGCCGAACGGGATCCCGTTCTCGCACGTCACGGCCACACCACGCTTCTCGCCGATGACATCGAAGAGCCGGCGCATCGCGATGACCATGAGGTTGTCGGCCCCGGACTCCGGGTCCTCCTCGCCCTCACCGGTGCACGAGATCTCCCAGGTGTCCCGGGTGGCGAAGCCGGCCGTGACCGTGTTGTGGAGCCCCAAGGCGAGGCCGAAGGAGTCGTAGCCCGGGCCGAGGTTCGCAGTCGATGCGGGAACGGTGACGGTGACCGGCGGCATGGCGGTCCCTACAGGTCCTCGACGCGGATCACGGAGGAGACCTCCGTGACGACGTCGAGGCTCTTGATGTCGGCGAGCGCGGCCCGGAGGGAGCCCTCGGCGGCCCGATGGGTCACGTAGACGATCTCCGCGTCCCCGGACTCGCAGACGCGCTTCTGGATCACCGAAGCGATCGAGACGCCGTGGTCGCCGAACTTCGAGGCGACAGCCGCCAGCACGCCGGGACGGTCCGCGACCGCGAAGCGGATGAAGTAGCCGGTCTCGAGATGCGAGATGTCGCGCACGGGCAGATGCTCGTTGCAGGTACATCCGACGAGGTTGAGACAGCCCGACCGGATGTGGCGGGCGACCTCGATGACGTCGCCGACGACGGCCGATGCGGCCGGCAGCGAGCCCGCGCCCTCGCCGAAGAACATGGTCTCTCCGACGGCGTCCCCGGTCACGTAGATGGCGTTGTACACGCCGCTTACCTTCGCGAGCGGGTGGTCGACCGGGATCATCGTGGGGTGTACGCGGATGTCGATGCCGTCGCGCTCCCGTCGTGCGATGGCCATGAGCTTGATCGCGTAGCCCATCTCCGCCGCATACGCGATGTCGACCGGCGTGATCCCGCGGATCCCCTCGACCGGGACGAGGTCGACCGTGACCCTCGAGTTGAAGGCTATGGATGCGAGGATCGCGATCTTGGCCGCGGCGTCGTGACCGTCGACGTCCGCCGTCGGGTCTGCCTCCGCGAAACCCTTGGCCTGCGCCTCCGCGAGCGCCGTGGCGTAATCGAGCCCGTCATCGGCCATCCGGGTCAGCATGTAGTTGGTCGTGCCGTTGACGATGCCCATCACGGACACGATCTCGTTGCTCACGAGCGAGTGCTTCAGCGGACCGATGATCGGGATACCGCCACCGACGGAGGCCTCGAACATGATGTCGACACCCGCCTTGGAGGCCGCGTCCATGACCTCCTGACCGTTGCTCGCCATGAGCGCCTTGTTGGCGGTCACGACCGACTTGCCGGCATGCAGCGCCGACAGCACGACCACCTTGGCGGCGTTCGTGCCTCCGATGAGCTCGATGACGATGTCGACCCGCTCGTCAGCGATGACCTCCGAGGCCTCGGTGGTGAACATCTCCTCGGGCAGCCCGAGCGCCGAGGCCCGCGAGACGTCGCGGTCGGCGACCCTCACGAGCTCGATGTCGACGCCCGCCCGGCGCGAGAAGTCCTCACGGTGGGAGCGGAGTATCTCGACCACTCCGGAACCGACGGTGCCGAGTCCTATCAGGCCAACTCCGATCGCGCGCATGCTGCCGTCCCTTCAGGTGCGCCGGGGGGCTTCGTCCGGCGTTTGTCACGGGGTTTGTGCGAGCAAAGGAGACGCGGCGCGGCGAACGCCGCGAGCACTGGGAGTATACCCCACGCTCTCGCGGACGAGCGCCGCGCGCACGGTGCGGGAGGACACTTCGGGACACCCGCCGGTCCCAGCCGCCGGTCGGGCTAAGAGAGTCCTCACCTTGCTCTCACGGGACGCTCACGCCCCTGGACGAGGATGGAGATGCGCGGAAATCGAGCGGGCGGCCGCATGCCGAGGACCGCCCCAACGACCACGGAGGTTGCTTGTGAAGAAGAGAATGATGTTCGGAGCGCTTGCGCTCGCGACGGCCGGCCTTGTTGCGGCGTTCGCGTCGAGCGCGTCGGCTCTCCCCACGAAGACGACCGACTGCTCCGTCTGCCACTCAGGCAAGACGCTCGTGGTCACGGCCGCCGAGACCACGAACAACGGCGCCACCGCCACCTACGATGTCAACGCCTCGGGCGCGACCGTCGTCGCGGTGTTCGATGGAGCGACGAAGATCGACCAGGTCACCGGCGCGACCGGTTCGATCACGGTCCCCGTCGGCAAGACCTACGTCCTTCAGGCGATCGCCGGCCCGACCACCACGGACGGTTGGGGCTCGACGAGCATCAGCCCGGTAGCGACGACCCCGGCGCCCACGACCACCGACACGGTCGCCCCCGTCACCACCTCTGATGCCCTCGCGACCTACACCGGCACGGCGACGATCCACCTGACCGCGACCGACAACGCGGGCGGCTCAGGCGTCGCTTCGACCTACTTCATCCTCGACGGCGGCACGCAGGTCAGCGGCACCGCTGTTGCGGTGAGCGCCGCCGGCGCCCACACACTGACCTTCTGGTCGGTCGACGCGGCCGGCAACGTCGAGGTGCAGAAGTCCGCCACGTTCGAGGTCACGGCTTCCACCCCCGCCACCACGGGCACGCCCGAGCCGACCCCTACCCCGACTCCTGAGACGACCGGGACCGCCACCGCGCGGATCCACGTCATGAACGCCCATGGCCCCGGCGCGGCAGGCGTGACGGTCACGCTGACCAACACCCTCACGGGCACAGCGGTCGCCGCGGTCACCGATGGTCACGGACGCGTCACCTTCTCCAGCCTGGTGAAGGGCACGTACACCGCGAGCGTCACACTGTCGAACGGTCATGTTCTTACCGCTACGTTCAGGGTCGGACACGACAACCGGACCATCACGCTCAAGGACCACAAGACGCACGCGGACAAGCACGCGGACAAGCATGCCAAGCACGCCAAGCACGGGAACGATGCCGTGAAGGCTGTGGCCAAGAGCCACACGTCGCACGGCAAGTCCGGCAAGCACTAGTACCCGGCCACGCGACCAAAGGACCGAGATGAAGAAGACACTGATGCTCGCGGCGACGATGGTGGCGATCCTCGGCCTGCTCCTGGCCACCGCCACCACCGCGAGCGCGACACCCGGCAAGACGGTCTCCTGCTCGAACTGCCACGCCCGCCGCACCGCGGTCGTCGTGAAGGTGAGCAAGGTCTCCAGCACGGCAACCACCGTCACCTACAAGGTGTCGGTGACCGGAGGCGCGGGCCAGGCCGGCTGGGCCGTCCTCTCAGGCGGCAAGAACCTCGCCCGTCGCACGGCCTCGACCGGAACGTTCAAGGTCGCCAAGGGCACGTCGATCAAGGTGTGGGCCGTCAAGAAGGGCACCGGTTCGAACTACAAGGCGCTCGTCGCGAAGTAGCGGTCACGTCGTCACGGCACACGAGTGAGGGGGCGG
>JANYKZ010000075.1 GCA_025361505.1 Coriobacteriia bacterium
CGTAGGGGCGGGTGGCGTTGGTCAGCGCGAAGGTGGATGTCATGGGCACCGCGCCCGGCATGTTCGCCACGCCGTAGTGCAGGACGCCGTCGACGAAGTAGGTCGGGTCGGCGTGCGTGGTCGCCTTCGTGGTCTCGATGCAGCCGCCCTGGTCGACGGAGACGTCGACGATGACCGAGCCCTTCTTCATCTTCGGGAGCATGTCGCGCGTGACGAGCCACGGGGTCTTCGCGCCCGGCAGCAGCACGGAGCCGATGACGAGGTCGGCGGCGTACACGGCCTCCTCGATGTTGTGCTTGCTCGAGTAGAGGGTGCGGACCTTCGTGCCCCAGATCTCGTCCAGGTAGCGCAGGCGGTCGATGTTGATGTCCATGATCGTCACCGCTGCGCCCATACCCATCGCGACGTATGCGGCGTTCGTGCCCACGACACCGCCGCCGAGGACGACGACCTGCGCCGGCATGACGCCCGGGGTCCCGCCCATCAGGACCCCGCGACCGCCGAAGGGCTTCTGGAGGTAGGTGGCGCCGACCTGGGCGGCCATGCGGCCCGCGACCTCGGACATCGGGGCGAGCAGCGGCAGCGTGCGGTTCGGCAGCTCGACGGTCTCATAGGCGATGCAGACCGCTCCGGACCCGATCAGACCGACGGTCTGCTCGTAGTCGGGGGCGAGATGCAGGTAGGTGTAGAGGATCTGGCCGGGGCGCAGGCGGGCGATCTCGACGGCCTGGGGCTCCTTGACCTTCACGATCATGTCCGCGCGCGCGAAGATCTCCTCGGGCGTCGCGACGAGCTCGGCTCCCGCAGCGGCGTACTCCGAGTCGGTGAACGAGGAACCGTCACCCGCGGCGTTCTCGACGAGCACCGTGTGACCGTGCGCCACGAACTCGCGCGCGCCGCCGGGAGTCATCCCGACGCGGAACTCGTTGTTCTTGATCTCTTTCGGGACACCGATGATCATGTGCGACTTTCCCTTCCTCCGTCCGGCCGGCGCCCTGCCGACCGACCATGCAGTCTGCTGTCCGCACCATGCATTTGGCGCGACCGCCGACGCGAACGCCGGCGGGAAACGACCTTGGACAGTGTACCGCTCGGTCTCGTGCGCGCAACCGCGCGAGACGGTGCGCAACCGCCTCGCCGGCGGGTCAGCCCGAGAGTCCGGACAGCATCCCGGCGGCCACGGTCCCGGCGACCGCCGCAGCGGCGAAGAACGCGGGATCGTCGGCGGGGGTACGTCCCATCGTGCGGCAGGGGACGCCACGCGTGTCGGGCAGCGCATACCCGTCACCGGCGTCCGAGCGAAGGTGGCGCGCCCAGATGCCCGCGTCGTCCAGCGCGGCCTCGATGGCCCCGAGCTGAGAGGCAGGAACGCGGGGCACGGCGACCGTCGCAGGCGCGAGCGCGATGCGGGCGAGCGCCATGAGCGTGTGGTGGCTGACGCCGCGGTGGCGCTCGCGCGCGTCGGCGAACGAGACGCGCAGCGCGGCGACCGGCCGGCCGCCCACGGCGGCTGCCGCGTTCACGGCCTCACCCTGGGCGATGCCGCCGTGGCCCAGTGCCGTGCCCGTGCCGACGACTCCGGGGCCGATGCCGACGATCGCGACGTCGGCCTCCCCCACCAGCCGCGCAGCGAGAAGACCGGAGTGCAGGGTCACCGCCTCGAGGTCGCCGCCGAAGGCCTGCCCGCAGGTGACCGTCAGGTCCACGAGGCCCGCGGACACGCACGCCGGAGCGAGCTCGGAGAGCGCCAGCGGCAGTGCCGCCTCGTCCGTCATGCACCACGCGATCCGGGCAGCGGCGAGGGACTCCTTGATGGCCGCCGCGACCAGCGGCAACTGGCTGTGGAGCCCGCAACACACGACGGGCATGCCCCCGACGTCATCGGCGTTCTCCAGGAGCGCGTGATGCGGGCTCTCCGGCGACTCGACGGCGAGCACGTCGCGCTGCAGAGGCGTGTAGCGGAGCTTCATCACGTGCCCTCCGCTGGGGTCGTCGAGCGAGACGCCCTCGGCGGTGGACCCGGCGCTCAGCCGGGCGACGACCAGGTGGGAGCCGCCCGTGCCCAACCGGAGGTCGACCGCGGTCGTGTTCAGCAGGACCCGGTCACCCTCGTGGCACGCGCCGGAGAGCGCCGGATAGCTGAGCGCCGACGCCTCGGAGCCGTCGGCCTCGACGCGCAGACGCTGCAGTCCCGGCCGTTCGGCCTCGATGGCGATCACGGTGCCCCAGACGGTCCTCACGACGAGACGGCCCGGTCCAGCGTCGCCAGCAGGACCCGGACGAGTCCTTCGATGTCCGACACGGCGATCGACTCGCTCGTCCCGTGCACGTCGGTCATCCCGCAGGACAGAGCGATCGCGGGCAGGCCCTTCGAGAGGAGCTTGTTCGCGTCGCTGCCCCCGCCCGTGACGAAGAGGCACGGCTCGTAGCCTGCGGCACGCACTCCTTCGACAACGATCGCCAGCAAGGGATCGTCGTCGGCGAACCGGTACCCGTCGTACTCCTTGGTCCACACGACGTCGACCGAGCCGCCACCGTCCCTCGCGGCCGTCTTGAGCGCGTCGTCCATCGCGAGACGCACCTCCTCGACGCGCGCGGCGTCGAGCGATCGGCACTCTCCCGTCAGGAAGCACTCGGCGGGCACGACGTTGGTCGCTCCCCCGCCGCGGATGTCCCCGACGTTGGACGTGGTGTGCTCGTCGAGACGACCGAGCGGCATCAGCGCGATTGCGCGGGCCGCCATGACGATGGCGGAGCGCCCCTTCTCGGGCTGGACGCCCGCGTGGGCCGCGACGCCGTGGAAGGTCGCGTTGAAGGTGTGGTGCGAAGGTGCTCCGGTCACGATGCCGCCTACGGCGCCTGCCGCGTCGAGCACGAGGCACACGTCGCCCGAACAGTCGGCCGGGTCGAGGGCTCCCGCTCCCCGCAACCCGACCTCCTCCCCCGTGGTCAGCAGCACACGAACACGCGCATGCGGGCGCCCGGACTCGCGCAGGGCCTCGAGCGTTTCGAGGATCGCCGCGACGCCGGCCTTGTCGTCCGACCCGAGCACGGTGTCACCCGAAGATCGCACGACGCCGTCCGCCAGCACCGGCTCGATCCCGCGACCGGGCTCGACGGTGTCCATGTGTGCGGAAAGCACGATCGTCGCGCCATCGGCCGTGGGCCCGAGCTCGGCGATCAGGTTGCCGGTGTCGGATCCGGTCACGGACGCGGTTGCGTCGATCCGCACGTCGCAGCCGAGGGCGGTGAGGCGATCTGCACACCAGCGCGCGAACGCGGCCTCCTCACCGGAGGGGCTGTCGATCCGCACGGCCTCGAGGAACGTGTCGAGCAGTCTGCTGGCGTCGCGGGTGCCCACGCCGCCTACGCCTTCCGGCTGTTGTGGTAGGTGACGGCCGCCCCGATGAAGTCGCGGAACAGCGGCGCCGGCCGGGTCGGGCGGCTCTTGAACTCGGGGTGGCCCTGGTTGCCGACGAACCACGGATGGTCCGGCAGCTCGACCATCTCGACGAGACGACCGTCGGGCGAAAGGCCCGAGATCACGAGGCCGGCATCGACCAGTTGCTGCCGGTAGGTGTTGGAGACCTCGTAGCGGTGGCGGTGGCGCTCGTAGATGACCTCTTCACCGTAGGCGGCGGCGCCCTTGGTGCCGGGAACGACGACGCACGGGTACGCGCCAAGGCGCATCGTCCCGCCCATGTCCTGGACTTCCTCCTGGTCGTGCATGAGGTCGATGACCGGATAGGGCGTGACCGGATCGAACTCGCTCGAGTTCGCGCCCTCGAGGCCCGCCACGTTACGGGCGAACTCGGCGACCGCGACCTGCATCCCGAGGCAGATGCCGAAGTACGGGACGAGGTTCTCACGGGCGTAGCACGCCGCACGGATCTTGCCTTCGATGCCGCGGATGCCGAAGCCGCCGGGAACGAGGATGCCGTCCATCTCGGAGAGCAGGTTGTCGACCTCCTCGGGCGTGATGCCCTCGGCGTCGACCCAATGGATCTTCACGTCGTGCTCGTGGAAGATGCCGGCGTGCTTGAGCGACTCGTGGACCGACAGGTAGGCGTCGGGGAGCTGCACGTACTTGCCGACCAGGGCGATGTCGACGGTGTCGCTCAGTTGGCGGCTGTGGCTGACGAAGGCGTCCCACTGCGTCATGTCGGGCTCGCCGCACTCGAGCTGGAGGTGCTCGATGACCATCGCGTCGAGCCGCTGCTGGCGCAGCGCCTCGGGGACCTCGTAGATGGACGGAGCGTCCATGGCCGACACGACGGCGCTCGGGTCCACGTCGCAGAACAGGCCGATCTTGCGGCGGATGCCGGCGTCGATGGGGCGATCGGAGCGGCAGACGATGAAGTCCGGCTGGATGCCGATCGAGCGAAGCTCCTTGACGGAGTGCTGCGTCGGCTTGGTCTTGAGCTCGGAAGCGGCCGCGATGTAGGGCACGAGGGTCACGTGCACGTAGCAGACGTTGTCGCGCCCGACGTCCTTCTTGAGTTGCCGGATCGCCTCGAGGAACGGCAGCGACTCGATGTCGCCCACGGTGCCGCCGATCTCGGTGATGAGCACGTCGGGATGCAGCTTCTCCGCAAGACGCAGGATGCGCTCCTTGAGCTCGTTGGTGACGTGCGGGATGACCTGCACGGTGCCGCCGAGGAAGTCCCCGCGGCGCTCCTTGGCGATGAGCGTCTGGTAGACGGAGCCGGCCGTCACGTTGCTCTCCCGCGACAGGGCCTCGTCGATGAACCGCTCGTAGTGCCCCAGATCGAGGTCGGTCTCTCCCCCGTCGTCGGTCACGAAGACCTCGCCGTGCTGGAAGGGACTCATCGTGCCCGGGTCGACGTTGAGATAGGGATCCAGCTTCTGGATCGTCACGCTCAGGCCGCGACTCTTGAGCAGCCGGCCCAGCGACGCGGCCGTGATCCCCTTGCCCAGGGAAGAGGTGACGCCACCGGTCACGAAGATGAATTTGGTCATTGGTGTGAGCTCCCGCCGTCCTTTCGCGTACTCGCCTTCATGCATACACCGTGCCGCACCGCCGAGCGCCGCGGTCGCCGCGGCCGTCATCTAGCCGGGAGAATCGAACGGGAGCCGTCCGAGCCCGTCGAGCCATCTCAGGAACGCCGTGCGTTCGATCACCTTGGTGAAGGAAACGCGCTCGCTCACGAGATTGAGCGCGACAAGGACCACGAGCATGACCACGAGCAGCCACATCGGTGACTGCCACGCCAGCAGGAAGCCCGCTATGGCGCCCATGGCGTTGGCGCCCGCGTCACCGAGCATCGCGCGCTCGCCGAGGTCGAACCTCCAGACCGCGAGGACCGGTCCGAGCGCGAACGCCAGGAGCGTCACGGCCATCGCGCAGATCCAGACCAGCTGGAGGCCCGGGGATGGCAGACCGCCCCCCTCGGACGCCATGGTGCCGGAGCGCGCGGCCCACATCGATGCCAGGGAGACACCGATCCCGAACAGGGACAAAGCGCCGTAGCACTTGAGCGCACGCCCCGGGCGGAGGTCGGTGAGGTTGACCAGATTGGCGCAGAGCGCGATCACGAGAGACGCGCAGACCCAGGCGGCGATCGCGGCGAGATGCGGGGCTGACGAGCCCTGCGACAACTCCGCGGCCGCGTAGCGTGACGCCGAAAGACCGCCGAGCACGGCGAGCGCCCCGATGCCCAGCAACTTGAGTCCGCCCGTCGTGAGCCGTCCGCGGAGCAGCGCCTTGATGTGCCCTCTGAAGCCTTTGGACGACGAATCGCCGAACAGGTCGTCGACCATCCCAAGGGCCGTCGCGCCCAGCGCCAGGATGATCAGCGCCTCACTTGCCTGCGTCCACGGCGTGGAGTAGACGGCGGGGAACCAAGGGCCGCGGAACGCGTTCTCCGCCATGTACAGGTTGAGCCCGAACGCCACGAGCGCGTAGCCGACACCCAGCGCTGCGGCCCACATGAGCCAGACGATCCCGAGCCCCGTCGGGATGCTGCTTCCGCGGAAGTTCGACGCCCGCCTGCCACCGCTCTCGAGCGACGGCATCAGCCTCTTCATCGCCCATGCGGGGACGAGCCAAGTGGTCACGACGGCGAGCGCCGCGGAGGAGAGCGAGATCGTCAGCCAGGTGGTCACGAACCCTCACCAACGTGGGGAGGAACGCGCCCCAGCATCAGGTAGAGAGCGGACACCCCGACAGGGATCATGAGAAGGGCCGGGATGATGATCCCGGAGTCCTCGGTGAAGTAGCCGGCGACGCCCGCGAACAACGCCGCGGCGATCGCGGCCGAGAACGCGGGGTACTCCTTGAGGAACGCCGCGAACTCCCCGCGCGGGCGCCAGCGCATGTAGCCGAGTTGCACGAGCATCACGACGAGCAGCCACGTCCAGTTGGTGCGCCCGAGGACGCGGGCGTTGGTCTCGGCCTTGCGGGCGACGATGTCCCACAGCGAGGCGATGCCCCCGGTCTGCGTGCCGGCGACCGCTCTGCCCAGATGCGTCTCGGAGCCCGAACCGCCGAGCAGGTCGATCGCGGTCAGCCCGGCGAGCATGACGACGACCAGGACGATCACGAGCAGCAGGTTGCGCCACGTCCAGATCTTGCGCCCGTTGAGCATCAGCCAGCCGACCAGGAACCCGACGGTCATCCATGCGACCGGACCGACGTTCGCTCCCCAGAACGGGGCGGCCGCCGTCCCCAGCACCACCAGTGCGATCACGGGCCAGCCCCAGGTGCGCACGTGCCAGGCCCAGCGCCGGTCGCGCCACGTGTCCAGCGACAGTGCCACAGCGACGAGTACGCATCCGAGAAGGAGGCCGGACATCTCGTTGCCGAGCCCGTAGTAGCGGGCACCGAGGAGCGGCGAGTACCCGAAGAGCCCGATGAACGACAGCGGCGCGCCCGCCCACTGGTCGACCATCAGCACGACGGCCGTGACCGCCGTCATGACGATGAGCGGGACGGTCGCAGGCCTGCCCCGGCCGACGAGCATCGCGACCACCCAGATCGCGGCGGTGCACGCGAGGAACACGCCGATCACCGCGAGGCTGTCGGGCGGCCACCGCCACACCGCGAACTGGACGACGGAGCCGACGAGTACGGCCGGCGCGAGCAGCAGAGCCGCCTTCGCGACCCCGGCTGTGCCCTTGGGCAACGACTCGATGCCGCGGAAGAGGATAAGGGTCGAGACGATGATCGCGAGCGCTGCGAGCACGATGTAGGTGGTGACGACCGGCCAGCGCACGGTCTCGACGGCGATGCAGGTGTTGTTGATCTGGTCGAGGTACGCGGTGCGCGCACCGAGCGGCGCGCCTGCCAGCGTCTTCCCCGAACGGATGAGGCTGCCGACCATCTTCTGCGGCGGCGTGCCCCCGAGGAAGTCGACGATCGTCACGGAGACGTCCATGGCGGTCACGATGCCGTCGCGGTGGGTCGACGCGGCGGTCGCGATCCCGGCCTTCTCAGGCCCCGCGATGAGAAGCGGCGCGAAACCTTCCGGCTGATCGACCACGTCGATCGGGGCCGTCGCCATCAGCACGATGACGTCGTTCGGACGCAAGGACCCCATCACCTGGCCCAGCACATCGTCGGTGGATCGCAGCGCGGCGTCGTGCGCTGCAGCCGCGGTCGCGGTCGAGGTGATCGAAGCGGCCGCGGCGGCACGCTCGAGGTCGCCCGGGTCGACGACCACGAGCCCGACGGACGGGTCCGCGAGGACCCGGCGATAGGCGGCGTCGATCCGCGGAGCGTCCGAGCGCGTGCCGAAGGGCGCGAACGGGTCGCGCAGCAACATCGACACGGAGACGTCCCCCCGGTCGACGATCCCGGTCTCGTCCGCCGCGGCGACACCCGCGGGCCGCGACGCGCGCGACGAGTCCACCAGCCAGCCGGGATCGCCGTTCCCGATGGCGGCGGTCTTCAGGCCCGTGGCATGGACCGCCGCGCCCAGCGCCCCGAGCTCGTTGCCGAGCGTGGTCTGGACGTTGCCCGAGACCTGCAGAGGGAGTCCGAGATAGACGACCTGTGCCGAGCCGGGATCGGTCCCGAACAGGCGGCGGTAGTAGTCGCGCGCAAGCGTCGGCCCGACGGTCTCCGACGTGTCGAAAGCCGTCATCGCGGTAGGATCGAAGACGATCGACGCGCCCGCCGAGAGGACGAGGGCTCCGCGGTCAGGCGGGTTCATGCTGCCGGATGAGCCCGCACGTATGTTCATGTCGGCGAGCAGCGACCGTGCGGCCAGAGCCCGTGCGTTCGGCATGAAGCCGCCGTACAGGTCGCTCCACGTCATGTACGGGGCGAAGACGACGACGACGCGGCGCCGCGCGATCGCGGGGGCCGCGACAGCGGGAGCGACCGCTGAAATGAGAAGCGCCGCCAGCAGTGTGGCGGCGACAGCCTGTGCGATCCTCCTCGACACGCGCGCTCCATCCTCAAGCCTGGGGTCGGTGGTGCGGGCCGGAAACGTGCGGGGGCCGCGCATCGCGAAGACCAGGCTCGTGACGAGGAGCCCGCGCCGAAGTATATACGAAGCCGCGCGGTGAGCGCTGACGGGAAGTCGCCTTCCCGTCCACGGCGCGGCAACGATGGCGACGCGGCCGGGCGCCTGCGCGCGGCCGCGTGGTCTAGAATCGTCGGCAGGAAGCCCGTCCCACGCACTGGAGGAACCCATCAGCGACTCCCAACCGTCGCTCGCGCGCTCGACCGCCGTCATGTCGGCCGGGACGATCCTGTCGCGGATCACCGGCTTCGTCCGCCAGTGGGCGATGGCCGTGGCCCTCGGCGTGTCGCTCGCCTCCAAGGGAGCGATCCCGATCGCGTCGGCGTTCAACATCTCCAATAACATCCCCAACATGATCTACGAGCTTGTCGCGGGCGGGGTGCTCTCGTCGATGTTCATCCCGATCTTCCTCGAGAAGCTCGACCGCAACGGCGAGTCCGCCGCGTTCAAGATGGCCAACACACTGTTCTCGGTGTTCCTCCTCGTGCTCGGCGCCGTGGCGCTCGTCGGGACGATCTTCCCCCAGCCCTTCGTCTGGACGCAGACCTTCACCGTATCGACTGCGGATTCTCAGCTGGCGGTCTATCTGTTCCGCTTCTTCGCGGTCCAGATCATCTTCTACGCCTTCGTCGCCCTCACGACGGGGGTACTCAACTCGTACCGGAGGTTCTTCGCGTCCGCGCTCGCTCCCCTGTTCAACAACGTCGTGGTCATCGTCGTGCTCCTCGGCTTCTATCTGCCGCTGCGGGACACGAACCCGCACCTGGCCATCATCGCCCTCGGCGTCGGGACGACGCTCGGCGTGCTCGCCCTGCTCGTCGCCCAGGTGCCCGCGCTCCTGAAGCTCGGCTTCCGCTTCAGCTGGTCGATGGACCTGAGGGACCCGTCGCTGCGGAAGATGGCGCGCAAGGGCGTGTGGCTGCTCGTGTACGTAGGCGTGAACATGGTCGGCATCAGCTTCCGCAACGCCTTCGCGACCTCGACCATGCCCGACGGCTCCGCGGCTCTCCAGTACGCGTGGATGTGGTACCAGCTGCCGTACGGCGTGCTCGCCGTCAGCTACCTCACCGCGGTCTTCCCCGAGCTCTCGGATGCCGCGGGTCGCGGCAACTGGGACGCATTCAAGCGGTACTTCTCGCGAGGTCTGCGCGCGATGTCGCTGCTGATCCTGCCAGCGATGGCCCTGTTGCTGGCACTGGGGACCCCGCTCGTGACGCTCTACCGCTTCGGGAAGTTCCCGGCGGCGGCGATCCCGCTCGTCACCTACGTGCTGGCCGGTTGGACCGTCGGCCTCTTCTTCTTCGCCTCCTACATGCTCGTGTTGCGGGCTTTCTACGCGATGCAGGACACCAAGACCCCCGCGATCGTGAACGCTGTGATGACCGTGGTCCAGATCGGCCTGTACGCTCTCCTGCCTCGGCTGCTCACGGGGCCCTATGCACTCGTCGGCATCCCGCTGGCCGACACCACCTTCTTCGCACTCATGCTCATCGCCTTGCTGGTGATCCTGCGGCGGCGCATCGGCGGGTTCGGGTTCGCGCACGTGCTCGACGGCTGGGCACGCTCCGCGGGAGGGGCGGTCGTCGGCGGGCTCGCCGCGTGGGGCGCACTGGTCGCGACCTCGTCATTCGGTACGGGCGCCGCAGGCAACATCGTCCGCGTCCTGATCAGCACGGTCGTAGGACTCGTGGTCTCCTATGGCGCGCTGCGGCTCCTCCGTATCGACGAGATGGACTACGTCGACGGGCTGCTCCGCCGCATCGGCTCGCGGATCCTGCCCGGGAGGACCGCCTGATGGGCGTGACGGTCCTCGTACCCGCGCACGACGAGGCCGCGCGCATCGGCGCCACGGTCACGGCCGCGCTCGGCATCCCGGGGGTGACGCGCGTGCTCGTCATCGACGACGCCTCGACCGATGCCACGGCCGACCTGGCCGCGGCGGCGGGCGCCGAGGTCATGCGCCTGCCGGACAACCTCGGCAAGGGCGCCGCGCTGGACGCCGGGCTCGCCCGCGTGCGCGCGGACGCCGACGTGCTGATGATGCTCGACGGCGACTTGGGTGACAGCGCCGCGCAGGGCGCGCTGCTCTTGGCGCCCGTCCAGGCCGGCGAGGCGGCCATGTCGGTCGCCGCGTTCCCCCGCCCCGCGGGCAAGGCCGGTTTCGGGCTCGTGAAGGGACTCGCGCGCTTCGGCATCCGCGCGCTGGGAGGGCCGGCGGGCCGCTCCTTCGCGGCTACCGCTCCCCTCTCGGGACAGCGCGCGATGACCCGGGCGTGCTGGGAGCGCGTCACGCCGTTCGCGTTCGGCTACGGCGTCGAGGTCGCTCTCACCGTGCGCGCCTTGCGTTCGGGGATGACGGTGGTCGAGGTGCCCACGACCATGACGCACGACGCGACCGGCCGGGACGCCGCGGGGTTCTCGCATCGCGGGCGGCAGTTCGTGCACGTCGCGCGCGCCCTCGTGCGGCTGGCGTTCGAGGGCGAACGCTAGCCCGATCGGGTCGAGCCTAGCGGGAGAAGAGCGGCGACGGGAACCGGGCCGTCGCGCCGTCCGTCTCTCCAAAGAAGCCCGACGCCCGCCCCGAGAGGACCCACGCGAACGAGACCCGGCCGAGCGCCGTGTCCACGTCGTCCACTCCCGACAGACCGGCGGCCTTGGCGGCCTGCGCCGAGCCTCCGACGTGTCCCGTCGTGTCCACGCCCACGGCGTAGCGCGTGCTGTCCGTCATCGCGGTCGCGAGGCGGATCACCCACGGATCCGGCGTGCCATCGAAGACGGCCGTGACGGCCGTGCCGGCGACCGTGGAGGTTGTCGTGAGCCCCTCGAGCTTGAGTCCCCCCGAGGCCACCAACGCCCTCGTGACGGGCCGCAGGGTACCGGCGGTGCTCCACTCGGCGGCCAGGGAGTCGACGATCTGCGTCGTGTCGATCGACGAGGCCGTCAGACCCAGGTCCTTGGCCACCGCGGCCGCGACCGTCGGGTCGCGCAGCGACAGCCCCGGCCCGGTGAACGTCGCCAGTGCCACGTTCCCGCCGGCGAGCCGCACGGCCTCCGACGCTCGCGCGGCCGTGTCGGCGTCGTCGGGGCTGGCGATCACCATGATGGTGCGTCCCGAGAGCGTCCCCTTCACGATCTCCGGGACCGCGTCCGTGGCGAACGAGCTCAGGGCGGCGTTGGTCGAGCCGAGCGTCTTGGCATCCGAGCGCAGGGCGTCGAACTCCGCCTGCAGGCCCGAGACCAGCGCGGTCCGCTGCGAGCTGATGACGCCGGCCTCCGACACGATCGAGCCGAGGAGGAGCCCCACGGCGAGTGCGACGAAGACCGCGACGAGAGAGGCGATGTGGTAGCGGAGGTTGTACATGGTGCTCCCTAGAGACCGATGAGCGCGCGCAGGCGCAGCAGGATGAGCCCGAGGCCGTCGCGGGCGCCCGGCGAGATGAAGATGATGACCGTGATGAGCACGAGGCCCGCGGCCACGATGAGCGACAGGTCGCGGAAACCGGGTGACGCGCGGTAGAGCTTGCTCACGCCCTTGGCGTCCACGAGCTTCGGCCCCACCTTGAGTCGCACGAGGAAGCTGGAGGCCATGCCCTTGCGACCCTTGTCGAGGTATTCGATGAGGTTCGCGTGCGTGCCGACGGCGACGATGAGGTCCGCGCCGCGTTCGAACGCGAGCAGGAGCGCGAGGTCCTCGCTGGTCGCGGCGAGGGGCCAGACCGCCGCCTTCAGCCCGAGCGCCTCGAGGCGCGGCAGTCCGGGCGCGCGTCCGTCGGGGTAGCCGTGCACGAGCAGCTCGGCGCCACTGCACAACGCCTCATCGGTGACCGAGTCCATGTCTCCGATGATGAGGTCGGGCTTGAACCCGGCCTCCATGATGGCGTCGGCGCCGCCGTCGACGCCGATGAGGATCGGGTGCATCTCACGCACGTACGGCTTGAGCGTGTTGAGGTCCTCTTTGTAGTCGTACCCGCGCACGACGACCATCACGTGGCGGTGGTGCAGCTCGGTCCGCGTCTCGGGGATACCGACGCCCTCGGTGAGCAGCGCCTTCTCGTTCTCGAGATACTCGATGGTGTTGCGGGCGAAGGCGTCGAGCTGCTCGCCGATGCCGGCCTTGGCGTCTTCCATCGCCCGCTCGATCGTGTCGACGCTCATCCGGGTGCCGCGCGCGACGATCTTGCGGCCGAGCAGCACGTTGCCGCCGTCCACGTCGACGGCGTCGCCGTCGTGCACGAGGTCGAAGATCTCGGGGCCTACGGCGTCGATGAGCGTGACACCACCGCGGGTGAGGATCAGGGGACCCAGGTTCGGGTAGGCCCCGGTGATGGAGCGGGCGGCGTTGATGACGACCTCGACGCCCGTCGCGAGCAGCCCTTCGGCGCTCACACGGTCCATGTCGGCGTGGTCGATGATGGCGATGTCGGTGGGCCCGAGGCGCTGGACGAGGTCCTTGGTGCGCTTGTCGAGCCGCGCGATGCCTTTGTGACGCATGAGGTCCTATCCGTTCGGCGAGCGGGGCCGAGGTGCTCCCCCGCGACCATCGAGTCTATCAGACGGTCGCCGAGGTCACCGAGGCGAGCAGCTCGCGAGCGTGCGCGAGCGACGCCTCCGTGTCCGAGCCCGACAGCATCCGGGCGAGCTCGCCGATGCGCTCGTCACCCTCCACGGCACGCACCGCGGTGCGCGCGCGTCCATCCGACACGGCCTTCTCGACGACCAGATGCGCATCCGCGAACGCGGCCACCTGGGCGAGGTGCGTGACGACAAGGACCTGGCGTCCGTCGGCGAGGCTCTTCAGGCGACGGCCGACGGCCAGCGCGGTGGCGCCGCCGATCCCGGCGTCGATCTCGTCGAAGACCAGCACCGGCACCGTGTCCGCGTGACCGAGCACGCTCTTGAGCGCGAGCATCACGCGGGAGACCTCGCCGCCCGACGCGATGCGAGCCAAGGGACGCGCGGTCTCGCCCGGTCCGGGAGCGTACAGGAACTCGACACGCTCGGGACCGTCCGCCGTCCAGACGTCGCGTTCGAGCGCCGTACGAGCGACCTCGAAGCGCGCTGAGGGCATCGCGAGGTCACGCGACGTGTCCGCGAGCCGCGTCTCGAACAGCGGTGACGCCTTCTCCCGGGACGCGGAGAGCGCGGCGGCCGCGGCGCGGACGGCGGCATCGGCCGTGGCCACGGCGGCGCGCACCCGCTCGAGGCCCGCCTCGCCCGCTCCGAGCGTGCCTGCCTCGTCCTCGGCGGCGGTCCGGGTGGCGATGACGTCGTCCAGTGTCGGTCCCCACGAGCGCTTCAGCGCGGTCAGCGCGGCGAGCCGGGACTCCGCATCCTCGAGCGCGGTGGGGTCGTATTCGACCGCTTCACCGTAGGCGCGCACGTGCCCCGCGACCTCCCCGAGCCGCGCGTCCAGGTCTGACAGCGTCTCGGTCATCTCGTCGAGGGCGGGATCGATGCCGCTCACGCGCTGGAGCGCCGTGAGCGCCTCGTCGAGACGATCGGTGGCGGCGCCTTCCTCCGTCAACGCGCGGTACGCGGACGACGAGGCGCCGGCGAGGCGCTCCCCGTGCCGGAGGCGCGGGAGCCGTGCCATGATCGCGTCGTCCTCGCCCGGTTCCGGTGCGACGCGGTCGATGTCCGCGATGGTCGCCTCGAGGGCGGCGAGCCGCCGTTCCCGGTCTCCCATCGCCGCGGTGACGCGGGCGAGTTCGGCGGCCGCGGACGCGTGGGCGCGGAACGTCTCGCGATAGGTGACGACGAGAGTCTCGCACCCCGCGAATCGGTCGAGCAGCGCGGCGTGGGATGCCGTGCGCAGCAGCTCCTGGTGATCGTGCTGTCCGTGAAGGTCGACGAGCGGCCCGAGCACGTCCGCGAGCCCGCCGACGGTCGCCATCTCGCCGTCGAGGTAGCAGCGGCTGCGGCCGTCCGCGCTGACACGGCGTCGCGCCGCGTGCTCGACGCCGCCGGTCACGAACCGGCCCTCGACCACGGCCTCGTCCGCGCCGGAGCGCACGAGCGTGGCGTCCGCCCGGTCGCCGAGCAGGAGCTTCAGAGCGCCGACGAGGACCGTCTTGCCGGCGCCGGTCTCCCCCGTCAGGACGGTCATGCCCGGCCCCAGTTCGAGCCAGGTCTCCTCGATGAGCGCGAGGTCCTTGACGTGGAGCTCCTCGAGCACCGCGCTAGCTCCGCAGGAAGGCGTCGCGTGCGGCGGCGATGAACGAGCTCTCGTCGATGCGAAGGAGTCGAACGTCGTCGGCGCCGAGTCCGACCTCGAGCCGCTCGAGCGTGCTACGGCACGGCACCAGGTCGCCATCCACGACCAGACATGCTCCTGAGCGCGCCGCGTCGGGGAACGTGAGGGTGACGTGTGCGGAGGGCCCGAGGACCAGCGGGCGCACGGCCAGCGCATGCGCGCCCACCGGGACGACCAGGAGGGCGCTCAGTTCCGGCGCCATGATCGGCCCGCCCGCCGACAGCGCGTAGGCGGTCGATCCGGTGGGGGTCGAGACGATGACCCCGTCGCACACCCAGCGCGCGAACGGCTCGCCGTCGACCGCGACGGCGATGTCCACCGCCCGGGCTCCAGAGGCGCGGCCCACGAAGATCTCATTGAGCGCGTGGTGAGACCCCGCGACGCGCCCTCCGTGGGTGGCTTCGACGCGCAGGGTGACGCGGCGCTCCTCGCGAGCCCGGCCTGCGACGACGGCCCGCACGGCCCCGATCGGGTCGTCCCCCGACGCGCCGCACAGGAAGCCGAGCTTGCCGAGGTTGATGCCGAAGATGGGGACGTCGGAGCCGGCGAGCATGTGCGCCGCCTTCAGGATGGTGCCGTCCCCGCCGAGTGCGACGACGAGCTCCGCTTCCGACGCCGCGCCCGTGGCGACACCGGACTCGCACCCCTCAGCGTCCGCGGGCGAGGCGGTGACGACATGACCGTCCGAAACGAGGTCCTGCGCGAGCGAACGGGCGGCCGCGCACGCGCGCGGGTTGTCCGTGTTGGGCACCAGATGGATGCGCATGTCGCCTATCGGCTCCCCAATGCCTCGTGCGCTGCACGCACGAGACCCGCGTGGTCGACGGTCTCCGACTCCCCGACTCGGGCGAGCCGGATCCAGAACTCGATATTACCCTCAGGCCCGACCAGGGGCGACCGCGTCATCCCCCGCACGACCCAGCCCGCCGCCCGCGCCTCGCGATCCACGGTCTCGAGCACATCGGTGTGGATCGCCGCGTCGCGTACCACGCCCCGTTTTCCCACACGGCCCTTACCCGCCTCGAACTGCGGTTTGACCAGCGCCACGACCTCGCCCTCCGGTTCGAGCAGCGCTTCGACGTGCGGCAGCACCTTGGCGAGCCCGATGAACGAGACGTCCACCACGGCGAGGTCGAACGGCGCGCCGGCGACGTCGGGACCCACCATCCGGATGTTCGTCCGCTCGAGCACGGTGACCCGCTCGTCGCATCGCAACTTCCACGCGAGCTGCCCGTAGCCGACGTCGATGGCCGTCACGGACACGACCCCACGCTGCAGGAGGCAATCGGTGAAGCCGCCCGTCGACGCGCCGACGTCGACGGCCGTCAGGCCCTCGACGGACATGCCGAAGTCATCGAGCGCGCCCGCGAGCTTGTGACCACCCCTCGAGACGAACTCCTGAGCGGGCTCGACCTCGAAGACGGCGTCGTCGGCGACGTCGGCCCCCGCCTTGATCAGCGGCTTGCCGCCCGAGGTGACCCGTCCCGCGAGGATGGCCGCTTTCGCCTGCTCACGTGACGTGAACAGACCGGCCTCAACGAGCGCGGCGTCGGCTCTGCGTCTGGCCATGGCGCTCGCCCTCGCTTTCAGAAACGCGCTGCAGCCGTCCGAGAACGGCTTCGCTGACGCCCGAGGGAGTCAGGCGCACGTCCTCGAGCAGTCGGTTCATCGCCCCGTGCGTGACGAAGCAGTCCGGCACGCCGAGGTGCATCACGTCGGGCGTGAGCCCCATGTCGGCAAGCGCTTCGAGGACCGCGGACCCCGCGCCGCCGATGCTGGTGTTCTCCTCGATGGTGACGACCAGGTCGTGCCGCTGGGCGGCCCAGGCCACGGTCTCCATGTCGACGGGCTTGACCCACCGCATGTTCACGACCGAGGCGGACACGCCCGCCTCCATCAGCGAGGACGCCGCACGCTCCGCGACGCCGACCATGCGCCCGAACGCCAGCAACGCGACGTCGGTACCGGTGCGGCGTACCTGGGCGCGGCCGGCCTCGAGCACGGAGGGCTCGCGCGGCAACGCCACACCGGCGCCCTTGCCACGCGGGTAGCGGATGGCGAAGGGCCCGTCGGTCTGCAGGCCGGTGTGCAGCATGTCGACCAGCTCCGCCTCGTCTGCGGGCGTGCACAGCGTCAGGTTCGGGACCGCGCGCAGGAAGCTCATGTCGAAAACGCCGTGGTGCGTGGGGCCGTCCTCCCCCACCAGCCCCGCGCGGTCGAGCGCGAAGACGACGGGCAGGTTCTGCAGGCAGACGTCCATGATGATCTGGTCGTAGGCCCGCTGGATGAAGGTCGAGTAGATCGCGACCACGGGGCGCCTGCCGCCGACCGCGAGTCCGGCCGCGAAGCCGACCGCGTGCTGCTCGGCGATGCCGACGTCGAAGAAGCGGTCCGGGTAGGCGTCGCGGAAGCGGTCGAGCCCCGTCCCCGACGGCATGGCCGCGGTGATCGCGCAGATCCGCTCGTCGCGCGCGGCCTCGGCCACGATGGCCTCGCCGAACACCTCGGTGAACGACGGCGGTCCGCCCGGGGTCCCGTTGACTTTGCCGGTCGAGACCTCGAAGGGCGCGATGCCGTGGAACGCGTCGGGAGACTCCTCCGCGGGCGCGTAGCCCTGACCCTTGTGGGTCACGCAGTGGATGATCACGGGACCATCGGCGTTGCGTGCCCGGGTGAGCGCGTCCTGCACCTTCTGCACGTCGTGGCCGTTGATGGGGCCGACGTACTTCCAGCCCAGCTCCTCGAAGACCATACCCGGCACCAGCAGGGACTTGAACGAGTCTTTCGCGGCCTCACCGGCGGCGACCAGTCCCGCGCCGATGCCCGGGACCTTGGCGATCGCGCCCTCGACGTCCTCGCGCAGGCGGATGTAGCGCGGGTCGAGCCGGACGCGTGCCAGGTAGCTCGCCAGCGCCCCCACGTTCTCCGAGATCGACATCTCGTTGTCGTTGAGGACGACGATCAGCTTGGTGCCCAGGTGCCCGGCGTGATTGAGCGCCTCGAACGCCATGCCGCCGGTCAGAGAGCCGTCCCCGATGACGGCGACGATCTGCTCGTCGCTGCCGCGAGCGTCGCGCGCCTGGGCGAGCCCCAGAGCGACCGAGATCGAGTTCGAAGCGTGTCCTGTGTCGAAGACGTCGTACGGGGACTCGTTGCGCTTCGGGAACCCGCAGACCCCGCCGTACTGGCGCAGGGTGGAGAAGCGGTCGCGGCGGCCGGTGAGCAGCTTGAAGACGTACCCCTGATGACCGACATCCCAGATCACGCGGTCGCGCGGGGTGTCCAGCGCGCGCAGGATCCCGATGGTCAGCTCGACGACGCCGAGGTTCGGGGCCAGATGTCCGCCGGTCTGCGCGACGGTGTTGATGAGACGGTCGCGGATCTCGGAGGCCAGGGTGCGCAGCTGCGCGACGCCGAGGGGCTTGAGGTCTTCGGGGGTCGAGATCCTATCGAGGATGAGGTCGCTCACAGCCGGTGCGTCATCCTCCCTGTCGGGTCCGGCGCCTGAATGGCGGCGGCTTCCTGGACCGACGTTAGACCCGCGACCACGAGGGCGCAATCCACGCGGGCGTCCACGTCATCGCGCCGTTACGGCGCCGTCGCAGTCGTACGCGTCACTCACGCGCGTCGTCATCGTCGTCGGCGGGCAGGTCGGAGTCGCCGGCCCACGCGTCCTCGGCGCCCCAGTCCCCCTCGACGATCACGGTCTCCACGAGGACGTCCGCGACGCCGTCGTCGTCCGAGTCCTCGAGTTCCAGCACCTCGGTGACCGTCACGGTCGCCGGCTCCACGGCCGCCGCGGCCTCGGCCTCGGCCTCGGGCGCGACCGCTTCGGTCGCGGGCGCCTTGAACGAGGTCTGGTCGATCAGCTCGTTGCACTGGTTGACGAGCCGGACGGCCTCTTCGAGCAGGTCGAGACTCTGCTCGAGCGAGACGTCCTTGCGGCGCACCTGGCCGACGATGTCGTCCAGGCGCGTGCGTGCGGTCTCGAAGGTCGAACGCTCGTCACTCATCCGTGTTCTCCTTCAGTCCGCCCGCGGCCGCGACGTCGGCCAGCCGGCCCAGGATCCCGTTGATGAACTTGGAGGAGTCCTCGCCGCCGTAGACCTTGGCCATCTCGACGGCCTCGTTGATGGCCACCGAGTCCGGGACGTCCTCGTCGCGGTAGAGCATCTCCCACGCGGCCAGCCGCAGGATGTTGCGGTCGACGACGGGCATGCGGGACACCACCCAGTTCTGGGAGATGCCCTCGATGATCGAGTCGATGCGCGCCACGTGCTCCTCCACGCCGGTGACCGCCTCGCGGCAGTACTCGGACGGGTCGCCGTCCTCGACCGAGAACGTGCCCTCGGCGAGGATGGAGACTGCGCTCTGCTCGGTGAGCTCGCGCTGGTAGAGGATGTGGAGCGCCTGGTGTCGGGCCCTGCGTCGTTCAAGCATGAGTGTGCGGCCGGCCCTACTGCTCGGGGAACTGGATGCCGTCGATGAAGACATCGACGCGCGAGGCGGAGTGCCCCGTCTGCGACTCCAACGCATCGGAGATCGCGTCCTGCACGGCCGCGCCGAGCTGGCGCAGGGGACGGCCGTAGGTAGCGGTGATGTGGATCGTGACCACGAAGCGGCCGTCCTCGTCGAGCGTGACCTCGACCGCCTTGGTCGAGCGCGACAGCTTGCCCAGCGCCGAGGTGTCGATGCACGCGACGCCTTCGACCTGATCGGTGGCGAGCAGGACCATCGTCTCCACGACGCCGGGAGCTATGTCGAGCCCTTCGAGGCTGAGTTCTGCTGGCATGCTCTTCACGTTCCCTTCGGGTATCGAGGTGACGGCGCCGGAAAGGTGGCGCCGTCAGCCGCGCTCGTGGTAGATGCGGGTCTCCACGAAGTCAGTATAGACCTCGCCTTTCTGGAAGTACTCGTTCTCGATGACCATCTGGTGGAACGGGATCGTGGTCGGGATCCCTACGACCATGAACTCGTCGAGGGCGCGGCGGGCGCGGTTGATCGCCTCGTAGCGCGTCTCTCCCCACACGATCAGCTTGGCCAGCAGCGAGTCGTAGTTCGGCGGCACGGTGTAGCCGGAGTACATGTGCGAGTCGACGCGCACGCCCAGCCCGCCGGGTGCGTTGAAGACCTCGATCCTGCCCGGGTGCGGACGGAAGCCGTTGGCCGGGTCCTCCGCGTTGATGCGGAACTCGATCGCGTGGCCGCGTTGCACGATGTCGGCCTGGTTCGGGTGGCGCAGCGGGCGCCCGGCCGCGACGCGGATCTGCTCCTTGATGATGTCGACGCCGGTGACCGCCTCGGTGACGGGGTGCTCGACCTGGACCCGCGTGTTCATCTCCATGAAGTAGAACGAGCCGTCCTCGTCCAGCAGGAACTCCACGGTGCCGGCGTTGACGTAGTTCACGGCACGCACGGCGAGCAACGCCGCCTCGCCCATCGTGCGCCGCTGCTCGTCCGTGAGCGCCGGCGACGGCGACTCCTCGATGAGCTTCTGGTGGCGGCGCTGGACCGAGCAGTCGCGCTCGAAGAGGTGGATCGCGTTGCCGTGGGTGTCCGCGAGCACCTGGAACTCGATGTGCCGTGGGCGCGTGAGGTACTTCTCGAGGTAGACGGTGTCGTCGCCGAACGCGACGGCGGCCTCCGCCTTTGCGGCGTGCAGGCTGGAGATCAGCGAGGCGCGGTCGACGGCCACGCGCATGCCGCGCCCGCCACCGCCGGCCGACGCCTTGATGAGCACGGGATAGCCGACCTGGTCCGCGAAGCGGATCGCCTCGGCCTCCGACTCGACGGCACCGTCGCTGCCCGGCACCGTCGGGACGCCGGCCTCGGCCATCGTCTGCTTGGCGACGGCCTTGTCCCCCATGCGGTCGATCGCGTCGGGCGAGGGACCGATGAAGGTGATGCCGCTGTCCGCGCATGCCCGTGCAAAGCCCGCGTTCTCGGCGAGGAAGCCGTAGCCGGGGTGGATCGCGTTGGCGCCCGTGATGAGCGCCGCGGAGATGATGTTCGGGACGTTCAGGTAGCTCCCGGACGACGGCGCCGGCCCGACGCAGATGGCCTCGTCGGCCATGCGCGTGTGCAGGCAGTCGCGGTCGACCTCGGAGAAGACGGCGACCGTACGGATGTCCATCTCGCGGCACGCCCTGATGACGCGCAGGGCGACCTCGCCGCGGTTGGCGATCAGTATCTTGCCGAACTCGCGCACGGCCCTACTCCGCCGGCTCGTAGTAGAAGAGGACCGCACCGTAGTCGACGGGCGAACCATCGACCGCCACGATCTCGCGGATCGTGCCCGTCTCCGGCATCTCGATCTCGTTCATCAGCTTCATGGCCTCGAGGATGCAGACCGGGTAGCCGATCTCCACCTCGTCACCGACGGCGACGAAGGGATCGGATCCGGGTGAGGGGGCTCCGTAGAAGGTGCCCACCATCTGGGCCTTGATCTCTCTCCACGAAGCGGGCCGACCGCCGTTCTCGACGGGAGCGACCACCGGGGCGGCCGGGGCGGCCGCCGCAGGGGCTACGGCCGTCGGCTGTGCGACGTACTGCCCGCCCTTGCGCACGGTCACGGTCGCGCCGTTCTCCTCGACGATGACCTCGGTTATGTCCGAGGCCTCGACGACCTTGATGAGCTCGCGGATCTGGTTGACGTCCACGGATTCGTCCTCCCTGACGGTGTCGATCTCTTCGGACAGCATGAAGACGGCCTTCTCGGCGCCTTCCCTGTGGGTCGAAAGGTACTGGCGCGCCTCGATCGGAAAGAGCGCGTACATGAGGACGTCTTCCTCGCTGCGGGCGAGGTCGCCGATCTCTGCGGCCATCTGGTCGTAGGTGGTCGTCACCATCGAGCCGGGGCGCACGTCCAGCGGCAGGGGCTTCTCGTCGCCGAGGGCGCGCGCGATGATCTCGGGGTTCATCGGGCCGGGCGCTTTGCCGTAGTAGCCCTTGACGTACTCCTTCATCTCGTTCGGGATGATGCTCCACCGCTTGCCGGTCAGCACGTTGAGCACGGCCTGCGTCCCGACGATCTGCGACAGCGGCGTCACGAGCGGCGGGTATCCGACCTCGGCGCGCACGCGCGGGATCTCCGCGAGCACGTCGGGGAGCCGGTCGCTGGCCTTCTGCAGCTCGAGCTGGCTGATCAGGTTGGACATCATGCCACCGGGGACCTGGTGCGAGAAGACCTCCATCTGCAGCATGGTGGTGATGCCGCGCTTGAGCTTCTTGCGCTCCCGCACCGACTCCCAGTACTCCGCGATGCGGAACAGCTCGTCGAGGTCGATCCCCGTGTCGTAGGGGGATTCCTTGAGCGCCGCGACGATCATCTCGACGGCGGGCTGCGAGTTGCCGAATGCCAAGGCCACGGCGGCTGTGTCGACGATCTCCGCGCCGGCCTCGATGGCCTTGAGGTAGTTCATCGGGGCCATACCGCCGATGTAGTGACAGTGAAGGTGGACCGGCAGCCCGACCTCTTCCACCAGCGCTTTGACCATCTTCTCGGTGCGGAACGGCGTGAGCATGCCCGCCATGTCCTTGATGCATATGGTGTCGGCGCCGAGGCCCTTGAGCGCCAGCGCGTACTCGACGAACGCGTCCAGCGTGTGGACCGGGCTCACCGTGTAGGAGATGGCGCCTTC
>JANYKZ010000009.1 GCA_025361505.1 Coriobacteriia bacterium
GGCCATCTTCTGGTCCGACTCCCGTAAGACGACGGTCAGCACCGCCGCGCACACTCCGATGTGCAAGTCCGCGAGCCGTGTTCTCCTGGCGCGATGCCTCCGCCCCCGACGGCTTCGGACCGGTCGTCGCGCTCTTCCGGAGGCACCTCCCTCCCCCGCGCGACGATCACCTGTGACCGTTCCGAAGCCGTCGGGGGCGGAGGCATCGCGCCAGGAGAACACGGCTCGCGGACTTGCACATCGGAGTGTGCGCGGCGGTGCTGACCGTCGTCTTACGGGAGTCGGACCAGAAGATGGCCACGGCCTAGAGCGCGTGCCACCAGCCGGCGTGATCGCGCACGGAGAACTCGGCGCGGCCCTGCCGCAGCAGGTCGGAGAGGTAGCCCTTCACGGTCGTGACCGCGAGCCAGTACTGGGCCGGGTTGTCCGACAGTCCGGCGACCTTCGAGAGGCCCGCTACCGCCTGTTCGGTCGTCAGAGGTTCGACGATCATCTGGTGCAGACGTTCAGACATCAGGTCCATCTGGTCGCGGTGATACGCGATGTGTTCGAGTGCCTCGTCTCGGTCGACCGCGAGGCCGTGCCCGGGGACCATCCACGTGAAGTCGAGCCCCTCGATCACGGACAGCGAGGAGCGCACGAGCCCGGGATCGATCGCGTAGGGCAGGCGGTGTCGCGCCCATATCGGGATCTGGTACACGGCGTCGCCCGTGAACAGCACGCCGTCCGAGGTCAGGTACCCGGTGTGGCCGAGCGTGTGCCCGGGCAGCGGTATCGGGTCGATCCGGTAGCCGCGCCACTCGTCGGCGTAGCCGTCGACCTTCGCGCCCCCGCCGCTGAACAGCTTGTTGACCATCTCATCACTCGGCCGGGCCCAGGAGAACATCCCACGGATGTTGACGTCGGGGTTCTCGACCAGGGAGACCTCCTCGCGTGGCGCCGTGATGCGCGCGCCGGCACGCTGCAGCGCGGCGGCGCTCGAGAAGTGATCCTGGTGGCCATGCGTGATGAGGACGTTCATCACCGGGTGGCCGTCGTAGGCCGACGGCTCCGGACCGGTGTCGATCAGCACCCCGCTCACGTAGCCGGAGTTGGTCGTCCTGGCCTCGAACACGTACGTGTCTCCGGCGAGTCTTCGGGGCGAATCGGCCACCGTCTGTTCCCTTCTGCGCACGCTCCGGATCGCCGCGCCGAACTCGACGCGCGGCTGCGATGCTACACCGCCGCGTCGTCGTCGGCGGCTGCGGCGGGAGAAGCCGGGCCCGCCGCGGGTATAGATACCCTGCATCACTCCGCGTACGTACCAGACGTCAAGGGAGCCGCGTCATGAAGCTGTCAGCGAGAAACATGCTCAAGGGGATCGTCACGGAAGTCGAATCGGGCACCGTGAACTGCGTCGTCAAGGTGGACATCGGCGGCCAGATCATCTCATCCATGGTCACCATGGATGCCTGCAAGGACATGGACATCACGGTGGGGTCCGAGGTCTACGCGATCATCAAGTCGTCGAACGTCATCCTCGGCACGATGTAGGTCGGGGCACCGCGCAAGTCGCCGGTCCCGCCCACCGGGTTGGCACCGCTCTTGCTAGCATTCGTGGCGAGGGCCTGGGCGCTCCGTCTTCCCCCCCTCGAACTTTGACGGAGCTTGCCCGCTCTTGAAGTACACGAGCCGCCTCCCCCCAGGCGGCTCGTACCTTTTCCGGCTGCCCCTCCGGGGGCCCGGATCGGCGGAGGTTATAATCGCCGCACCTGTCCGCGAGCCGACCCGGAGCTCACCACCATGGTCAAGCGCGGAACATCGACTGCCCTTCTCATCACGGCCCTCGTCGTGACCGGCCTCCTGGTGTCGACAGCGGTCGTTCTCTCCCTGCGCGCCGGCGGCGTCAGCACGGCGCCTCCCGTACGGACCTCGGAGTTCGGGCGTCGCGTCCTGGTGATCGTGCCGCACCCCGACGACGAGGTCCTGGCAACCGGCGGCACGATCCACCGCCTCATCTCCGAGGGCGTCGCGGTGAAGGTCGTCGTGGTCACCGCGGGAGACGCGTACCGCAACGCCGCCGCGCTCGTCAGCGGCCACGTCCCGAACGCCGCCGCATACCGTGCCCTCGGGGAGCGGCGCCACGCGGAGAGCCTCGCCGCGTGCGCACGGCTCGGGCTCGCGCGCGGGGACGTAACCTACCTCGGGTACCCCGACGGAGCGACCGCGGCGATGCTGAACGGGAGCTGGGACGCCTCGAGCCCCGTCGCCGGTCGCACCGGCTTCACCCGCGTCCCGTACTCCTGGGCCGCGCGGCCCGGCGCCCCCCAGTCCGGGTCCGAACTTGCGGCGGACCTTGAGACGGCGATGCGGGACTTCGCACCCGACACCATCGTCACCTCCGACGTCTACGAGACCCACCCCGACCACGCGGCCGTGTCTGCGTTCGCGAACTACGCCATGGACGCGGTCGCATTCGCGGGCCGTCGCCTCAGCACCGTCGTCCACTTCCGCGGCTTCCCCCGTCCCTGGGGCTACCTCCCCGGGACGGCGCTCAACCCTCCGCCGCACCTCGTGACGCCCGACACGACCTGGCTCGCACTCCCGGTCGACGCGAGCGACAACGCCGCCAAGGCCGCGGCGATCGCCGCGTACCGGAGCCAGACCGACGTCGCGGACCTGGGCCTCTACATGCGGAGCTACCTGCGCACGAACGAGCTGTTCGCCAGCCGCACACCGGCGCAGGCCGTCACGCGCGCCGACGATTCGCGCCCCTCCGACGCGGAAGCCACCACCGTGTGCGTGGTCCCGCAGCCCGTCGTACCGCCCGCTCCCGGGTCGACGCGCCCACGTGTCGCAGCGATCCTGATGGCCCGCGGGCCTCACACGCTGTGGGTCGGCCTGCGCTGCGACGCTCCCGTGAAGTCCGGTGACGTCTTCCGCCTCGGGCTCATGCTGTTCGGCGGGGGCGCGCCCTCGCGTCTCGACGTCTCGGTCCACGGGGCCGCGGTCTCGACCCTGCGCGTCTCGAGCCTCAGCGCCACGCCCGACGGCGTCCGCTCCGAGGCGCGCGACGACACCCTGTGGATAGCGATCCCCACCGACGCGGTCTCGGGCAGGACGCGCTGCATGATCGGGGCGGCCGCGGGCAGCTCGGGCTCCCCTCAGCCGACCGCGTGGCGCGACGCGCAGTTGTAGGCAGCCCGCTGTTCACGACTACGAGATCCGGAACCTCACGTAGCGCAGCATCTCGGCGGCGACGTTGCGACCGGTCGCCTTCTCGAATCCCTCGAACCCGGGAGCCGAGTTGACCTCGATGACCCGGTAGCCGTCGGCGCCCTGGACGAGGTCCACGCCCGCGATCTCGAGGCCCACCACCTCAGCCGCACGCAGTGACAGCCACTCGAGCTCGTCGTTCAGCGGGTAGACCGACACCGCGGCTCCCTGGTGCACGTTCGCGCGGAACTGCCCGAGCTTCGCGGTACGCAGCATCGCTCCGAGACACCGGCCGCCGACAACGAGAACGCGGATGTCGGCGCCCGCGCACTCTCGCACGTACTCCTGGATCAACAGTGTCTGGTTCAGCGCCCAGACCGTATCGAGCGACGCTTGGATCTCGTCGAGGTCCCGGCCGAGCATCACGCCCTTGCCATGGGTGCCTGAAAGCAGCTTGAGGATCACGGGCGGACCCCCGACGAGCTTCACCATCTTCGACACGTCGGACGGCTGCCGGGCGAGCACCGTGCGCGGAAAGGGTATGCCCGCCTCCGCGAGGACCTGGTGCGCCAGGAGCTTGTCGCGCGCGCACATGATGGCCTCGTCCGAGTTGATCACCGCGACGCCCGGGGTCGACTGCATCTGACGGGCGATGGCGCGCGCGAAGTGGGTCGTGTCACTGCCGGTCCGGGCGACGAACGCCGCCGGCATCGGGAACGGCCGCGCCCGGTAGAGCGTTCGCGGCGCCTCGGCGTCGATGAGCAGGTCGAAGTGCTGCGGGTCGAGCCAGGAGACACGGAGGCCCAGATCGGGAGCCTCCGCCTCGAAGCGCTTCCGGCTGTACGGGCGCGCCTCCCCTGAGAGGAAGGCGACCGTCGGCGTGCGTGTGTCGGGTCTCGTGTCCATGATGGGGTCAGTGTAGGCAGGTGCGCGCCCTCGTTGGTGAAACAGGAGTTACCCCCTTGTTGCACCTCCGCAAAACCGAAGAGGGCGGCTTGTGCCGCCCCCTTCGGGGGAGTCCCGTTCATGGTCACGCGGGCGGGAGGCCGACAGCTCCTTCTAGCCGAACCGGCCGGTGATGTAGGCCTCCGTGCGCTTGTCGATCGGCTTGGTGAACATCTGCCGTGTGTCATCGATCTCGATGAGAGCCGCGGGACGCTCCGCCGACTCCCGCAGCATGAACGCGGTGCGATCCGAGATCCGGGCGGCCTGCTGCATGTTGTGCGTGACGATGACGATCGTGACCTCGTTCTTGAGCTGGACGATCGTGTCCTCGACCAGCTGGGTGGAGATGGGGTCGAGCGCCGAAGCGGGCTCGTCCATCAGCAGCACCTGAGGCTCGACCGCCAGCGCGCGCGCGATGCAGAGCCGCTGCTGCTGGCCGCCCGAGAGTCGGCCGCCGGGCTTGTTGAGCCGGTCCTTCAGCTCGTCCCACACGCCGGCCTGGCGCATCGCCTGCTCGGCGCGCTCCTTCAGGTTGACGCGATCGTAGTGGCCCCGGAGCTTGAGCCCGGCGACCACGTTCTCGAAGACGGTCATGGTCGGGAACGGGTTCGGGCGCTGGAACACCATGCCGATGTGCAGGCGCACGTCGGTCGGGTCGGAATCGGGAGCGTAGAGGTCCCAGTCGCCGAACATGACGCTCCCGGTCGCCCGCGCGTTCGGCAACTCCTCGTGCATGCGGTTCAGGCATCGCAGCAGTGTCGACTTGCCGCAGCCGGACGGACCGATGATGGCCGTCACCTGCCCGGGTCGTATCTCCATCTGGACGTCGGCGAGCACGCGGTCCGTTCCGTACCATGCGCTCAGTCCGACGATATCGAGTCCGTCACTCATTATCCGAGCCTCCGCTGCTGGCGGTCCGACAGTATGCGTGCGCCGATCGACAGGACCAGCACGGCGGCGAGCAGGCTGACCGCGCCACCCCAGGCGAGGGATTGCCACTGGGTGAACGCGCTCTGCGCGTAGTTGTAGATGCGCAGCGGCACGGCGTCCGTGGGCTGCAGCGGGTTCGTGTTGATGAAGTCGTTGCCGAGCGAGGTGAGCAAGATCGGCGCGGTCTCGCCGAACCCGCGTGCCACGGCAAGCATGACGGCGGTCAGGATGCCGGAGCCCGCCGTCGGGATGACGATGCGCAGGACCATCTTCCAGCGCGGCACGCCGAGCGCCAGAGCCGCCTCGCGAAGGTCGTTGGGCACCAGCCGGAGCGTCTCCTCGGTCGCACGCGTGATGATCGGCCACATGAGCACGGTCAGCGCGATGGAGCCGGCGATCGCGGAGAAGGAGTGCATCGTAGTGACGACGACGGCCCAGATGAAGGCGCCCGCGACGATGGACGGCGTGGACAGCAGGATCTCCGCCACGAAACGCACCACGGTGGCGAGCCTGCCGCGTCCGTACTCCGACAGGTAGACGGCTGTGAGTACACCGAGCGGCACTGAGAACAGCGTGCCGATCCCCACGATCAGCCCGGTGCCCATGAACGCCTGCGCCATGCCGCCGCCCGGCATCCCGGGAGGGGGCGCCGTCTGCGTGAAGAACGCACCGCTCATCACAGGGGTGCCCTTGATCAGGACGTAGCCGATGATCAGGACCAGGGGCACCATCGCAATAGCGCCGGTCAGCCACAGCAGGCCGGTGAACGCGGCGCTCTTGGCCTTGCGAAGGGCGACCGACTTGAGCCTTGTGGGAGGACGAAGTTCGCTCACGAGCCCATCCTCTCCGAGCGGCGCACGAGCAGGCGCGACGCCGCGGCCAGGAACAGCGCGATGGCGACGAGCACGAGCGCGAGCGCGAGGAGCGCGGAGTGCTGCATGCCGGTCGAAGTCGCCTCGCGGAACTCGTTGGCGATGATCGCGGGGATCGTGTAGCCGGGCGCCAGCAACGAGGCCGAGATGCCGAGACCGTTGCCGATCAGCATCGAGACCGCGATCGTCTCGCCCAGCGCGCGGCCCAGGCCCAGCATGGTGGCGCCGACGATGCCGCTGCGCGCGTGCGGAAGCACGGCCATCCGGATCGCCTCGTAGCGGGTCGCGCCGAGCGCCATCGCGGCCTCGCGGAGATCGTGCGGCACGGTCGCGATGACCTCACGCGTCACCGCGGTGATGATCGGGATGATCATGATCGCCAGGATGATGCCTGCGTTGAGCATGTTGCCGACGGCGGGCGTCGGCACGAACAGCGCGCTCAGGATCGGCAGTTTGCCGAGCGTCGCCCCCAAGGCCGGGGCCAGGTACCTGTTCAGGAACGGCGCCAGCACGAACAGCCCCCACAGACCGTAGACGACGCTCGGGATGGCGGCGAGCAGGTCGACGAGCACCGTCAGCGGGTTGCGCAGCAACCTGGAGCGCACCTCGTTCAGGAGCAGGGCCAGACCCACGGAGATCGGCAGTGCGGACAGGATGGCGAGGGTCGACGTGACGACGGTGCCGTAGATGTAGGGCAGCGCGCCGAACCGGTCGTTGACGGGGTCCCACTGGCGGGACGTGAAGAAGTTCAACCCGTACTTCATGAAGGCCGGCGCGGCGCCCTGCTCGAGGACCCACAGCAGGGCGGCGAGCAGCGCGACCAGACCGACCGAGATCAGCACGGTCGTGCCGCTGAGAACGGAATCACCGATGCGGAGACGCCGGCGAACCGGCGTCTCCGCATCGTGCTCGGTGCGAGGTGACTGTGACACTTCGGACAAGGGACTCCCTCGGAGCTACTTGACGACTGCGGACGGAGTGACTGCGGTCCCGTTGACCGTGATCTTGGCAAGCTCGGCGACGGACGCCTTGGCGACGCTGTCGGGCAGGGGCGCGTAGTTCAGCGTGCCCAGTTCGGCCTGACCCTTGGTGAGGGCCCACGTCCAGAAGTCGACGAGGGTCTGTGCCTTGGCTTGGTCCGTCTGATCCGTGTAGATGAGGATGTACGTGGTGCTCGAGATCGGGTAGGCGCCGGCGACCTTCGAGTCCAGGATGCTGGTCGTCTCGGTGATCGGGAACGACAGGTCACTGGCGGCCTTGGCGACACTGTCGACGTTCGGGACGACGAACTGACCGTCGGGAGCCTTGACCGACGCGACCGGCAGGCCCGAGCTCAGGGCGTACTGCAGCTCAAGATAGCCGATGGAGCCCGCGGTCTGCTTCATGGAAGCCGCGACACCGGCGTTGCCGTTGCCACCCTGGCCGGTCGGCCACTGCACGGACTTGCCGGCGCCGACCTTCGAGGCCCAGTCGGGGCTCTGGCCCTTGAGCCACTTGGTGAAGATGGAGGTCGTGCCCGAACCGTCGGCGCGGTGGACGACCTGGATCGCCGTCGCCGGGAGCGTGACGCCGGAGTTCAGCGCGGCGATGGCCGGGTCGTTCCACTTCGTGATCTTGCCGAGGAAGATGTTCGCGATCGTGGCGCCGTCGAGCTTGAGGGGCGTCGTGACGGCGGGGAGGTTGTACGAGACAACGACGGCGCCGAGGCAGGTCGGGAACTGGATGAACGGCGTGCTGACCTTGGCGGTCTCAGAGGCGATCAGCGATACGTCGGTGGCGCCGAAATCGACCGTCTTCGAGATGAACTGCTGCACGCCGCCGCCGGAGCCGATCGCCTGGTAGTTGACCTGGGCGCTGGGCTCGACCTTGACGAAGCTCTGAGCCCACTGCGAGTACACAGGGCCGGGGAACGTCGCACCGGCGCCGACGAGCGCCGCTCCGGTGAATGCGGCCGGCGTGCCTCCGGGGGTGCTCGTGGTGGACTGGCCACAGCCGGCGAGCGTCAGCGCCCCAACAGCGAGCGCGATCACAGCGAATACCGATACGAACCGTTTCGTTCTCACAATCACTCCACTCCTCATCGTTTCAGGTGCAGCCTCTTGGGCGGACACAGGATCCCCGTCCGCACAACGATGGTGGACCCGGAGGGCGCGTCGTTGGTTACACGCGTGTAAGAAATGGGCCTTCTCTGTTTCGCCTTTGTAAAACGGTCTTTGCACGGACTCCGTCAGAGTGCATGATGTGCGCGAGAACCTGCGCGAGCCGCCAAAGAGAGACAGAAGGGCTGCGGTCCAGTGGCTGACATCCTTGTCGTGGAAGACGATCCGATCATCCGTAGGACGGTCGACTATGCGCTGCGGCGCGCGGGGTTCACGACGCGCGTCAGTGGCGACGGCGTGGAGGCGCTCGCGATGGCTCAGGCGGAGGCGCCCGACCTGATCCTGCTCGACCTCATGCTCCCCGGCATCGACGGTTTCGAGTTCGCCCAGCGCATACGTCGCACCGATCACGAGGTCGCCATCATCATGGTCACGGCGCTCAGCCAGGAGAGCGACACCGTGCGCGGGCTCGACGCCGGCGCCGACGACTACATCACCAAGCCGTTCTCCACCGAGGAGTTGCTCGCCCGCGTCCGCGCGAACCTGCGCCGCGTACGAGAGCGCGCGGTCCTGGAGGCCGACGACACCATCGAGATCGGCGACCTGGTCATCGAGCCCTCGCAGCTGCGCGTCCAGGTCGCCGGCGTGCCCGCCCGGCTCCGGCTCAAGGAGTTCCAGCTCCTGCTGGCGCTCGCCCGCGAGCCGGGTCGTCTCATGACGCGTCAGAAGCTCGCTCAGGAGGTATGGGGCTACGACCATCTCGCCTCCTCGCGCACGATCGACGTCCATATCCGCCGCCTGCGCCAAGCCGTCGAGGACGTGTCGGCGTTCGACTACATCCAGACGGTGCATGGCGCCGGATATCGCTTCGAAGCGCGCGCCAAGGTCGGCGCGTAGTGGCCGACCGGCTGCGGACCCTGGCCGGATCATTCCGGGGGCGGATCGTCCTGGGCTACGCCCTGATCGTCCTGCTCCTCGCGGGCGTCTGGGCCTGGAGCCTCTACGAGCCGCTGACCCAGGCGGCGCTCAGCCAGCAGCAGTCTCACCTCGAGAGCATCGCGCGCGTCTCCGCGATCGCGCTCTCCGAGACGAGCGCCTCCCCCGCCGCCGAGGTCCGTCGCCTCGTGGCGGGCACGGGACTGCGCGCGACCGTGGTCGCAGCTGACGGGACGGTGCTGGCCGACAGCGCACAGGATCCCGCCACGATGGCCAACCATGCGGCACGCCCCGAGATCGCCGCCGCCCTGCACGGGGCCGTCGGCTCCGACACGCGCGTGTCGAGCACGCAGGGCATCGCACAGATGTACGTCGCGATCCCGGCGACCGTGCACGGCGCGCGGGTCGCCGTACGGGTGTCCGAGCCGCTCGCCACGATCAACGCCATCGCGGACAACGGCCGCCGGACCGGGCTCCTACTGCTTGTCGGAGCGCTCGCGATCGCCGTCTACGCGGGCTTCAGGCTGTCGGCCCTCGCCGCCGGACCCGTGCTGCGGCTGCGCGACGCGGCGGAGTCCATGGCGGACGGCGACCTTCACACTCCCATCCCGGGCGGTCCGGGCGAGCTCGGACAGCTCGCCGCTTCGCTCACGACGCTGCGTGACCACATGCGCGTGACCATCACCGAGCTCGAAGGCGGTCAGGCGACGTTGCGCGCCGTCCTCGACGGCCTTCAGGACGCGGTCTTCGTCTTCGAGGGCGATCGCGTCGCCCTCGCGAACCGCGCGGCAGGCACGATGTTCCGCCTCCCGGCAGCCGGCTGGCGCGGGACCGCCCTCGACGAGATCGCGTTCCCGGCGTCCCTCGCCGCTTCGGCACGCGGCAATCTGGCGTGCGAGACCACCGGCACCTCGGAGGTCGGACCCGACCCGGAAGGCCGCTACTACCGCGTGACCGCCGTCCGGCTCAACCCCACTGACGGAACGCCGCGGACGCTGATGGTCGTCGCCGACGTCACCGAGGTGCGCCGGCTCGACGCCGTGCGGCGGGACTTCGTCGCCAACGCCTCGCACGAGCTCAAGACGCCGACCTCCGCCATCCAGCTTCTGGCCGAGGCGGCGGGTCATGCGGCGACCGACGGCGACACGGAGCAGGCGCTCGAGTTCGTCGGCCAGATCGGCGACGAGGCGAACCGGCTTCGCCGGCTGGTGATCGACCTTCTCGACCTCTCGAGGCTCGAGCGGCCCTCGGGAGCCGGCGACGTGACCGACATGCGGCTCGCCATCGTCAACGCCCTGGCGGCCCACCGCTCCGCGGCCGGAGCCGCCGGACTGCAGGTGACGTTCGACGCCGGGGCCGTGGCGGACGACGACGTCTACACGACAGCCGACTCGACCGACGTGGCCGTCGCGCTCGACAACCTCCTGGCCAACGCCATCGCCTATACGGAGCGCGGATCGGTGACGGTGCGGCTGTCCGCGGACGAGGACACCGTGACCGTCGGCGTGACCGATACCGGAGTCGGCGTGCCGGCCGAGCACCTGCCCCGGGTCTTCGAGAGGTTCTACCGGGTCGACGCGGCGCGCACACGGGTCACAGGCGGCACCGGACTCGGGCTCTCACTGGTGCGCAACGCGGTGGAGCGCTCGGGCGGCAGCGTCGAGATCTCGTCACAGGTGGGCGTCGGAACGACCGTCACCGTCCACATGCCCCGCGCGCGCTAGCGGCAGGAAGAGGCCTCCGGCGGCTAGCGGAGCGGCGTGACCGACGTCTCGGCAACGATCATGGCGACGACCGCGAGCGGGCCCGCCACGGTGAGCGCCCAGCGCCACCAGCGCCCGCCGAGGCGACGGATCTCTGATTCGGGCGTCACGGCCCGACCCCAGGTCAGTACGGCTGCCGCCCAGAGGCCGACGAGCGTCGCGCCGAGGCACCACGAAGCCAGTACGTCGCTGAAGTAGTGGACGCCCAGGTACACGCGAGACAGTCCCACGAGCATCCCGGCGAGAACGATGGCGACGCTCCCGGCGATGCGCACCCACCGAGGCGAGCGCGACGCCACCAGCATGAGCGCCAGAGTCCCGGCGAGCACGATCCCGGCCATCGCGTGGCCCGAGGGGAAGCTCGCGGACGCAGGCAACGCGATCAGCGGCGGGGCGAGCGGGCGCGGGCGCTCGACGAGGAACTTGACCCCGTCGGCCAGCGCGGTGCTGACGAGCATGAGGACGATCACCGATCCCGCACGGCGCGGGTGCCCCCAGACGGCGAGCAGCAGAGCGGCGACGAGCGTGGCGACGACCGCGACCCGCGTGTCGCCGAGCAGGGTCGCGACCCACATGATCCGGGTGAGCGCGGGGCTCGCCACGGCGGTCGAGAAGGCCGTCGCCGCCCGGTCGAGCGCCAGGGAGAAGGGCTCGATCACCTCCTCGGCGATCGACAGGAATCCGAGGAAGAAGACGCCGGACAGGACCCAGGCAAGGGTGACCGGGAAGCCGCGCCGTGACCCGACGTCGAGACGGCTCGCCGCGACCTTCAGGAACGGCCCGGGCCGGAGGTCGAGCCCGGGCTTGCCCGCGCGCGCCATCTCAGTGACCGGCGCTTTCCAGCAGACGCGCGGCGACCTGCTTCTTGCGGGACAGCATGCCGTCGAACCACGCCGAGCCCGTCTCGAGACTCACCCCGAACGCCTTCTCCAGAGGGCGGCGCCGTCCGGTGAACAGCAGTTCGCTGCCCTCCCGCACGACGTCGGTCACCATCAGCGCGAGCGTGTCGTATCCGCGCGCGTGCGCGAGCGCCTCCATGCAGGCGATGATCTCGCTGCGGTGCTCGAGCACCTCGTCGGCGTCGACCGTCTCGACCTGCCCGATCGCGACCACGCCGTCCCGCGTGCGGTACTCCTTGAGGTCGCGCGTCACGACCGCCTCGGCCGAGAACGCCTCGCCCGAACTGCGTGCGCGGAACACCTCCATGGCGAACTCCACGTAGTCCACGTCGATGATCCCCGCGAGCCACTCGACCATCTCGCGGTCCGCGTCGGCGGTGGTCGGCGACTTGAGGAGCACGGTGTCGGTGAGCACGGCCGAGAGCAGCAGGCCTGCGATACCGACGGGCGGGTCGATCTCGAGCTCCCGGTAGCGCAGCGCGACGATCGTCGCCGTGGCCCCGACCGGGTTGCCGAGGAACGTGATCGGACCGGCGGTCTGGACGTCGCCGACGCGGTGATGGTCGACGATCTCGATGACCGCGGCTTCTTCCACCCCGTCCGCCGACTGGGCGACCTCGTTGTGATCGACGAGGATGACCCGGCGGCGACCGGCGCGGGCCAGGCTCGTCCGTGTCAGGAGGCCGACGAGGTGGCCCGCGGAGTCGAGCACCAGCGCCTCGCGCTGCGGGGAGGCGAGCAGATCCTCGGCGGCCTCGGTCAGCAGCGCGTCGGGCTCGACAGCGAGCATGTCCGTCTCCATGACCTCGGAGACGGCGTGCGCGAGGTCCATCAGGCGCGACGCGCTGTAGGTGTCCTGCGACGTCGAGATGACCGCACAGCCCCGCTCGCCCGCGAGGGCGAGGACCTCGTCGGACGGACGGCGCCCGCCGGTCACGACGAGACACGCGGCCCCCGCCTCGATCGCCATCGGCTGCGTGCGCCGTCGATCGCCGACGATGATGGTGTCGCCGGGCCGGACCTGCGCCGCCATCGTCTCCGGCTCGTTCGCTCCGATGACGACCGACCCTCGAAGGTCCGCTGTGGCGTCGCCGGTCAGCAACGCGCCGTCGAGCGTCTCGACGAGCCGGCCGATGGTGACCGGCCGATCGGCGAAGCCCGAGTGGGTGACGTTGTCCACGTAGCGTCCCGCGAGCGCCTGGACCGTGACGAGGCCGCACACGCGACCGTCCTCGACGACCGGGAGCGCGCGGACGCCACGCTCGGCGAGCAGCGTTCCGACGGAGCGGAGCGTGTCGTCGCGCGACACGGTGAGCAGCTCGGTCGTCATGACGTCGAGCACGCGGGTGCGGACGTGCGGGATGAACACCGGAGGCTCGATGCCGAAGCGGTCCAGAACCCACGCCGACTCCGGGGGTACGGCTCCCAGGCGGGCGGGGACGTAGACGCTCGACGGATCGGTCAGGTTCTTGAGATGCGCGTAGGCGACCGCGGAGCAGATCGAGTCGTTATCCGGGTTCGTGTGACCGAAGACCAGGACAGGGCCCATCGCAGTCAACCTCCGCCCCTCAGGCGTCGAGCTTGCGCAGCGGCGCGAAGCCGGCGAGCAGCGTCTTGGTCCCCGTCGGCTCGGCGAACGAGATCACGAGCTTGTCGCCCTTGACCTCGACGATGGTCCCGAGGCCGAAGGTCTTGTGCTCGACGACGTCCCCTGCAGTGTACGACGACGCGGGGGGCTGTACAGCCTCGCGGCGAGGCGCGGACCCGGAACCGTAGGTCCGGCCGCCGCCCTCGGAGCTGCGGCGCGGCTCGCGCCATCCGGGACGGCCGTATCGGTCGCCGCGTGCGGCGCCTGCGCGCTCGTACTCCGCCGATCCGATGCCCTCGAGGTGCAGGTGCTCGTCCGGGATCTCACGGATGAACTGCGAGATCGGGTTGTGCTGGGTCGCACCGTAGAGCATGCGCTGGTAGGCGTGAGTGAGGTAGAGCCGCTCGCGGGCCCGCGTGATGCCGACGTAGACGAGCCGACGCTCCTCTTCGAGTCCGGCGGGCTCCATCATCGTGTTCGCGTGAGGCAGCACACCCTGCTCCATCCCGACGATGAAGACGACGGGGAACTCGAGGCCCTTGGCGGTGTGCAGCGTCATCAGCGTGACCGCCCGCTCGCCCTCGGCGAGGGTGTCCAGGTCGGTCCGGAGGGCGATCCACTCGAGCAGGTCGTCGAGGGTGGAGTCCTCGTGCGTGTCGACGAACTCCTGGACCACTCCGTAGAGCTCGTGGATGTTCTCGATGCGCGCCCGCGCCTCTTCGCTTCCGTCGGCCTTCAGCGCGGCTTCGAGGCCCGAGAGGGCGACGACCGCCTCGACCCGCTCGCGCAGGTCTCCGGTCATCTCGTGCATGGCGCGGATCGTGTCCGCAAAGCCCGCGACCTTGGCGCGCGGCCCGGCTCCGAGCCAGTCCTCGCCCGCGACGCGCATGACGGCTTCCTGCAGCGTGAGCGACTCGCGGCGGGCGGACTCTTCGAGCACGGCGACGGTTGCGTCGCCGATGCCGCGGCGCGGCTGGTTGATGATCCGCTTGAGCGACACCGGGTCGGCGGGGTTCGACACCGCGCGCAGGTACGCCATCACGTCGCGGATCTCGGAGCGCTCGAAGAAGCGCGTGCCGCCGACCAGCTGGTAGGGGACGCCCGTGCGTAGGAACTGGTCCTCGAGCACGCGGCTCTGCGCGTTCGTGCGGTAGAAGACCGCGAAGTCGGTGTAGGAGCGGTGCTCGACCGACAGGAGGCGCTCGATCTCGTCGATCACGAACCGCGCTTCGTCCCGTTCGTCGGACGCGAGGTAGTGGGTGATCGCCTCGCCCTCGACGTTGGCGGTGGTCAGCGTCTTGGGCTTGCGGTCGATGTTGTTCGCGACCACCGCGTTGGCGGCCGCGAGGATCGTCTTGGTCGAGCGGTAGTTCTGCTCGAGCCTCACGACGGTCGCGTCCGGGTAGTCCTTCTCGAAGTCCAGGATGTTGCGGATGTCCGCGCCACGCCAGGAGTAGATCGACTGGTCGTCGTCGCCGACGACCATGAGGTTGCGGTGAGGGGCCGCGAGCGAGTTCACGATCGTGTACTGCGCGCGGTTCGTGTCCTGATACTCGTCGACCATGATGTGCGAGAAGCGCTGACGCCAGCGTTCGAGCGCCTCGGGGTGCTCGTCGAACAGGCGCACGACGTTCATGAGCAGGTCGTCGAAGTCCATCGCGTTGGCCAGCTTCAGGCGACGCTCGTACTCGGGATAGACGCGGGCCGTGAGCTTCTCGGGAGGCGTGAGGGCCTTCGCCGCGTACTCCTCCACCCCGACGAGTTCGTTCTTCGCCGAGGAGATGCGCCCGACGAACGTCGAGACCGGGAACCGCTTCGCGTCGATGTCCAGCCCGGCGATGACCGATGCCAGCATCTTCTTGCGATCGTCCTCGTCGTAGATCGTGAAGGCAGAGGTGTGACCGATGAGGTCCGCCTCGCGCCGCAGGACCCGCACGCAGAAGGCGTGGAAGGTCATGACCCACATGGAGCGGGAAGCAGGGCCGACGATGTCGGCGAGCCGGTTGCGCATCTCGCCGGCGGCCTTGTTCGTGAAGGTGATCGCCAGGATGGCGCCCGGGGACACGCCGAGATCGCCCACCAGGTGAGCCACCCGGTAGGTCAGGACGCGTGTCTTGCCCGAACCGGCGCCGGCCAGTACGAGGAGCGGGCCCTCGGTGGTGGTCACGGCGTCGCGCTGGGCAGGGTTAAGGACGCTCAGGTCGGTTTTCATAAGACGCTCATTGTACCGTACCGGCGTGCCCCATGCGGAGCCGTGAGGATGAGTTCTACTTCACGAACTTGATCATTGTGAAGCCGTGGTCGCTGTCGGCGAGGCAGGCGTCATGGATGACCCGCCGCTCGCCGTGCGTGTGCTGTACGTTGCCACAGCGGTCGCACACGGCCAGGCCGCAGACGGTGCACTGCCCGAGCTTCGGTGCGTCGACCGCGCCGCAGTGGCGGCACAGTCGGCTCAGCTCGGGTTTGGCGTCGTACATCGTCGCTCCCTTGCACGCGTGCGTCTGATCGGACCGGGCGGGTCCCGGCGCGCCGGGATCGCCCGTCTAGGCGAGCGTGCGACCCACGGCGCGGGCCACAGGGTCCAATTCGCTCATGAGGATCCGCAGTCCTGCAAGGTCCAGCGACTGCGGGCCGTCGCACAGGGCCTTCCGGGGGTCCGGGTGCACCTCCACCATAAGGCCGTCCGCTCCGATGGCGACCGCCGCTCGACAGACGGGAGGCACGAGGTCCCGCTGGCCGGTCGGGTGCGAGGCGTCCACGATGATCGGCAGCATGGACAGCTTGTGCACCACGGGAACCGCGGTGATGTCCAGGGTGTAGCGCGTCGACGTCTCGAAGGTGCGGATGCCGCGCTCGCAGAGGATGACGTTCGGATTGCGCATCGTGATGTACTCGGCGGCGGCCAGCCACTCGTCGATGGTCGCGGCCATCCCCCGCTTCAGCAGCACCGGCTTGCCGCTGGCCTCTGTCACGACCCCCAGCTTCTTCAGCAGCGAGTAGTTGGCCATGTTCCGCGTGCCCACCTGCAGGACGTCGACGTAGGAGTCGACGAGTTCGGCGTGCGCGGAGTCGACGACCTCGGTGCAGGTGAGCAGGCCGTAGCGCTCCCCCGCCTCCTTGAGGTAGACGAGCCCCTCCTCCTCAAGGCCCTGGAACGAGTAGGGGCTCGAACGCGGCTTGTAGGCGCCGCCGCGCAGCACGCGGATGCCGAGCTCGGCGCAGGCCGCGGCGACCTCCATGATCTGTTCGCGGCTCTCGACCGAGCACGGACCGGCGATCATCGTGACCGGGCCGCCGCGGGTGACGGGACACGCCGGAGGCGTCGCGTCGGACATCTCCTACAGCTCCTTCATGACGTGGAGGATCGCCCCGTAGATCTCGCGCAGGTTGTCGGCGTAGAGCGGACCGGCGTTGCACGAAGCGAGCTTGGCGAAGATCTCCTCCTCGCGCTTCGGGTCGTACAGACCCAGGTTCGCCTGCGGCTTGAGCGCCCGGATGTCGAGCGCAAGCTTCGCCCTCTCGTTGAGCAGATCCACGACGCGGCAGTCGATCGCGTCGATCTCCTCACGGAGTGCGTCTATGCGGGTGCGGGCGTCGTCGCTCATCGCAGGTGGTCCCTTCGCTGTGAAGAAGGACGCCGGCACTTCAGGTGAGCACCGGCGTCCGCACATCATGAAGCTATGGTGTCTATTCCCATTCTATGGTGCCTGGAGGCTTGCTGGTGATGTCGTACGCCACCCGGTTGACCCCGTCGACCTCGTTGATGATGCGGTTGCTCATGAGCGCGAGCAGCTCGTGCGGGAGCCGTGCCCAGTCCGCCGTCATCGCGTCCGCCGAGGCCACCGCGCGGATGATGATCGGGCGTGCGTAGGTGCGCTCGTCTCCCATCACCCCGACGCTGCGGATGTCGGGCAAGACGGCGAAGTACTGCCAGACCTCGCGGTCCGTGTCCCAGCGGCAGATCTCCTCGCGGACGATCGCGTCCGCTCGCTGCAGGATGTCGAGCTTCTCGCGGGAGACGGCCCCGATGATGCGGACGGCGAGCCCGGGGCCCGGGAAGGGCTGGCGATGCACGATCTCGTCGGGCAGGCCGAGCTCCGAGCCGACGGCGCGCACCTCGTCCTTGAACAGGTTGCGCAGCGGTTCGACGAGCTCGAAATGCACGCCCGCCGGGAACGGGATCAGGTTGTGGTGGCTCTTGATCTTCGCGGTGGCCTTGCTGGAGCGCCCGCCCGACTCGATGATGTCCGGGTACAAGGTGCCCTGCGCGAGGAAGCGGACGCCCTCGAGCCTCGTGGCCTCCTCGAAGAAGACCTTCCAGAACTCCTCACCGATGATGTGGCGCTTGGCCTCCGGGTCGGTCACGCCGTCCAGCAGCCCGAGGAAGCGGTCCTCGGCGTTGACATGGATCAGGTCGACGTGGAACTGGTCACGGAACACGCGGACCACGTCCGCGCCCTCGTCCAGACGCAGCAGGCCGTGGTCGACGAACACGCAGGTCAGCTGGTCTCCGATAGCGCGGTGGAGCAGCGCGGCGACCACCGAGCTATCCACTCCGCCCGACAGACCGCAGATGACCTTCGCGTCCCCGACCTTGGCGCGGATCTCATCCACGGCCTCGTCGATGATGTTGACCATCGTCCAGGTCGGAGCCAGTCCGGCGACGTCGTAGAGGAAGTGCTTCAGCATGTCGAGCCCCGCGGGCGTGTGTGCCACCTCCGGGTGGAACTGCGTCGCGTAGAGCCGGCGCGCGGGGTCGGCCATGGCCGCCACCGGCGTCGTCGGGGTCGTCGCGGCGACCGTGAAGCCCACGGGCGCGGTGCCCACGCTGTCCCGGTGGCTCATCCATACCTGCTGGTCGACGGCGAGGCCATCGAACAGCGCGCACGACTCGTCGGTCACGGTCAGCTGGGCGAACCCGTACTCGCCGACGTCGGTCTTGGGGACGGCGCCGCCCAGGTCGATCGCCATCAGCTGCATCCCGTAGCACAGTCCCAGGATCGGGATGCCGAGGTCGTAGATGCCGGTGTCCATCTTGGGCGCGCCCTCGGCGTACACCGAGGCCGGACCGCCCGAAAGGATCAGGGCCGCGGGCGCGCGCCGTACCACCTCGGCGGCCGTTATGTCACACGGCACGATCTCGGAGAACACGTGGCACTCGCGCACGCGGCGCGCGATGAGCTGCGCGTACTGCGCGCCGAAGTCGACGACAAGGACCGTGGGGATGCTCTCCGCCACGCTAGCGGCCCATCCCGACGCCCTGGGTGTTCTGCAGGACCTTGCCCTCGGTCTGGAGCGACGGGGCGACCATGACCTCGGCCTTCTGGAAGGCCTTGAGGTTCTCGTAGCCGCAGGTCGCCATGGAGGTGCGCAGCCCGCCGCAGAGGTTCAGCGTGCCGTCGTTCTCGTGTGCCGGGCCGAGCAGGATCTCGGAGAGCGTGCCCTTCACGCCGCTGCGCACGCGCGTCCCGCGCGGGAGCTCGGGGTGGAAGGTCGCCATGCCCCAGTGGTAGCCGCGGCCCGGCGCCTCCGAAGCGCTGGAGAGCGGCGAACCGATCATGATGGCGTCCGCGCCCACGGCGATCGCCTTGGCGAGGTCGCCGCCCGTGCGCATTCCGCCGTCGGCGATGACGTGGCAGTACTCCCCCGTCTCGTCCAGGTGGCGCATGCGTGCCGCCGCGGCGTCCGCGATGGCGGTCGCCTGCGGGACGCCGATCCCGAGCACGCGGCGCGAGGTGCAGGCGTGGCCGGGGCCGACGCCGATGAGCACGCCGACCGCGCCGGTGCGCATGAGGTGCAGCGCGCCCGAGTAGGAGCAGCAGCCGCCGACGATGACCGGGATGTCGAGGTCGGCGATGAAGGCGCTGAGATCGAGGGGCTCGTCGTAGCTCGAGACGTGCTCGGCGGAGACGACGGTGCCTTGGATGACGAGGATGTCGAGCCCGCCGGCGAGGGCGGCCTCGATGTAGCGGGTGGCGTTCTGGGGAGTGAGCGAGGCCGCGGCGAGCACGCCGCCTTCCTTGATCTCACGGATGCGACGCGTGATCAGCTCGGGCTTGACCGGCTCCTTGTACATCTCCTGCATCTTGGCCGTCGCCTCGTCCTTGCCGAAGGAGGCGATGAGGTCGAGCTGGGTATCGGCGTCCTCGTAACGGGTCTGGATGCCCTCGAGGTTGAGGACCGCGAGGCCGCCGAGCTTGCCGAGCGTCACGGAAGGCGGGGTCGACGACGCCGTCCATCGCGGAGGCGAGGATCGGCAGCGGGAAGGAGTAGGTCTCGCCGCGGAAGCAGAACTCCCAGCCGATGTTCACGTCGCGCGGGTCGCGGGTGCGGCGTGACGGCACGATGGCGATGTCGTCGAATCCGTAGGCCCGACGTGCGGTCTTCCCTCGTCCGATCTCGACTTCCATGAACGGCGCCTCCTCTATATGTTGCTGCCTGCGTATCTCCGTGTCATCCGCGATGCCGTGCCGCATATACACCGAGACCAGGTGCATCCTCGCTCCGCTTCGCTTGCGCGTGCGGGCTTGAGCGCCTGGTCTTCATGCGTGCTGCGATGGAGTGGTGCAAAGGCCGAAGTCCGCTCCCGGCATCGGGGGTGCGTACAGGGTAGCGCGCGGCGGCAGGAGGGTCAACGCGGAACGAGGCCGCAACGTCGCGTCAGACGTTGAATCTGAAGTGCATGACGTCGCCGTCCTTGACGACGTACTCCTTGCCCTCGATGCGCAGCTTCCCGGCCGCCTTCACCGCGGCCTCGGTGCCCAGCGCGTCGTAGTCCTCGTACGAGATGACCTCGGCCTTGATGAACCCGCGCTCGAAGTCGGTGTGGATGACGCCGGCGGCTTCGGGCGCCTTGGCGCCGATGCGGACGGTCCACGCGCGGACCTCCTGCACGCCGGCCGTGAAGTAGCTCTGCAGGCCGAGCAGCCGGTACGCCTCGCGGATGAGCGTGTCCAGACCTGGTTCGTCCATCCCGAGCTCCGCCATGTACTCCTCGGCCTCGTCCGGATCGAGTTCGGCGAGGTCCGCCTCGACCTTCGCGCAGATGCGGATCGGTACGACGCCGTCGATCGGTGCGAGCTCGGCGCCGACGGCGCCTTCGTCGACGTTCGCGACGTAGAGCATCGGCTTCATCGTCAACAGGTGCAGGTCACGAAGCAGCTCGCGCTCCTCGGGGGTCATCTCCATGCGGGCGGCCCGGTGGCCACCCTCCATCCAACTCTCCACGCGCCGCGCGATGTCGAGCTTCGCGGCGAGGTCCTTGTCACGCTTCGCTTCCCGCTCGAGCCGCGGAATCGCCTTCTCCATCGTGCCGAGGTCGGCGAGGATCAGCTCGGTCCGGATGGTCTCGACGTCGCCTGCGGGATCGACCCGGCCGTCGACGTGGATAACGTCCGGATCGGTGAAGTAGCGCACGACCTCGCAGATCGCGTCGGTGTCGCGGATGTTCGCCAGGAACTTGTTGCCGAGACCCTCGCCCTCGTTGGCGCCTGCCACCAGCCCGGCGATGTCGACGAACTCGACGATGGCTGGGACGATGCGGTCGGGCGTGACGAGCTCGGCGAGGCGCGCCAGCCGCGCGTCGGGGACGGCCACGACGCCCACGTTCGGCTCGATGGTCGCGAAGGGGTAGTTCGCGGCGAAGCCCGTCTTGCGGGTCAGCGCGGTGAACAGCGTGGACTTGCCGACGTTCGGCAGGCCGACGATACCGATGGACAGCGACACGGGTCTTCTTCGCTCCTCGTTGTGCGGGTCGTGGGCGCCGCGCACCCGCGCGACCCCGCGGCAGGATAGCAGGCGGGCGGGCGCTCGTACACCGCGGCCCGGCGACATCCGCCGGTCGGGTGGAGTCTAGCCGAACCCATCCCACCGGCGCGCCATACAGCAGGGCCCCGGAGTCGCCTCCGGGGCCCTGCGTGGTGAAGCGATGCGCTTGGGAGCGCCTAGTACATCCCGCCGCCCATGCCGGCCATGGCCGCGGCACCGCCATCGTCCTTGGACGGGACGTCGGCGACGGTGGTCTCGGTGATCAGGATCAGGGCCGAGATCGACGCCGCGTTCTGCAGCGCGGTACGGGTGACCTTGACCGGGTCGATGACGCCCATCTTGATGAGGTCGCCATACTCGCCGGTGGCGGAGTTCAGGCCCTCGCCCTTCTTCATGCCCTTGATCTTCTCAGCCACGACGGAGCCCTCGAAGCCGGCGTTGGCCGCGATGGTCTTGAGCGGCTCGTCGAGCGCCTTGCGGATGATGGCGACGCCGATCATCTCGTCGTCGGCCAGCTTCAGCTTGTCCAGCGCCGGAGCGGCGTTGATGAGCGCGACGCCGCCGCCGGGGACGATGCCCTCTTCGACGGCCGCGCGGGTCGCCTGCAGGGCGTCCTCGATGCGGTGCTTCTTCTCCTTGAGCTCGACCTCGGTGGCCGCGCCGACCTTGATGACGGCCACGCCGCCGGACAGCTTGGCGAGACGCTCCTGGAGCTTCTCACGGTCGAAGTCGGAGTCGGAGAGCTCGATCTCGGTCTTGAGCTGCGCGATGCGGCCCTTGATTTCGGCCTCGGCGCCTGCGCCGTCGATGATCGTGGTGCTCTCCTTGGTGATCTTGACGGTCTTGGCGCGTCCCAGCATGTCGAGCGTCACGCCGTCCAGCTTGATGCCCAGCTCCTCGGAGATGACCTGGCCGCCGGTGACGATGGCGATGTCCTCGAGCATGCGCTTGCGGCGGTCACCGAAGCCCGGCGCCTTGACGGCGACGGAGGTGAAGGTGCCGCGCAGCTTGTTGACCACGAGCGTGGAGAGCGCCTCGCCGTCGACGTCCTCGGCGATGATGAGCAGCTGCTTGCCGGCCTGCATGACCTTCTCGAGGACCGGGAGCAGGTCCTGGATCGAGGAGATCTTCTGGTTGGCGATGAGGATCAGGGGCTCGCTCATGACCGCTTCCATGCGGTCGGGGTCCGTGATCATGTACATGGAGACGTAGCCCTTGTCGAACTGCATGCCCTCGACGGTCTCGATGTCGATGCCGAAGGTCTGCGACTCCTCGACGGTGATGACGCCGTCCTTGCCGACGACCTTCATGGCCTCGGCGATCTTGCCGCCGA
>JANYKZ010000038.1 GCA_025361505.1 Coriobacteriia bacterium
CCCGGCCCGCGCGTCCGCACATCTGGTTGAACTCGACGGCGTTGAACGGCAGGTGGAACAGGCCGATGTGGCGCACGTCGGGGATGTTGACCCCCTCCCCGAACGCGCTCGTCGCGACGACGGCGGTGATGTCGCCTTCTCGGAAAGCGCGCTCCACGGCGTGCCGGGCGGCCCGGCCCATGCCCCCGTTGTAGAAGGCGGTGCGCTGCTCGAGCCGGGGACTCGACGCGCGGATCTTCTCAGCGACCCGGATCGACTGCTCTCGGCTGTTGACGTAGACGATGAGCTTCTCGCCCGAGGAGGCGATGGTCGCAAGGTGGCCGGTCTTGTCGACCAGCCCGCGCCGGTCGGCGACCCGCAGGTTGTCGCGACGCGACGGGTCGAGCACCACGGCCTCGATGCCGAGCACGGCGCGGATGGTCGCGGCGACCTCGTCGTTCGCCGTCGCGGTGACGGCACACACGACCGGGCCGCCCAGCGTCTCGAGCGCCTCGCCCAGCCGGGCGTACGCCGGGCGGTGAGAGGCGCGCGACAGTCCCACGTGGTGCGCCTCGTCGACGACGACGAACCCGACGCGGCCGCTCGCCGCGAACAGGGGGGCATGACGTTCCAGGAACTCCGGCGTGGTCATGAGCACGTCGACCGTGCCCGCGGCCAGCTGTGCGAACAGCTCGTCGCGCGCACCGGGCGCGGTTTCTCCCGTGATCAGCCTCACGCTGAGGCCGAGCGACTCGAACACGTCCTCCAGGTGGAACGCCTGGTCGGCGACGAGCGCGCGGAGCGGGTAGACGAACACGCTCGCCTGCCCCGAACCGAGCGCGATGCGCGCGGCGTGCAGCTGGAAGATGAGGGACTTGCCACGACCCGTGGCCATCACGGCGAGGCACGAACGCCCGGCGGCGAGGTGTGCGAGCGCCTCGCTCTGCGCGGCGTGCAGCGTGCGGTCGCCGATGAGCGCCCGGACGAGCTCCGCGTCGAGTTCCGCCGCGTCCAGCGAGGCGAGCTGCGCCCTGCGCTCCGCGCGCGCCTCGGCATCCCGCTCCGCCGCTTCGGCGGTGCCGGCGCGCGACACGAGCACGTTCACGCCCCGACTCTCCTCCGCTTCCCCGCCGGTCACCTCGGTGACGGTGACCTCGAAGCCGGTGCCGCCGTCGATCTCGGGCGCCAGCGCGGCGGCCAGCCGGCGGTTGAAGAAGCCGACCTGGTCACCCGTGGGGTCGAGCAGGGCGATGGCGTTGAAGTCGAAGGGGTTCTCCGGCTGGCGGACGATGCGGAGTACCATCCCCGGCTCGAGGCGCGCGACGACGTCCTGTCGGCCCTCGAAGCTGACCCCCGCGAGTTTGGTGTGGAACGACTCCGCGTCGGCGATGCCCTCGTACTCCCCCCGAGCGAGGATGCGCTCGGCGTCGGCGAACAGCTCGCCGACCAGTTCCGCGGCGGGTGACTCCGCGGGCGCGGTGTGCGGCACGATCCGGCGGACCATCATCTGGACGCGCTCGCGTCCCTGCCACGTGTCGGTGTCGAGCGAGTACAGCACGTCGACGGCGGCATCGTTCGCCGCCAGCGAAGCCGCGTCGGGGCATCGGAACGCGATGGCCGGCACCGAGGCGACGCCGTCGTACGCCTCGAACTTGAAGTGCTCCTGCTCGCGGCCCACCCGGGAGCGCCCGTTCATGAAGACACCCCGGCTGAGCAGCATCGGCTTGGGGTTGGCGCTCCCGAAGGGCTCCAGGGCCGCGAGCCCCGCGACGAGCTCGCGGGTCGCCTGCCACAGGTGCACCTCGGCGTCCGCACGCACCGTGCGGGAGAACGCCTCCTCGGGAAGGTCGGCCAGCGCGGCTTCGAGGCAGCGCGCGAAGGTGTCGAGGTCCGCGGCGGGCAGCGTGGCGCCGACCGCGGCCGCGTGTCCGCCGAAGCGCGTGAGCAGTTGCGAGCAACGCGTCACGGCGGCGTGCAGGTCGACGTCACCGACGCTGCGGCCCGAGCCCCGCGCCTGGCCGTCCTCGATGCAGAAGACGAGCACGGGAACGCCGTAGATGCCGGCGAGGCGCGACGCGACGATCCCGCGCACGCCCTCGTGCCACCCCTCGCCCGCCACGACGAGCGAGCGGGCGCCGTCACGCCACACGGCCTGCGCCGCGGCGACCGCCTCGCGGGACAGGTCCGCCTCGGCCGCCTGGCGGGCGGAGTTGTGGGCGTCGAGCGCACGGGCGAGCCGGGCGGCCTCCGCCGGGTCGTCGGTCATGAGCAGCGCGAGCGCCTCCGCCGGGTCGGCGATGCGTCCCGCGGCGTTGAGCCGTGGTGCGAGTCCGAACGCGACCCGCTCGGCCGTGATCGTACGCAGGTCGACGCCGGCCACCTCGCACAAGGCGGCGATGCCCGCGCGCGCATGCGAGCGCATCCGCGCAAGGCCGTTGGCGACCAGCGCACGGTTCTCGTCGAGCAGGGGCACGACGTCGCCGATGGTCCCGATCGCGGCGATGTCCGTGAGCTCGCGCCACGCGTCGGGCTGGCCGAGGCGAGCGCCCACGGCCGCCACCAGCTTCAGCGCGACTCCGGCGCCCGCCAGCTCGGGGAACGCGTAGCCGCCCAGCTTCGGGTCGCACAGGGGGACGTCGGACGGTACGCCTTCGCCCGGCTCATGGTGATCGGTGACCACCACCTCGATACCGGCGGCCCGCAGGCGGCCGACCTCCGGACCGCTGGAGATACCGCAGTCGACCGTGATCACCATGCGCGGCGCCATCGAGATCAAGCGCTCCACCGCCGCGTCGCCCAAGCCATAGCCCTCGCGGAACCGGTGCGGGACGGTCGCCTCCACGTTCGCGCCGAGTGCCGCGAGCCCTCGTGCGGCGATCGTCGCGGCGGTGAGCCCGTCCACGTCGAAGTCGCCGAACACCACGATGCGGGCCTTCGCCCGGACCGCCGCGGACACCGCGTCCACGCAGGCGTGCATACCGGGAAGCGTCTCGGGAGCGCGCCAGTCGCGCGCCAGGTCCGGAGTCAGGAACGATCGGACCGCTTCGGGCGTGTCGATCCCGCGCACGAGCAGGACGCGCGCGACGGTCTCGGAGAGCCCGGTGGCGGCGGCAAGCGCCGTCGTCGCCGGCTCCTCGACGGAGGCCAGGGTCCAGCGCGCGGGTGGGTGAGGGGTGGTGGGCACGCGGTCATGCTAGCAGACGGGCCCGGCGCCCGGGGGCGGGGCGGG
>JANYKZ010000071.1 GCA_025361505.1 Coriobacteriia bacterium
GGGCTTCACACGCCTGCACGTCTTCCGCTACTCGCCGCGCGCCGGGACACCGGCGGCGGCACGCGCCGACCAGGTGGCGCCGGAGGTGAAGGCCGCCCGTGCGCAACAGTTGCGGGACCTCTCGGAGGAGCTGGCGCGCACGCGAGCGGGCGCCCGGATCGGTGACGTGGTCGTCACGTGCATCGAGCGTGTGCGAGGCACGGCGGCGTTCGGTACCGCCGACGATTCCCTTTCCGTCGAAGTGCCTGCTGCAGGCCGCGTTCGCGGCGAGGTCGTGCGAGTGCGCATCGACGAGGCGGACGACCGGGGCTATCGCGGCGCGGTGCTAGAATCCGGGTGACCGTCAGCCTCCGAACAACCGTCCGTGGAGGAGCGCCTACATGCAGGAAGCGGAGATCCGTCTGGTCGTGCCGCCGGGGCGTGAGATGGTCGACCTGCTGGGGCAGGGCGACCATCTTCTCAAGCTGATCGAGGACCAGTTCGAGGCCGAGATCAGGGTGCGTGGCAACGAGATCACCATTGCGGGCGACCCACAGGAGGCGCAGGCCGTCTCCGCGCTGTTCACCGAGATGCTGCAGCTTGTCGACGGTGGGTCGTCGCTGACTCCCGAGTCGCTCGATCGCGCGATCGACATGCTCAAGCGCGGCGACTTCAGCCCTGTGAAGGTCTTCTCGGACGTCATCCTCACGCATCGCGGCAAGACCATCCGTCCGAAGACGGCCGGCCAGAAGCGCTACGTCGACGCGATCCGCAAGAACACGATCACCTTCGGCATCGGCCCGGCAGGTACGGGAAAGACGTACCTCGCGATGGCCATGGCCGTCGACGCGCTGAAGCGCAAGGAGGTCGGCCGCATCATCCTCACCCGTCCGGCCGTGGAGGCTGGGGAGAAGCTGGGCTTCCTCCCCGGCAACCTGTTCGAGAAGGTCGATCCGTACCTGCGCCCGCTCTACGACGCGCTCTTCGACATGATGGACATCGAGAAGTCGACGTCGCTCACCGAGCGCGGCGTGATCGAGGTCGCCCCCCTGGCCTTCATGCGCGGACGGACCCTCAACGATTCCTTCATCGTCCTGGACGAAGCGCAGAACACGAGCGCAGAACAGATGAAGATGTTCCTGACGCGCCTCGGCTTCGGCTCGAAGATCGTCATCACCGGCGACATCACGCAGATCGACCTGCCCACGGGCCAGTCGGGCCTGGCCCAGGTGCGCGACATCCTCAAGGACGTCAACGACGTCTCCTTCGTCGAGCTGGAGAGCCGGGACGTCGTCCGGCACAAGCTGGTCCAGCACATCGTGACCGCCTACGGCCGCTACGAAGAGGCGAAGCTGGGCGCGCGAGCGGCAGCAGCCTCGTCCGATGCGAATGCCTGAGGAACCCCGGCGCCGTGGCCCCGGATGGGCCCGTCGCGGGATCATGTCGAGCGAGACCGGACGGATGCTGGTCGGGGGAGCATTCTCGCTCATCGTGACGTGTTTTCTGGCCGCGACCGTGGTCGTTGCGATCGTCGTCCTTGCCCAGCTTGTGGCGGGCAGCATGGACGGGGACGAGGCCCGAGGTGTTGCTCTGGGGGTCGGCGCGGGTATCGCCACCATCGCTCTGGCGCTCCTGATGGTCCCGGTCCTTGCGCGGTTCTCGCGCCTCGGAGACCAGGTCCGGTTGCTCGAGCTGTGCGACCCCGGGGCACCGCTACTGCGGGAGCTGATGGAGCGCGCGGGCGGCACCTACAACCACTCGATCATGACCGGCACGATCGCTGAGGCCGCGGCGCGTTCGATCGGCGCCGACGCGCTGCTCGTACGGGTGGGCTCCTACTACCACGACATCGGCAAGCTCGTCCGTCCCGGGTTCTTCGCCGAGAACCAGATGGGCCTTCGCAACCCGCACGACGGGGCAGCGCCGGAGCAGAGCGCGTTCATCATCACGGCACACGTCAGGGAGGGTGTGGAGCTGGGCCGCCGCGAGGGGCTGCCCGCGCCGGTCGTGGACATCATCGCCCAGCACCACGGGACGTCGCTGGTCACGTACTTCTACCGCAAGGCCGCTGCGGGCGGAGCACACGTCGACGAGGCGCCTTTCCGCTACGAAGGAGAGGTCCCGCACACGCGTGAGGCCGCGCTCGTCATGCTCGCTGACGCGGCGGAGGCCATCGCGCGCGGACTCGCGGATCCCGGCCCGGTGCAGATCGAGGCCGCGGTGCGCAAGGTGGTCGCGATGAAGGCCGATGACGGTCAGCTCGCGTCATCGGGCATGACCGACGACGACGTCGAGGCGACGGTCGTTACCTACGCTAAGATGCTGGCGGGGTTGCGGCACGCGCGCGTCGACTACCCCGACGACTCGGAAGGGGATCCCGATGCAGGTCACAGCCAGCTCGAACCGTGAGCCCGAGCCCCTGGCGTTGGAGGCGTTCGAACGGCTCGGTGCGTTCGTACTGCGCATGGAGGAGGCGCCCGACGCCGTCGAACTCTCCGTCGCGCTCGTCGACGACGACGAGATCGCGCACCTCAACGAGCAGCACCGTGGTGTCGTCGGGCCGACCGACGTCCTGTCCTTCGGCTGCGACGATCCGTGCCCGACCGCCTCGGACGAGCCCATCGCGCTCGGTGACGTGATCATCGCCCCAGAGGTCGCGCGCCGTCAGGCCGCCGAGCTGGGGACCACCGTCGAGGACGAGCTGGACCTGCTGCTGGTCCACGGAATCCTGCACCTGCTCGGATACGACCACGATTCCGATGCCGATGCCGCCGTGATGCAGGCGCGCGAGGCCGCCCTGCTCTCCGCCTGGTCCGAAGCCGGCCGGTAGGAAGGCGGCGGCCGTGCGCCGGTCGGTGCTCTACTCGTTCGACTATGCGATCCGCGGGATCGTCTACGCGCTGCGCACCCAGCGCAACATGCGCTGGCACTTCATCGTCAGCGCCATCGTGTTCATCACGGCGCTCGTGCTCCGGATCAGCGGGCTCGAACTCGTCGCACTGGTCTTCGCCGTGGGCATGGTGCTTGTCGCGGAGCTGATCAACACCGCGATCGAGTCCACCGTCGACCTGACCACGAACGGTTACGACCCGCTCGCCGCGGTGGCCAAGGATGTGGCCGCGGGCGCCGTGCTGATCGCGGCCATCACCGCCGTCGCCGTCGGCTACGCGGTGCTCTTCCCGCGGTTGGCGCCGGTCGCGCAACAGGGGCTCCAGCATGTGCGGGAGAGCGACGCGACGATCGCGCTCCTGGCGCTCGCTCTCACGAGCCTCGCGGTGCTCGTCGTGAAGGCGCTGACGCACGAGAAGGGCACGACGTTCCTTCGCGGTGGGTGGCCGAGCGGGCACACCGCTCTGGCCTTCGCCGCGGCGTTCGGGATCGGCTACTCCACCAACTCCGCGAAGGCCTGGGTCCTGGGGCTGTTCATCGCGCTCCTCGTTGCGCAGAGCCGGGTCGAGAGCGAGGCGCACACCGTCCCGCAGACCGTGGCGGGCGCAGTGCTGGGCTTTCTGCTCGCGACGGCGGTCTATCAGATATTCTGGAGCTAGGCCGCCGCGTGGCGATCGCGTGTCGCGCGTCGGCACCGCATAGGCCACCGGGAGCAGCATGTCCGCACTGACAGCGTCGATCGTCCTTCTCGTCACCGTCGTGGTCCTCGCGGCCACGTTCGTCACGAGCGCCGCCGAGTCGGCGGTGCGCTCGCTCTCGCCGGTGCGGGTCCGGCGCCTGCGCGAGTCATCCGCACCGGGTGCGGCGGGGCTCGCGTACCTCGCGGAGAAGCCCAGCCACGTCGGCGCGGCACACGCGCTCGTGACCGCCGTCGCGGTCGCCTCGGTCACGTTGGCGGCCGCGGGGGTGCTGATGGTGTTCCCGGCGGGTCTGCCCCTCTGGGCGGTCACCGTGTGCGCGGTGCTCGTCGGCGTCATCCTCGTGTTCGCGGTGGGAGAGGCCCTGCCGCGCGCCATCGTCGCCGCCAACGCGGAGGGACTGGGCCTCGCGGTCGCTCCCCTCGCCGCGCGCCTCACCGCGGTGCTCTATCCCATCGCTCGGCTGCTCGCAGCTCCCTCGACCGGGATGACACGGCTGGTCAGCGGCGAGCGCTCGCCCGACGTGCCGTGGGAGGACGCCGCAGAGGAGTTGCGCTCCTCGTCCGACGAGGAGTCACCGGACGCGGGTGACGCGGACGGCATGTACGAAGGAGTCTCCGGTCTCGAGCGCAAGGTCGTCCGCGAGGTGATGGTGCCGCGGACGGACATGGTGGCGATCGAGGACACGGCGACCATCGAGGAGGCTCTTGCAGCGGTCACGGCGGCGGGCGTGTCGCGCGTGCCGGTGTACCATGACACGCTCGACGACATCAGGGGCATCCTGTACGCGAAGGACCTGCTCCCGCATCTCGCCAGCGGTTCCGCCGACACCAGACCCATCGACCTGGTCAGGCCTGCCCTCTTCGTCCCGGAGACGAAGCCGATCGAGGACCTGCTGCGGGAGATGCGCCGCCGGACTCACATCGCCATCGTGGCCGACGAGTACGGCGGCACCGCCGGGCTGGTCACGATCGAGGACCTGCTGGAGGAGATCGTCGGCGAGATCTTCGACGAGTACGACCCGCAGGTGCCCATGGTCACCGCGCTCCCGGATGGCCGGGTCCGCGTCGACGCGCGGCTGGCGGTCGGCGAGATCGACGAACGCTTCGGAACGGACCTCGAGGACGTCGAGGCCGACACGGCGGGCGGGCTGTTCACCGAGCTCGCGGGGCGCATCCCGCAGGTCGGGGAGTCCGTCGAGGTCCAGGGTCTTCGCTTCACGGTCGAGGAGATGGAAGGCAACCGGGTACGGCAACTGCTCGTCGAGCCCGTTCCGCACCACCACGAGGAGGACGACGATGAGTAGCATGACCAAGGCCGATCTCGCGCTGCTGGCGTTCGCGCGCGAGGCGCAGGAGAAGGCCTACGCTCCGTACTCCGGGTTCCGCGTCGGCGCGGCGGTCTACGCCGGCGGCGAGATCTACCAGGGATGCAACGTCGAGAACGCGGCCTACGGCTCGTCGATCTGCGCCGAGCGGGGCGCGGCGATGGCCGCCGTCCAGGCCGGCAACACGTTCTTCGATGCGATCGCGGTCGTGGGCGACTCGGAGGACCCGACGGTGCCGTGCGGCGCGTGCCGGCAGTTCCTCGCCGAGTTCAACCCCGAGATGCGCGTCGTCATGGGCGGCCGGCTCGAGCGCGTCCGCGCGGAGGGGCTCGACGAGCTCCTGCCCGACGCCTTCGTGCGCGGGTACCTCGACCAGGACGGGTCGTCCTCGTGACTGACACGGATCCCATGCAGGAGGTCCGCAGCGGGTTCGTCGCCCTGGTGGGGCGCCCGAACGCCGGCAAGTCCACCCTCGTCAACGCGCTGGTCGGCTCGAAGGTCGCCATCGTGTCCGACAAGCCCCAGACCACTCGTCACCGTCTCCGCGCGATCGTCGACACCGATGACGCGCAGATCGTGCTCGTCGACACGCCCGGGCTCCACAAGCCGCACGACGCCCTCGGCGAGGAGCTGAACCGCAGCGCCCTGATGGCGTTGCGCGACGTCGACGTCGTCGCCATGGTGGTCGACCTGTCTGCGCCCGTCGGCGGGGGAGACCGCTGGGTCGGCGAGCATGTGGCCGCCACGAACGCGAAGCGCGTCCTCGTACTCACCAAGGCAGACCTCCCCAACGACCGCCCCATCGAGAAACGCATCGCCGACGCCTCGGCGCTGGCGCCCTTCGACGACGTCGTGGTGCTCTCGGCCAAAGAGGGATTCAATCTCGAAGGATTCACGGCCGCCATCAGCGCGCTGCTGCCGATGGGCCCGCGGTTCTTCCCGCGCGACATGACGTCCGACCAGCCCGAGGAGGTCGTCGTCGCCGAGCTCGTCCGCGAGAAGGTGTTGTGGCACACGCGCGACGAGGTCCCGCACTCCGTGGGCGCGGTCATCGACGACCTGCGCTACGACGAGGAGAACGACACGACGACCGTTCACGCGACCATCTTCGTCGAGCGCGACAGTCAGCAGGGCATCGTCGTCGGCTCCGGCGGGGCGATGATCAAGCGGATCGGCACCGAGGCCCGCAAGGACTTGGAGACGTTGTTCGGCACCAAGGTCTACCTCGGTCTGGCGGTGCGCGTGAAGAAGGACTGGCGCAGCGACGGCGCGATGATCAAGCGCTTCGGATACGGAGAGGGGCTGTAGACGATGGACCTCCGGGAACTGGCCGGACGTATCGACCAGACGCTCCTCAAGCCGACCGTGGGACGGCACGCCGCCCGCGAGTGGATGCTGCTCCAGCGCGATGCGGGCTTCGCCTCGCTGTGCGTGTCGCCCTTCCTGGTCCCGACCGCCGCGTCGGTCCTGGATGGGACTCCGACGAAGGTCTGTACCGTGGTGGGGTTCCCTCTGGGCTACGCGGTCAGCGAGTCGAAGGCGGACGAGGCGCGCCGTCTCGTCGAACTGGGCGCGGTCGAGATCGACATGGTGATGAACGTTGCCGCGGCGCTCGAGGACTCGTGGGACTACGTCCGCGAGGACATCGCGCGGGTGGTCGCAGCGACCGCCCACGCGAGCGGCGGGTCGGCGATCGTCAAGGTGATCCTCGAGTGTGCCTACCTCGACGGGGCGGAGCGCTTGACCCGTGCCTGCGTGACGGCGGTGGACGCGGGCGCCGACTTCGTGAAGACATCCACCGGTTTCGGCCCGAGCGGCGCGACCGCGGCGGACGTCGCCGTCATGCGCGCGGCGGTCGGCCCCGGGATCGGCGTCAAGGCCGCGGGCGGCATCCGGACGCTGCGCGACGTGCTCACCATGCTCGACGCGGGCGCGTCCCGCATCGGCGCATCCGCCGGGCTCGAGATCCTCGCCGAGTTCGGGCGTCTCGATGCCGCGGAGCGGCTCGGGTAACGCGGGGTGCCCGCGTATCCCCTGCGCGCCCTGGTGCTGCGCAAGACGAAGCTCGGCGAGACGGACCTCATCCTCACGCTGCTCGCGGCCGACGGCCGCCAGGTGCGCGCCGTCGCCAAGGGCGCGCGCAAGTCGAAGAGCCGGCTCGGCGCGCGCGTCGAGCCGTTCTCGGTCCTCGACATGCTCCTGCACACCGGCCGCAGCCTCGAGATCATCGCCGAGGCGGAGACGGTGCAGACCCACGACGCGCTGCGCGCCGACTACGACCGCACGATGGCCGCGTCCGTGGTGGTCGACGTGCTAGACAAGGGCTCGGTCGAAGGGCAGGCCGAGCCGCAGCTCTTCGACATGGCGCTCGTCACGCTCGATGTCATGGAGAGCGCGCCCGTCGCAGCGCTGGAACCGCTCGTCCTCGCGTTCCTGCTGAAGTCGCTCGCCATGCACGGCTACCGTCCTTCGCTTGACCGCTGCGCCGCGTGCGGTGCCGAACCCGAGGCGCCGCTGGCGTTCTCCGTCGAGGCCGGCGGCGTCCTGTGCAGCCACTGCGCCGCACAGGGCTCGAGCGCGCAGCCGATCGCCGCGGAGGCGCGCGACGCGCTGCGCGCGATGATGCGGTCGAGGATGGCCGAGGTCCCTGAGATCGTCGTGGACCCGTCGGTCGCCCGCGAGGTGCGGTGGATCGTGCGCGCGTACACCGGCTTCCACATCCCGTCGCGTCTGCGGGCGCTCGACTACTACCTCGGGCAGGGCCGATGAGCACTCGCGCCGGTGAGGTCGTGGAGCCGGCCGCGCCGCCGGTGTCCGTCGCGGAGCAGATCGTCCCGATCGTCGTCGACTCCACGTTGCGCCCCGGCGACTACTTCCGGATCGCCGCCGCGCAGGTGCTGCGCAACCCTGCCAGCCTCGCGATGTTCGTCGCGGGCCCGCTGCTGTGGGGTTTCGGCGCCGCGACCCACTCGGTGGTCGTCATCGACCTCGGCGAGCGCATCTCGTGGCTGGTGGTCCTCGTGCCGGCCTTCGCCGCGCTGGTCGGCTCGTTCTCGGCATACCGCCCGGGCTCGTCGGCCCTCTACGAGCCGGTGCGCTGGACCTTCGCCGAAGACGGCATCGGGATCGAGCAGCCGGAGCGCCACGCGCTCGCCGCGTGGGACGAGTTCGCGAGGTGGGCCATGGTGGGCGGGTGCTACCTGCTGCACACCTCGGACCGCCACTACGTGGCGGTCGCCGCCCGGGACGTCCCCGAGGAGCGCCGCCGGGAGTTCGAAGCGCTCATGGCAGCGAGGATCGGCCGCCGCCGCACCTGACCTCGGTGCGGCTCGACGAGTCCGCCGCGGGGCCGCGACCCTGCGCTAGAATGGCCGATACGCGCGGCCCGTGGCCGCTCGAAGCACGCATCGCCGTCATGCCGGGACGAACACGAGGTCGCAGCCATGAAGCCCAAGTCATTCCAGGAGATCATCCTGACGCTGTCCGGCTACTGGGCCGACCAGGGGTGCGTCGTCCTGCAACCCTACGACATGGAGGTCGGTGCCGGCACCTCGCATCCCGCGACGTTGCTGCGCGCACTCGGCCCCGACGACTGGAAGTGCGCCTACGTCCAGCCGTCGCGGCGCCCTGCCGACGGGCGATACGGCGAGAACCCCAACCGCCTCCAGCACTACTACCAGTTCCAGGTCCTGCTCAAGCCGTCGCCGGACAACGTGCTCGACCTGTACTTCGGGTCGCTTCGAGCCATCGGCATCGACCCCGCGGAGCACGATGTCCGCCTGGTCGAGGACGACTGGGAGAACCCGACCGTGGGCGCGTGGGGCCTCGGGTGGGAGATCTGGCTCAACGGCATGGAGTGCACCCAGTTCACCTACTTCCAGCAGGTCGGCGGCTTCGAGTGCCGCCCCGTGCCGGCCGAGATCACCTACGGGCTCGAACGTCTCGCGATGTACATCCAGGGCGTCGACTCCGTCTACGACATCGAATGGGTCGAGGGCCGCTCCTACGGCGACGTCTTCCTGCGCAACGAGCAGCAGTACTCCTCCTACAACTTCGAAGTGGCCGACACCGAGATGCTGCGCCGCAACTTCGATGTCTTCGAGACCGAGTGCCGGCGCACCTTGGACGCCGGACTGGCGCTGCCGGCGTACGACTACGTGCTGAAGTGCTCGCACGCCTTCAACCTGCTCGACGCGCGCGGCGCGATCGCCGTCACCGAGAGGCAGGGCTTCATCATGCGGGTCCGCGCGCTGGCCAAGGCGTGCTGCGGCGCCTACATCGACCTCGTGACCACGTCCGGCGAGAGCGCCGCGTCGCTTCCCGAAGGAGGCGCGCTGTGACCGACTCCCGTGACCTGGTGTTCGAGATCGGCGTCGAGGAGATCCCGTCGGGCGCGCTCTACGAGGCGACCTCGCAGCTCAAGTCGCTTGCCGCCTCGGCGCTCAAGGATGCGCGGCTCGAGTACAGCGGCGTCGTGACCTTCGGAGCGCCTCGCCGTCTGGTCCTCGTCGTCGAGGGGCTCGCCGAGCGCCAGAACGATCTGGACATGCGCGCGAAGGGCCCCGCGGTACGCGGCGCGTACGACGAGAACGGCGAGCCCACCAAGGCCGCGCTCGGCTTCGCGCGCGGCAAGGGTGTCGACGTCTCCGATCTGGTCCGCGACACGGAGAACGGTGGCGAGTACGTCTACGCGGTCATTCGCGCCGACGGCCTTCCCGCCGCCGACGTCCTCCCGGCGCTCCTGACACGGCTTGCGGCGGGCATCGACTGGCCGAAGTCGCAGCGGTGGGGACGCGGCGACGCGCGCTTCATCAGGCCGGTGCGCTGGCTTCTGGCGCTCTTCGGCGCCGATGTCGTCCCGGTCGAGTTCGCCGGACTGACGGCCGGCCGCGTCACCCACGGCCACCGTTTCTTGTCTCAGGGCGCGTACGAGGTCCCGTCGGTGTCGGAGTTCTTCGAGGCGCTCGCGCGCGGCGGCGTCATGGTTGACGGCGAGATGCGCGCCGGGTTCATCCGCGAGGGGATAGAGGCAGCCGCGGCCGAGGCGGGCGGCGGCGCCGTCGTTCCCGAGAAGGTGTTCGCCGAGGTCGTGAACCTGGTGGAGTCACCGACGGTCGGCGTGGGCCACTTCGACCCGGCCTTCCTGCGCGTGCCGCGCGAGATCCTCGAGACCGCCATGGAGTCGCACCAGCGCTACTTCCCGGTCGAGGACGCCGACGGCGGGCTCACCGACGCGTTCATCGTGGTCCACAACGGCGACCCGGACCGCACGGACGCCATCGTACGCGGGCACGAGCGCGTGATCCGCGCCAGGCTCTCCGACGCGGCCTTCTTCTACGACGAGGACCTCAAGGCAGGGATGGAATCGTGGGTCGATCGCCTCGGCAGCGCCGTCTTCCAAGAGAAGCTCGGCAGCGTCGCGGACAAGGTCGCGCGCGTCGAGCGCTTGACCGGGGCCCTGGCGACGCTGCACGGCGCCGGTCCCGAGGAGGCGTCGCGGGCGATGCGCGCCGCGCACCTGTGCAAGGCCGACCTCGTCAGCCACGCCGTCGTCGAGTTCCCGACGCTGCAGGGGGTGATGGGCCGCTACTACGCGCTCGCCTCCGGCGAACATGAGGCCGTCGCGCAGGCGATCGTGGAACACTATCTTCCGCGCTTCTCGGGTGACGCGCTCCCGTCGAGCGTCGCGGGACTGCTCGTCTCCGCATCCGACAAGCTGGACACGGTCTGCGGCATCTTCGCCCTCGGCCAGGCGCCGACGGGTTCCGCCGACCCCTACGCCCTGCGCCGGTCGACGATCGGGGTCCTGGCGATGGTCCTCGATGGCGGGCTCCGCCTCACCCTCGATGACGCCATCGCCGCGGCGCTGGACGGCTATCGCGATGTCCTCGGGTTCGATCTCGAGGCGACCGGTGCGGCCGTGAAGGCGTTCGCCGTGGGCCGGCTGGAGATCATGCTGCGTGACCGCGGCCACGAGTTCGACACCGTGGACGCCGTGCTGCACGTCGCGGCCGACGACCCCGGCGACACCGCGAGACGCTGCGAGGCGCTGACCGCCGCCCGGGCGACGGCGCCGATGATCGACGTCACGACCGCCTACGCCCGCGCTCGCAACCTGGGCGACCAGGCGCTGGGGGTCGCGTACGACCGCACGATCATGGGTGCGGCCGAGAGCGCCCTCGCTGACGCGATCGAGCGCTCCGAGTCCCTGGTCGCCACGAGCGTCGCGTCGGAAGACTGGGACGGCGCCCTGGCGCGCCTCGCCGAGCTGCGCGGCCCGATCGACACCTTCTTCACCGACGTCCTGGTCATGGACCCGGACGAGACGCTGAGGGCGAACCGTCTCCGGCTGTTGAACCGGTTCACCGCGCTGTTCGCCGGCGTGGCCGACTTCTCGCGTCTGCAGGGCTGAGCGTGATGGCCCCGGATCCGGTGACGGTCCACGTCCTGTCGGACGCGCTCGGCGAGACGGGCGAGATGGTCGCGCGCGCCGCGGCCGCCCAGTTCTACCCCGGTGACTTCCGCATCGAGCGCCTCGACAAGATCACAAGCCCCGAGCAGCTCCGGCGCGTGGTCGACGCTCACTGCGGCGGCGACTGCATCTTCTTCTACACGCTCGTGGACGCGCCGCTGCTCGCCGAGATGCAGCGCATCGCGGCGAGCGGTGAGGTCAAGGCCGTCGACGTCCTCGGCCCCGCCGTCGCCCTGCTGTCGGACGCGATCGGCCACCGGCCCGCGGGCGAGGCGGGCGCCATGCACCGGACGGACGCCGAGTACTTCGAGCGCGTCGAGGCGACCGAGTTCGCCGTCATGCACGACGACGGCCGCCATCCGGAGGATCTCAACGAGGCGGACGTCGTGCTGATCGGTGTGTCGCGCACCAGCAAGACGCCGCTGTCGATGTACCTGGCGTTCAAGGGGTACCGGGTCGCGAACGTCCCGCTGGCGCCGGGTGTCGAACCGCCGTCGCAGCTCTTCGAGCTCGATCCGGCCCGGGTGTTCGGCCTGGTGACGGACGCGAAGGTGCTCGTCGATATCCGCTGCGAGCGCATGCGGGAGCTCGGGATGCTCGTCCCGCGCTACGCCGAGCGGGAAGAGGTCGAGACGGAGCTGGAGGAAGCGCGTGCGCTCATGCGTCGCCTCGGCTGCATCGTGATCCGCACGGACAACCGTGCCGTCGAGGAGTCCGCGCAGGAGATCGTGCGGTTCCTCGAAGGGTCGCCCGCGACCAAGGACTAGGTGTCTCGAGCCGCTCGCAGCGGCGGCTCTTTGGAAGAGGGGTGCGGTATCATGCACCTCGCCAGGCCCCGGGGAGTTCAAGGGAGAAGGACTTGTCTGACGTAAAGCGTATCTACGCCTTCGGTAAGGCCGCGCACGGCGCGAACAACACCGAAGGCAACCGGGACATGAAGATGATCCTGGGCGGCAAGGGCGCGAACCTCGCCGAGATGGCCAACATGGGCCTGCCGGTGCCTCCCGGCTTCACGATCAGCTGTCAGGCGTGCATGGAGTACTACAACTCCACGCCTCCCGGATTCCCGCCGGGTCTGGCCGAGGACATCGCCGCGCACGTCGAGGAGCTCGAGGCGAAGATGGGCAAGCGCCTCGGCGATCCCGCCGACCCGCTGCTCGTGTCCGTGCGCAGCGGCTCGCCGTTCTCGATGCCCGGGATGATGGACACGGTCCTGAACCTTGGCCTGAACGACGTCTCCGTGCAGGGCCTCATCGCCCAGACAGGCAACGAGCGCTTCGCCTGGGACAGTTACCGCAGATTCATCCAGATGTTCTCGAAGGTCGTTCTCGACGTCGACGGCGACAGCTTCGAGAACGCCATCACCATGAAGAAGCGAGCCGCCGGCGTCGCGGTCGACACCGACCTGTCGGCCGCCGACCTCAAGGGTCTGGTCGCCGACTTCAAGGGCATCGTGGCCGACAAGGTCGACCCGAAGGAGTACCCGGCGCTCGCGACCGACGGCCGCGTCCAGTTCCCGCAGAACGTCGCCGACCAGCTCAGGCTGGCGATCGAGGCGGTCTTCCGCAGCTGGAACAACAAGCGCGCGATCGACTACCGCAAGATGGAGCGCATCGCCGACGACCTCGGAACCGCGGTCAACGTCCAGGCGATGGTCTTCGGCAACAAGGGCGACACCTCGGCCACCGGCGTGGGCTTCACGCGCAACCCGGCCGACGGGACGAACGAGCGCTACGGCGACTTCCTGACCAACGCGCAGGGCGAGGACGTCGTCGCGGGCATCCGCAACACGTCGCCGATCGCCGTCCTCGGCGACGTGCTTCCCGAGGCCGCCGCCGAGCTCTTCGAGGTGTTCAGCACCCTCGAGAACCACTACCGGGACATGTGCGACATCGAGTTCACCATCGAGCAGGGCAAGCTGTGGATGCTCCAGACGCGCGTGGGCAAGCGCACCGCGCGCGCCGCTCTCAAGATCGCGGTCGACATGGTGGACGAGAAGCTGATCACGCGCGAAGAGGCCGTCCTGCGCATCAACCCGGACCAGCTCGACCAGCTTCTGCACCCGCAGTTCGACAAGACCGCGACCTACGACGTGGTGGCCAAGGGCCTCAACGCCAGTCCCGGCGCCGCGGTGGGCGAGGTCGTCTTCAGCGCGAACGACGCCGAGGCCGCCGCCGCGACGGGCCGCAAGGTCATCCTCGTACGGTGGGAGACGACCCCCGACGACCTTCACGGCATGATCGCCGCGCAGGGCATCCTGACCTCGCACGGCGGCAAGACGAGCCACGCGGCCGTCGTCGCCCGCGGCATGGGCAAGCCGTGCGTCTGCGGCGCGGAGAAGCTCAAGATCGACGCCGAGCACAAGATGGCGACGATCGCCGGCACCGATGTCGTGCTGCGCGAAGGTGACATGATCTCGATCGACGGCACGACCGGCATCGTCGTGCTTGGCGCCGTGGAGCTCGTCGAACCCGAGGTCTCGGGCGACTTCGACACCATCCTCGGCTGGTCCGACGCGTACCGCACCATGGGCGTGCGTGCCAACGCCGACACCCCGGACGACGCCGCCCTCGGCCGCAAGTTCGGCGCCGAGGGCATCGGTCTCTGCCGCACGGAGCACATGTTCCTCGGCGACAGGAAGCAGATCGTCCAGGACATGATCATCTCCGAGGACGAGGCCGGCCGCACGGCGCCGCTCGCCCAGCTGCTGAAGGTCCAGGTGGAGGACTACCTCGGCATCTTCGCCGCGATGGACGGCCTGCCGGTCACCGTGCGCCTCCTCGACCCGCCGCTCCACGAGTTCCTCGACTCCCCGCGCGACCTCGCCGTCGAGATCGCGCGCATGGAGTGCAACGGAGCGCCCCAGTCGGAGATCGCGCCCAAGCGCCGGCTGCTGTCGCTCGTGGACTCGATGAGCGAGCAGAACCCGATGCTCGGCCTGCGTGGTTGCCGCCTCGGCATCATGTTCCCCGAGATCTACGGCATGCAGGTCCGCGCGATCGCCCACGCGGCGTGCACGCTCAAGAAGCAGGGCCACGATCCGCGTCCCGAGATCATGATCCCCCTCGTGTCCGTCGTGGCCGAGCTCGAGACCCTGCGCGCCGAGTCCGAGGCGATCGTCGCCGAGGTCCAGGCTGCCGAGGGCTGCTCGTTCGAGATCCCGATCGGGACGATGATCGAGCTCCCGCGCGCCTGCATCACCGCCGACGAGATCGCCAAGGTCGCCGACTTCTTCAGCTTCGGCACCAACGACCTGACCCAGACGACGTTCGGGTTCTCGCGCGACGACATCGAGGGCAAGTTCCTGCCTCGCTACCTCGAGCGCAAGATCCTGCTCCGCAACCCGTTCGAGACCGTCGACTCGGGTGTCGCCAAGCTCGTGAAGATGGGCTGTGACCTCGGACGTCAGACGAACCCTAAGATCAAGTTGGGTGTGTGCGGCGAGCACGGAGGAGACCCGGAGAGCGTGAAGACCTTCCACAACGCCGGGTTGAGCTACGTGTCCTGTTCGCCCTACCGGATCCCGCTGGCCCGTCTTGCGGCCGCGCAGGCCGCGCTCACGGAGAAGGCGGGCGCGTCGGACAACCGCTGACGATCGCGTGGGTGCGGGCGCCGTGTCCGGCGCCCGCACCCACGGCACGCACCCGGCGCCGATGGGGGAGCCATGGTCGGCAGGACCCGCCTGTACCAGAAGACCGGCTCCCCGCTCATCAGCGGGTTCAGCAGGCGCCGTCCGACTCGGTGGTGGCTCATCGCCCTGGTCGCCCTCATCGTGCTGGTGGCCGGCGTCTGGGCGTATCTGACGTACGGACCTCACTAGGACTTGATCCGACGAGCCGAACCCCGGAGAGTCGCTTGAACGTGCCCGAACCGCGCGCCGCCCGCTCGCGCCAGCCCGACGTGGAGGCGCTGCGTGGTCTCGCCGCCTTGATGGTCGTCGCCGCGCATCTTCCCTGGTATCAGTACTTCCCGAACGGCGTGTGGCCGTCGGCCCCGCACTGGCTCGCGTACCGCGCGCCGCTGCTCGGCATCGGTGGGCTGGCCGTCGTCATCTTCCTGGTCATCAGCGGAGCGGGGCTGTGCCGCCTGCTCGTCCTCAGAGCGCCGAAGATCGGGCCGTACCTCCGCACGAGGATGGGGCGTCTCTTCGGCGTCTTCTGGACCATCGCCATCCCGGTCCTCGCCGTGTGGTTCGCGGTCGGCTGGCTCCCGCTGCGCGAGGCCGGCAGCGCGACGCTGGTCGCTCTCGGTCTCGGGTTCGTGAGCAAAGCCTCCGAGTCCGCCGCCTTCCCCTCGTGGTGGTACATGGGGATCGCCTGGCAGGTCGTGCTCGTGGTCCCCTTGATGGTGTGGGGGATGCGGCGCTTCAGGCCCGTGGTCGCTCTGGCCGCGACGGCGGCCGTCGTGATGGCCTCGTGTTACCTGGTCCCGCTCATCGGCGCGCCGTACGATCTGGAGCGCGCGCTGATCGTCGGACGGGCGCTCGAGGTCCTCGGAGGCGTGTTCCTCGCCCTGGAGTTGTGGCCCGAGGTCAGGGAGCGTCTCGGGGTCAGCCGACGCGAGGCCGCGCTGCTGGTCGTGGGTACGATCGCCCTCATCGCCGGCATGTACGTCACGGGCCTTGGCGGGCGGTGGCTCTACCGTGGTGCCGGTCTCGCGCTGGTCGCGGCGGCCGTGTACGCGCGGCCGCTGGAGCGCTGGGGCACGGCCAAGCTCTCGGCCCTCGCCGCGACCGCGGGCGGCGCATCGTTCGCGCTCTACCTCCTGCACGAACCCGTGATGTCGGTCATCAGGCGGGCAACGGGTTCGCCCACGCACATCTCGCTGTTCCTGCTTGGCCTCATCTCGCTGGTCGTGGTGGTGCCACTCGCGGTACTGTTCAGCTACGCCGAACGGGCGTGGACCGGGCGCGCAGCCGCGCGTGCGAAGTCGGACGTGAAGGGGGAGGCCGCGTGAGCGTCGTCACACGGCTCGATATCGAGGCGGCGGAGCATCTCTCGCTGTGCGAGCGCGCCGCGTTCTCCGACCGCACCCGCGGCCGTGAGCGCGTCCTCGAGCTCGACGTCTATCGCACCGAGTACCAGCGCGACCGCGATCGCATCATCCACAGCAAGGCGTTCCGGCGGCTGATGCACAAGACGCAGGTGTTCCTCGCGCCCGAGGGCGACCACTACCGGACGCGTCTCACGCACACCCTCGAGGTCGCGCAGATCGCGCGCAGCATCGCGCGGGCTCTGCGCCTGAACGAGGACCTCACCGAGGCGATCGCGCTCGGGCACGATCTCGGGCACACGCCCTTCGGGCACGTGGGCGAAGACGCCATCTCGGAGTGCTACGACACGCTTCGTGGGCGCTACCGGGACCTGCCGGACCGCTACCACCACAACGTGCAGTCCCTGCGCGTGGTCGAGTACCTGGAGTACGACGGCAAGGGCCTGAACCTCACCTGGGAGGTCCGCGACGGCATCCTCCACCACACGGGCGACGGCATGCCCTCCACGCTCGAGGGCCAGATCGTGCGACTGGCCGACCGCATCGCCTACGTGAACCACGACATCGACGACGCCGTGCGCGGCGGGGTGCTCGCCGAGACGGACCTCCCGGTGCAGCCCACCGACGTCCTCGGTCACACGCACGGAGCGCGCATCCGCACCATGGTGCAGGACACGATCGCGAGCTCGGACGGCTCGGACGCCATCGTGATGAGCCCGCGCGTGTGGGAAGCGATGATGGCGCTGAGGTCGTTCCTCTTCGAGCGCGTCTACCTGTCGGAACGCGCCAAAGCGGAGGAACCGAAATCGGAGGGTGTCATGAAGGCGCTCTTCACCTACTATTTCGAGAACCCCGGGGCGATGCCGGAGGAGTACCGTCCTGCGCGGCCGGACGAGTTGCCGCAACGCGTGACCGACTACATCGCCGGCATGACCGACCGCTATGCGATCGGGCGCTACGAGGACCTGTTCGTCCCTGCTTCGTGGAGGATGTAGCCCGCACGCAGCCGGGGGCAGGATTCCCGATCGGTCCGGCGAATACAAAGGAACGTTTCCCGCGCGTCTGCGCGGGCATCATCGAACGGTAGCCTTCGTGCTCCCGGTGGCGTCACGGCCTCGGGTGCGTCGGCGTGTCTCTGCAAGGGAAGGGCGGTGGGCCATGGGTCGGATCTCCGACGAGGACGTCGCGCGCGTTCGCGACGCGACCGACATCGTGGCCCTCGTCTCGGAGACCACGCCGCTGCGCCAGAAGGGCCGCCTGTTCTGGGGCCTGTGCCCGTTCCACGGTGAGAAGACCGCGTCGTTCAAGGTGGACCCCTCGACCCAACTGTGGCACTGCTTCGGCTGCGGCCTCGGTGGCGACGCCTTCGGGTTCGTCATGAAGACGCAGACCCTCGAGTTCCCCGACGCGATCCGCCTGCTCGCCGAGCGCGCCCGCATCGAGATCGTCGAAGAGGGCGGCGCGGGCGTGCCGATGGGGCGCAAGGAGCGGCTGGTCGCCGCATCGGGCGCGGCGGCGGAGTACTTCCACAAGCAGCTCGCCTCCTCGAAGGAGCCGGGCGCGCGGACGGCGCGGGAGTACCTCGCCGGTCGCGGTTTCGGCTCTGAGGTAGCCAAGCGCTGGATGCTGGGCTACGCGTCGGGCGGGCGCGGCGCGCTCGCCGCGTGGCTCGCGACACAGGGGTTCACGCGCGACGAGGCCGTCGAGGCGAACCTCGCGCTCGTCGGCGACAGGGGAGAGGTCAAGGACCGCTTCTTCAACCGCATCATGTTCCCGATCTCCGACCTCCAGGGGCGCGTCATCGCCTTCGGCGGACGCGTCATAGGGGACGGCCAGCCAAAGTACCTCAACTCCTCGGACACGCCGATCTTCCACAAGTCGGCGAACATGTACGCGATCGACCGCGCGAAGAGTTCGATCGTGTCGACGGGTACGGCGGTGGTCGTCGAGGGCTACACCGACGTGATCGCGCTGCACGAGGCGGGCCTGACCAACGTGATCGCGACGCTGGGCACCGCACTCACGGCGCGGCACGTGAAGCTGCTGGGCCGGTTCGCCAAGCGCATCGTGTACCTGTTCGATGGCGACGCGGCCGGCATGCGGGCCGCGGACCGGGCGGCCGAGTTCCTGGACTTCTCGTCGACGCCAGAGGCGGGCGCGTCGCGGTTGGACCTGCTCGTCGCCGTCATGCCCGACGGCCTGGATCCCGCGGACTTCGTCGGCGCGCGTGGCGTCGAGGCGCTGCGGGAGGTCATCGACGGCGCCGAGCCGCTGCTGCGGTTCGTCATCGACCGTCGGCTGGACGCTCACGACCTGACGACTCCCGAGGGCCGCACGCGGGCTCTGGACGACGCGGCGGGGGTCATCGCGAGCATCCGCGGTTCGATCCTGGCGCAGGACTACGCCAACTACGTCGCGGGCCGCCTGCACACCGACTACGCGACGGTCGCCGCGGTCGCCAAGGGGGCCCGTCCCGCGTTCGACGGTCAGGCCGCCAAGGCCGCGGGCGACGGCGGTCCGACCCCTCCCGCTCCACGCCCCGCCGCGCAGGGCGCGCACGTGCGCACCGAGACGGAGCTGGCCCGCCAACTTGCGGCGGCGCCGCAGTTGCGCGGGCAGGTACGGGATTTGCTGTCCATCGAGGGTGCTCTGACCGATGCCGCCACCGAGGCGGTCGTCCGTTCGATCGTGGAGGCGGGAGACGCGACCGGACGGGCCTTGTTCGAGACCGTCGCAGCACGCGATCGGGATGCGGCCGAGGCCCTGTCGACCTATCTGGTCGACGGACTCGATGCGTCCAAGGCGGTTGAACGCTTTCCCGAGACCCTCGGGAGACTGATGCAGTTCGGCCTTCGGCGGGAGGTCCTGCGGTTGCAGGCCGAGATGCGTGACGCCGAGGCTGCGAGGGATTCGGCTCTGTACGACGAACTATTCCGAAGGGTGGCCGACGTGCAGATGAGGCTGTCTGCGCTGCGCAGCGTCGACCCGCTCGGACAATGATCGACCGATCATCGTAAGGAGACTTGTGAGCCCCACACCGAAGAAGACCGCCGCCGCCGCGCCCGAAGAGGTCGCGAAGGCCGCCGCGCCCAAGAAGGCGACCAAGGTCACGAAGGCGGCCGCCGACAAGGTGGCGCCCGAGTTGGCGCTCCCCGCCGTCCTGACACTCGTCAAGATAGGCAAGGCCAAGGGCAATCTGACGCAGGACGAGATCGACGGCGCCCTGGGTGACATCGAGCTCACCGAGCACCAGGTGGAGAACGTCTACTCGCACTTCGTGAAGAGCGGCATCGAGATAGCGGACATCGCGGTCGACGTGAGCGCGGACGACGCCGACATGATCATCGAGGCCGACGAGGTCTCCGCGGCGCTCGGCGGCGAGGTCATCCCCGAGGTGCCGGCCGAGATCGCCGAGGTCCTGGCCGCCAGGCCGGTCCGCAAGGCGACGCGGGCGAAGAAGAAGCCCCGCCGGCGCAGCGAGAACGCGTCGCTCGCCCCGCTGACCTCCGACCCGGTGCGCATGTACCTCAAGGAGATCGGCAAGGTGCAGCTCCTCACGGCCGCTCAGGAGGTCAGCCTCGCCAAGCGGATCGAGGCCGGGCTGATGGCCGCCGCCGAGATGGAGGCCGCCGAGGAGGCAGGCACGAAGCTCGACCGCGCGACCGCGCGCGCCCTGCAGCGCACCGAGGCCGACGGCCTGAACGCCAAGCGGGCGCTGGTCGAGGCCAACCTGCGACTGGTCGTATCGATAGCCAAACGCTACGTCGGACGCGGGATGCTCTTCTTGGACCTTATCCAGGAGGGCAACCTTGGCCTCATCCGTGCTGTTGAGAAGTTCGACTACGACAAGGGCTTCAAGTTCTCGACCTATGCCACCTGGTGGATCCGTCAGGCCATCACGCGTGCCATCGCTGACCAGGCCCGCACGATCCGCATCCCGGTGCACATGGTCGAGACGATCAACAAGCTCATCCGCGTGCAGCGTGGTCTGTTGCAGGAGCTGGGCCGCGAGCCAACGGCCGAGGAGATCGGCAACCAGATGGAGATGACCGCCGAGCGCGTGAGGGAGATCCTCAAGATCTCGCAGGAGCCGGTGTCGCTCGAGACGCCGATCGGCGAGGAAGAGGACAGCCAGCTCGGCGACTTCATCGAGGATTCGGACGCGGTCGCTCCGCCCGACGCGGCCAACGAGACGATGTTGGCGGAGCATCTGCGGCGCGTGCTGGACTCGCTGTCCGAGCGTGAGCGCAAAGTGATCGAGCTCAGGTTCGGACTCGTTGACGGTCACCCGCGAACGCTCGAGGAGGTCGGCCGGGAGTTCGGCGTCACGCGCGACCGTATCCGGCAGATCGAGAGCAAGACACTGTGCAAGCTTCGTCATCCAAGCAGGTCGAGCAAACTGAAGGACTACCTGGAGTAGCGTCGGATCTCTCGCGTGAATCCGGACCTGCCAGGCAAGGCCCCCGTCCCCGCGGGGGTCTTGGCATCGGGTCGAAGCCCCGACGTGGGTACACATCCGAGACGGCGGGTCGATCACCGCGCACTCCCGAACATGGAGGCAATACGTGCCCGAACTGAAGAAAGCAAAGTCCGCCCGCGCCGCAGCGGCGATCGCCGCGACGTCGCTCGCTCCCGATCCGGTCCGCCAGTATCTCAAGGAGATCGGGCGCGTGCCGCTGCTCAACGCCCGCGAGGAGGTCGACCTCGCCAAGAAGGTGGAAGCGGGCGTCGCCGCCACCGCAGCGCTGGAACTGGCGATCGAGGAGGGGCGGACGCTCGAGGCGGCCGAGCTCAAGCGCCTGAAGCGCATCGAAGCGATCGGCACGGGCGCGCGCAAGCACATGATCTCCGCGAACCTGCGCCTGGTCGTTTCGATCGCCCGCAAGCACGCGAACCGCGGGCTGCCGCTGCTCGACCTCATCCAGGAGGGGAGCCTCGGGCTCATCCGCGCGGTCGAGAAGTTCGACTACACCCGCGGGTTCAAGTTCTCGACCTATGCGACCTGGTGGATCCGCCAGGCGGTCTCGCGCGCGATCGCGGACCACGGGCGCACGATCCGCATCCCGGTCCACATGGTAGAGACGATCAACAAGGTCACGCGCATCCAGCGCGAGCTCGTGCAGGAGCTCGGTCACGAGCCGTCCGACGACGAGATCGGCGAGCGCGCGGAGATGGACGCGGAGCGCGTCCGCGAGATCCTGAAGCTCGCCCAGACGACCGCCAGCCTCGACAGCCCCATCGGTGAGGACGGCGAAGGGCGGCTCGGGGACTTCATCGAGGACCGCGACGCGATCGCGCCGCCTGAGGCCGCCGGCATCTCCGCGATGAACGAGCAGCTGCGGGCCATGCTGGGGACGCTCCCGGAGCGCGAGCGCCGAGTCATCGAGCTGCGCTACGGGCTCGCCGACGGACAGCCGCGCACGCTCGAGGAGGTCGGACGTGAGTTCGGCGTCACCCGAGAGCGCATCCGCCAGATAGAGAGCAAGACGCTGACGAAGCTTCGCCACCCGAGCCGTTCGGGACGCCTGAAGGAGTACCTGGAGTAGCCAGCCCGCACGCTCACATCGCAAACGAAGACGGGCCCCGCGAGGATGCGGGGCCCGTCGTTTGATGTCTGGCTCCTCGGGCAGGACTCGAACCTGCAACATTTCGGTTAACAGCCGAACGCTCTACCATTGAGCTACCGAGGAATGTGACGCTCGCGCACGCACCGCGCGCACGAGTTGCGATTATAGGGAGAGCGCCCGACCTGCGCAACACGCCGGGCACGGCCCCGTCCACAGGATCGATCGCGGCGGGCCTGTAGTAGACTAGCGCGGTGCGTGGGGGCCCGTAGCTCAATGGTGGAGCAGGGGACTCATAATCCCTTGGTTGCAGGTTCGAATCCTGCCGGGCCCACCATACTCACCACCTCCGGAGGCACCCACGAACGGATCGCGCAAACGAGGATCTGACGGGGGCGGGCCGCTCACCCGGGCGGAACGCGGCCGACGGGCGCGCTCGCGGGTTCGCGCCCTCGCGCCGTTGCTCGCCGGTGTCGCTGCCCTGGCAGTACTCGGGATGGGCGTCGCGTGGGTGCTGGCCTCGACCTCGTCGTCGCCGCACGTGGCCACCGCGTCGGCGACCGTCACGGTGCCCCTCGCGCTGTCGTCTCAGGACGGCACATCCTCAGCCGACGCCTCCTCGGCCGGCCTGGCGACGACCACCTTCGAGGTGGAGGTGCCCGACGTCCAGGGCAAGACCGTGCGCGTCGCCGGGGCGCTCCTGGCCGCGTCCGGACTCACCGTGCAGACGCGCGTCAGCGACGTCAACGGCTTCTCGGTCGTACGGGAGGGCGTGCTGAAGCAGTGGCCCGCACCCGGTGCGCGAGTCCAGAATGGGTCGGTCGTGACGCTCACCTACCAGCCGCTTCTCGGTCTCGCATCCGGCGGTCGTCCCTTCGTCGTGGTCGTTGACGCCGGGCACCAGGCCAAGCCGGACCCAGCGCTGGAGCCCCAAGGGCCCGGCTCGAAGCTGATGAAGCCCAAGGTCTCAGCGGGGGTCGTCGGGGTCGTCACCGGGGGCCGGGAGTCGTCGGAGTCGCTCGCCATCGCGCTGCATCTGCGCGACGTGCTGCTGGCAGTCGGGGCCGACGTCGTGATGGTGAGGACTTCGGAGAGTGTCGACATCTCGAACTCCGAACGGGCCCGGATCGGCAACGAGGCCCACGCGGACCTCGTCGTGAGGGTGCATCAGAGCTTCTCGCCCGACGGATCTCTTGCCGGCGTCACGGCCTTCTACCCCTCGGGCAACGCGTGGGTGGCGGGGATCGAAGCGGCGAGCAAGGATGCGGCGCAGCGTCTCGAGGACGCGGTGGTGCAGGCAGTGGGCGCCAAGCGCCGTGGCATCGTCGGTCGAGCCGACCTGTCCGGCTTCAACTACTCCCAGGTCCCGGCCGTGATGATCGAGTGCGGGTACCTGTCGAACCGCGTCGAGGACGCTCAGATGTCATCGGAGGTCTACCGGACCAAGCTCTCGAACGGAATCGCCGCCGGCGTCATGGGCTACCTGAGGTCGCTGTAGGCGGGTCGGGGAGGCCTCGTCGCGATGACGCGGTCGGATTCCGCAGCTTTGGGGGGTTCGCTCCGGCGACGGGTTGTGGGTACAATAGCGCTTGCCGCTGCGACCCCTCGGGGGAGAGGCGACCGTACGGGCGATTAGCTCAGGGGGAGAGCGCTTCCTTCACACGGAAGAAGTCGTAGGTTCAAATCCTACATCGCCCACCACGTATGCGACGGAGGCCCCGGCTCATCAGAGTCGGGGCCTTCTGCTGTTCCCCTCATTCGGGTTCGGGGTAAGACGTACCGTCAGAACGCAGAAGCGGGCGGCTACGTGTAGCGCAGCTGCCCCGGAGTGGGA
>JANYKZ010000011.1 GCA_025361505.1 Coriobacteriia bacterium
CGTAGACGACGAGGTCGTCGGGGCGTTCGGCCACATCCGGGTCGAGGTTGTTCATCAGCATGCGCAGCGCGGCCTCCTGCTGCCACCCCTGCGCGGTCAGCGCGAGCCCCCGCGGGGCGCGCACCGGACGGGCTCCTGCACTCATGAGCGGCCCCTTTCAGCCGGTGAGGCGGTCACTCGAGCACCCCTGCCGCGGACTGTGCTGCGACCACGATGTCGCCCGCCGCGACCATGGCGTGCACCGCCGCGATCTCGGGGGCGAGCCAGCGGTCGGGGCCGGGACCCTCGACGCGCGAGCGCACGAGAGCGCGCACGGCCTCGGTAGCGGGGCCCGGCCGCAGCGGAGCGCGCAGGTCGAGCGCGCGGGCCGCCGTCAGCACCTCGATCGCGAGCACGCGCTGCAGGCCGTCGATCGAGCGCCTCAGCTTGCGCGCCGCGGACCAGCCCATCGACACGTGGTCCTCCTGCATCGCGGACGACGGGATCGAGTCGACGCTGGCCGGGACGGCGAGCCGCTTGAGCTCGCTGACGATGGCGGCCTGGGTGTACTGCGCGATCATGTGGCCGGAGTCGACGCCCGGGTCGTCCGCCAAGAACGCGGGCAGCCCGTGCGAGCGGGCCGCGTCGAGCATCCGGTCCGTGCGCCGCTCCGAGATCGACGCCAGGTCGGCGGCGACGATGGCGAGGAAGTCGAGCACGTAGGCCACGGGAGCCCCGTGGAAGTTGCCGTTGGACTCGATCCGCCCGTCCGGCAGCACGACCGGGTTGTCGATGGCCGACGCCAGCTCGCGCGTCGCGACGGCCTCGGCGTGGTCGATAGTGTCACGCACCGCGCCGGCTACCTGCGGGGCGCAGCGCAGCGAGTAGGCGTCCTGGACCTTCGGGTCTCCCGTGAGGTGCGAGGCGACGATCTCGGAGCCGGCGAGCATGCGCGTCAGGTTGCGGGCCGAGGCCGCCTGTCCCGGGTGCGGGCGCAGCGCCTGGAGCTCGGCGGCGAACACGCGGTCCGTGCCCATCAACGCCTCGACGCTCATCGCCGCGGAGATGTCGGCGGTCGTGGCCAGCGCGCGGAGGTCGGTGATGGCCATCGCGAGCATCCCCAGCATGCCATCGGTCCCGTTGATGAGGGCAAGGCCCTCCTTCTCCTCCAGTTCGACGGGGGTCAGACCCGCGGCCGTGAGCGCCTCGAGCGCGGGCATGCGGCGCCCCGTGGCGTCGAAGACCTCCCCCTCGCCCATGACGGCCAGCGCGCAGGCCGACAGCGGCGCCAGGTCGCCCGAGCATCCCAGCGAGCCGTACTCCGGCACGACCGGCGTGATCCTCGCGTTGAGCAGGCCCGCGTAGGCCTGTGCGGTGACCGGCCGCACACCGGTGCGCCCCGTGCACAGCGTCGAGAGGCGCAGCAGGAGCATCGCACGCACGACCTCGACCTCCACCGGCTCCCCGGCTCCCGCGGCGTGAGAGCGCACCAGGGAGCGCTGCAGGCGGTGCCGCTTCTCCGGCTCGATGTAGCGCGTCGCGAGCGAGCCGAAGCCCGTGCTCACCCCGTAGACGGGCCTGCCCGACGCGGCGAGCTCCTCGACGTACGCCCTCGAGGTCGCGATCGCCGCGAGCGTCTCGCCCGACAGTTCGACGGGGGCGCCGTACCGCGCGACGGCGACGACCTCCCCGATGGTCGCGGGTCCCGTGCCAAGCACGATCGTGGGTTCCATGTGCGCTGTGGTCCTCTCGTGGCGGGGCCCTCCGGCGGCGGGGCCCCGTGTCCGTGTGCGTCGTGGTCGAGTCCTATACTTGCCGTACCCCGACCGCGTCGCGCGCGTGCGCGAAGCGGTGAGAGCGGGTCACGACGACAGACAGCAGGTGTGCAGTGCCTTCGAAGCCGCTTCCCGACGACCCGTTGTGGCCGAGGGCATCGGGCTGGATCCTGCCCGTGTCCGCGAACGGTCCGGGCGGAGCCGATCTCGCGATCCTCGGCGTTCCCGCGTACCGCACCTCGATCACTCCCACACATGCTGACACTACACCTCGCGCCGTGCGAGAGGCCTTGTCCCGGTACTCGACGTTCGCGGCCAGCCGGGGCGTCGACGTCTCGTCGCTGAACGCGGTCGACCTCGGCGACGTCCGCGATCCCGACGGGCCCGCGGGCGAGTTGCGCGTCGCGGCGAGGCTCACCGGGTTCCTCGATGAGTGCACGATGCTCATCGCGATCGGCGGCGACAACTCGATCACGTTCTCGGTGGCGAGCGCGCTGTCGGCCGGCCGCCTCGGAGAGTGCGGGCTGATCACCCTCGACGCGCACCACGACCTGCGCGACGGCACGAGCAACGGCTCCCCCGTCCGGCGCCTGATCGAGGCGGGGCTGCCCGGCGCGCAGGTCGTGCAGATCGGCATCGCCGACTTCTCCAACTCGGAGGTCTACGCGCGGCGCGCCCGCGA
>JANYKZ010000018.1 GCA_025361505.1 Coriobacteriia bacterium
CGGACCGTACACGGGTGACGGGGGATCCATGTTTCGCAGACACGGTGCGGACGCACCGGGAGCGTATGTCGGGGCCATCTCGATGCTCCTGCTCACGCTGGCGCTCGTGTTCGGGGTTGCCACCGTCGCCCGGGCGGAGGACCCCGTCGTGTTCGCTGACGCGAACCTGAGGTCTGCGGTCGTCGATCAACTCGTCTCGCAGGGCCGGGTGCAGCACGGTTCCGACGGGACCACCCTCACCCCGTCCGACCTGCGGTCGCTCACGACGCTGCAAGCCGCGGACCGGGGCATCGTCCGTCTCGACGGACTGGAGGATGCGACAGATCTCGCGTCCCGGGATCTGCGCGGCAACGAGATCGCGGACATCGGCCCCGTCGCCGGCCTGATGAACCTGACCGACCTCGACGTCAGCCGGAACAGGCTCGACGTGACCGCCGGGCTGTCGCAGATGTCCGCTCTCGACGCGCTCGAGACACTCGGCGTGCGCGTGCGCTATCGACCTCAGCGGCCCTCCCTCTCTCCTCCGATCGCATCGTCATCGGCCGGCACGTATGGCAAGGCGGCCCTGTTCTCGGCGACGATGGCACCGGCACGGGCGGCGGTGGAGGGCACGTCGCAGGCCCGCTTCTACCACCTCGAGACGAAGACCGTGACGAGACGCGTCGGCCGCACGACCAGGCGCGTATCGGTCACCTACTGGCGGTTGCGGGCCACGGTATCGGCGGAGGGGACCTCGACGGGCACGGTGTCGGCCCGGGTCACGCTTCCGTACGCGGGCAAGTGGCAAGCCGTGTTCACCGTCTCAGGGTCGGCAGACTACGAGGCATGCACGTCGACCGTGTGCACCTTAGTCGTCCGGGATCCGCGCATCGAGGCGGCGGTGAGCTGGGGCTCTCACCGGCGGGGCGCCCACCTCTGGGACCACTACTGCCTGAGGTTCGTCAACGACTCCTACGAGCGCGGCGCCCACGCCGCGGTGATCCGGACCAGGACCGCGCGGCAGACGGCGGTGGCCCTGCATGCGTCAGCGAATCGCAGCTTCAACGCTCCCCGGGGCGCCTACGTCTTCTACGACTCGTGGCACGGGCGCGTGAACCTCGGCCACGTCGGGATCTCGCTGGGCAACGGCATGATGGTCAACGCCTATGGTGGCAAGGGCGTGGTGATCATGCCGATCAGGAACACGATGCACTACACCGGATGGGCGCCGCCGCCGCTGTCCTCCCGGATCACCGACTGGGACACGCCGCCGGCGGACTGACCACGCCGCGCCCCTACAGGGCCTCGGACGTGTCGCGGAACACGTAGAAGACGCCGGAGTAGCAGCACACCCACACCTCACGCCGCGCATTCACGTAGGTGATGCCGATGGGGTGGCGTCCGACCGCGACGGTCTGGACCACGGTCATGTCCTCGGCTCGGACCTTGGCCATGGAGTCGGACTCGTAGTTGACCACGTAGAGCGAACGGCCGTCCTCGGAGATGGTCATGCTCCGGGGCTGCTTCCCGGTCGTCACCCGGGCGATGACCTTGCCCGTGGCGAGGTCGATCTTGACGACCTGTCCTGCGATGTTGAGCGTCGCGTAGAGGTAGCGACCGTCCGGGCTGATGACGATGTGGCGAGGCGTGCTGCCCACTCCCCGGATCCAGCCGACGCTGAAGTCCGACAGGCTCACCTTCGCGATGTCGCTGCTGCCCATGACGGCGACGTATGCGGTCGCGGAGGACGAGTCCACGGCGATGCCTCGCGGGTGTCTGCCGAGCTTGACGGTCCGGATGACCGTCCCCTGGGCCGTCTCGATGACGCTCATCGTGAACGAGACCCAGTTCGTCACCAGCACGTAGCGTCCGTCGGGCGTGACCGCCACGTACTTCGGGACGGAGCCCACCTCGATCACCTGGTCGATCCTCAGTGTCTTCGTGGACACGCGGTAGACGAAGCTCGGATCCACGCCCGATCCCGGGCCCAGATCGTCGTCCCCGGGGTGGGAGAAGCCGGGCCCGTACATGGAGTACTGCGACACGTACACGGAGGCGCCGTCGGGAGTCACCGCCGATTCGACCGGTCCGCCTCGGACGGCTCCCGGGTACTTCGGGTAGCCGAACGCCGACAGGTCGACGCGGTCCGGGATCGTCGTGACGAGCCTATGCGTCGCGTCGTCGAAGACCGAGATCGTGTGGCGGTAGATCATGTTCTGTGCGAAGACCAGACCCCGCTGGGTCGCCGTGACGGACTTGGGTGAGTAGGTCGCGGCGCCGAACCGGTCGACCAGCTTCATGCGGACGGTGTCGGTCGGCGGACCCGGGGGGCGTGTTTCGTCGAGGCCGGCCGCCACGGTCGGGGTGACCGCGATCGCCGGCGCGGCTGCGGTTCCCGTCGACGGGGACGGCTGCGAGGGGGCTGAGCCGGCACCGGCCGTGCCGACGGGCGCCGCCGGGGTCGGGCGCACGCCGGAGTTCGACATGACGATCGCGACGAGCACCACGACGACCGCGAGGGCCCCGGTGGCGGAGATCGCCGCAAACCGGAGGTTCGAGGACCGGCGCCTGGCTCGGCGCGATCCGGACGACGGCACGGTCGCCGCTGCCGCGACCCGCCCCTTTCCGGAGGCGTCGGGATCCATGAGCTCCCCTTCCCGCTGCGCTCAGTGCCTGCATGGTATCAGCCTGGGCGGAGCGGAAAGGGGCGTCGTACCGGCGGCCACCCGCGGTCACGCGGTCCGTGATCACGCCGCAGCGGTCGCTCGGACCGCCCTCGTCAGCGCCGCGAAGGCGCGAGAGTGAGGGGATGACCCCATCCGCTCGACTTCGTCTCGGGGATCGGTGGCGACGCTGCTGCGCACTGCGCGACGGCGGTGTGGTGGGCCCGCATCTCGACGGCGTCGTCGAGTTCGGCCAGCGGCTCGGGCGACCCGTAGCGATGCGCCAGAGCGGCGACGATGAGGTGGTCGGCGAGTCTCGGGTTCTTGGGCAGCAGGGGTCCGTGCAGGTAGGTGCCGATGGCGTTGCGGTACACCGCGCCTTCGACCGTCCCGTCGCCGGTGTTTCCTGCGCCGCAGACGATGCGTCCGAACGGGCGCGCCCCCTCGCCGAGGACCGTCCGGCCGGAGTGGTTCTCGAATCCGACCAGTGTCAGCGGCGCCTGCGGGTGCGCCGCGCCCCAGCGCTGCAGCGTCGCCTCGATCATCACATTGCCGACGATCCGCTTGGCGTCGGCGTACGTGTGGGCGTCGAAGACGCCCAGCCCGGGCATCGTCTCCCCGGCGGCTGTCGTGTAGTCGAGGCCGAAGAGTTGGAAGCCCCCACACACGAGCAGTGCCGCGGCTCCTTCGTCGAGCAGGGAACGGATCACGGCGCCGCGGCGCACCAGGTCCTCGGCGACGTGGGCCTGTGCGCTGTCCTGCCCGCCGCCCATCATGAAGAGGTCACAGTCGGCCAGGTCGGCCGGCTGCCCGACGCGCACCTCGACGACGTCCACGTCGACGCCGCGCCACTCGCAGCGGCGCTTGATGGCGATGACGTTGCCGAGGTCGCCGTAGAGGTCCATCGCCTCGGGATAGAGGTGCGCGATCCTGAGACGCCTAGTGCTGGAGGCCATGGCGCAACCCCTTCCCGAGGGCCGAGAAGCGGCCCTGCGCCGGTGCGAGCACGTTGCGGATGGCCAGCATGGCCGTGTACGTGGCGAGCATGTGTGCCGAGCCGCCCGCCGGGGTGACCTCCGCGAGAATGCGGACCGCGTCGGCAGGGTCCTCGCACACCCTGACGCCACGCTTCCCCGCGTACTTGAGGCGCAGCGCGAGGTCCCGGGCCCGGCTTCCGCTGACGACGATGGGGACGGAGGAGAGATCGTGGGCCTCGAAGTCCACGTCCCAGATCCACGACACGTCGGTCCCGTCGGCGATGTTGTCATTGAGCGCGAAGCCGAGCGCCTTGGGCCCCGTGTCGGCCAGGACCGAGGTGATCGTCTGCTCGGCGCCGGCCGGGTTCTTCGCCAGCAGGAGCTCGACGTCGTGTCCCTCGACGACCAGGGCCTCGGATCGGCCGAAGGCGGGCTCGAACGATGAGAGCGACGCGGCGATCGCCGGGAGCGGCAGGCCGAGCATCGCGGCGCACGAGCCCGCCGCGAGCGCGTTGTAGACGTTGTGCAGGCCGGCGATCGGCAGCGTGACGCGCACGCTCTGGCCGAGCGCCGTGAACGTGAAGTCGGAGCCATGCGCTCCGAGCCGGATCTCGCCTGCCACGAAGTCGGCCGCCGGCCTCCGGGCGCCGCAGGAGTCGCAGCGCCACGCGCCGAGGTGCCCGTATACGACGGCGGAGAGGGCGGTGGGCCGGCCGCAGTCGGGGCAGGGAGCGGTGTTGATCCGGCGCGTCGGCGCCGCGTCGGTCAGGCCGGTCGTGTCGAGTCCGAAGTACGCGACCGGTCCGTCATGGCCCTTCCCGAGCGCCACCACGAGCGGGTCGTCCGCGTTCATCAGCAGGGTGGCGCCGGGAGCCGAACGGATCGCCGAGGTCAGGCGCGAGCCGATCGTCTCCAGGTCGCCGTAGCGATCGAGCTGATCCCGCGACAGGTTGGTGACGCAGATCACGCGCGGTTGGAGGAGCGGCACGACCGACGCCGTGGACGCTTCGTCGACCTCGAGGATGGCGGTGTCGGCGCGGACCCGCCCGGTGAAGGCTCCGGCGGAGGCGGCCAGGGCCGACGCGATGCCCTGACGCAGGTTCGACCCCGACTCGTTGCGCACCAGCCGCATCCCGCCGGCCGCGAGCGTGTCTCCGAGCATCTTGCAGGTGGTGGTCTTGCCGTTCGTCCCCGTCACGACGACCGGACCGCTGCGAAGCTGGCGCGACAGGTCGCGGACCAGGCCGGGGTGGATCCGCTCGGCGAGGACGCCCGGGTAGGTGGTGCCCGACCCGCGTCCGAGCAGCCGTGACGAGGCTGCGGCGGTGCGGGCGGCGATGAGAGCGGCGAACAGCATAGGGGCAGCCGGTCCTCTCGGGTGATCTCGGATAGCGTTCGAAGCGTCATGTGGACACCTGGGTTATCGCACCCGGGCGGTGAGAGCACGGTGAGAGCCGCCGGCTTCCCGGGCCCGGCCTCCGGAACGGGTACATTCGCTCCAGGGCCTGCTGCTGTGTCTGAACGCCGCACGCGGGTGAAGCCGGGGAACGGGAGGGGACTCCTTGGACACGAAGGCGAGCGCCAGCGGACGACCACCCGGGCGGGTCCGCGGCCCGGCGGAGTCGGCCGTGCGCATCGTGTTCGTCTACGCCGTGGTCGCAGGGGTGTGGATCTGGGCGTCGGGCATCGTCTCCCGGGAGTTGACCGTCAACGCCAATCTGCTGACGCTGGTCGACATCGCCAAGGGCTCGCTCTTCGTCGTCGTGACGTCGGCACTGCTCTTCATCCGGATCCGCGGCGACTTCTCCCGCCTCCAGGCGTCCGCAGATCGGCTTCGCGAGAGCGAACAGCGCTTCCGGCGAGTCATCGACGTCTCCCCGGTACCCATGACCATGAGCGACGCTGACGGGAACATCACGTTGGTGAACGCCGCGTACGTGAAGGAGATCGGCTACACGCGCGAAGACATCCCCACGATCGCCGAGTTGTGGCCGAAGGCGTATCCGGATCCCGAGTATCGTCGTCAGGTCATCCGCACGTGGGAGGTCGCGACGGAGGTGAGTCGGCAGACCGGAGAGGCGTTCGATCCGATCGAGGCGCGGATCCGCTGCAAGGACGGGTCAGACCGGACCATGCTGATGACCTCGGCCCCCCTCGGTCCCGCGTCCTCTGAGCAGGTCGTCGTGTTCTTCGACATCACTGAGCGCAAGCGCGCCGAGGAGGCGGTCCAGAAGAGCAACGAGCGCCTTGAGCGTGTCCTGAAGAGCGTCGTCGCGCTGATCGGCAAGGTGGTCGAGACACGGGACCCCTACACCCAGGGCCACGAGGAGGGCGTCGCGCGGATCAGCCGGCTGATCGCCGGGGAGATGGGCCTCCCCGAGGACCAGGTGGACGGGATCGAGGTCGCGGGACTGGTCCACGACGTCGGCAAGCTCAGCGTCCCCTCCGAGATCCTGACCAAGCCGGGCGCGATCAGCGACACCGAGTACCAGCTCATCAAGGAGCACTCGCAGCGCGGACACGACATCCTCGAGGGCATCGACTTCGATTGGCCGGTCGCGGAGATCGTGCTGCAGCACCACGAGCGGATGGACGGATCGGGCTATCCCGCGGGCCTCGCCGGCGACGACATCTCGCTGGCTGCGCGCATCCTGATGGTCGCGGATGTCATCGAGGCGATGGGGGCTCATCGGCCTTACCGTCCGGCCCTCGGCCTCGACATCGCGATGGCCGAGATCACGGGACATCCCGAGAAGTACGATCCGCAGGTGGCCGCCGCCTGCATCCGGCTCCACGAGGCGGGCCGGATCACGGTGTAGGTTTCGCGGGCCCGTCGCGTCCCTTGCCCTAGACTGAGCGGGCACGAGGCTTGCGGGGGAGCGGCTGCGAACAGGGGACGACATGGCTCAAGAGAAGATCGCGATCCTGGTCGACTCGGGCACCGACGTGCCCAAGGAGTACCGCGACCGGTACCACATGTACGTGGCGCCCCTGACGATCATCTACAAGGATGCGCAGTACCGCGATGGGTTCGATATCCAGCCCGAGGAAGTGTTCGCACGCTTCTCGACCGAGATCCCCTCGACGTCGCTGCCGAGCCCCGCGACGGTCGCGGACCTGTTCAAGCAGATCAAGGCCGACGGCTTCGACAAGGTCGTCGCGGTCCTCATATCGAGCGGCCTTTCGGGCACCTACGAGCTGGTCAGCGGTTTCGGACCCGCTCCCGAAGGGCTCGAGACGCGCTACGTCGACACCAAGAACATCGGCATCGGCAGCGGCTTCTCCGCCATCCGCGCCGGCGAGCTCATCGAGCAGGGTCTGCCGTTCGCGGACGTGTGCCGCGGGGTCGAGCAGGCGGCTCGCGACACGCGGTTGTTCTTCTGCGTATCGTCCCTCGAGTACCTGATGAAGGGCGGACGTATCGGCTTGGTGGCCGGTGTGATCGGCACCCTCCTCGACCTGAAGCCCGTCATCTCGTGCAACGCGGACGGCATCTACTACACCGTCGCGAAGGCGAGGGGACGCAAGAAGTCCCTCGCCATGGCGCTCGAGAAGGCCGTGGAGTTCGCGGCGGGCGCTACGGACTACAGCATCACGGTGATGCACGGTGCCGCGAAGGACGAGGCCGACGCGCTGCTCGCCACCCTGAAGGAGCGTCTGCCGGACTACCGCTACGCGATCGAGGGCCAGATCACCCCGGCGCTCGTCGTCCACACCGGCCCCGGTCTGATCGGGATCGGCGTCCAGCGCCTGGCGTAGCCCGCCCGCTCACAGCAGGCGCTTCACCACCGTCAGCTGCCCGACGTGGAAAGCGCTGTGGTCGGCGGCAACGAGCACCTCGCGCAGATAGGTGTGCTTCATGCCATGGGGGACCGATCCGAAGAGATCGACGGCAGGGTCCGAGATGAGCGACTGGAACTCGGCACGATCGCGCCGCACCGCCTCCACGCTCTCGTCCCACGCCTGCGGCGAGGGCGGCTCGGGGGTCTTCGGCCAGTAGCCTGCGGGCCACGGGCGCTCGGCATAGGGCGCCTTCTGGCAGTACTCGAGGATGTCCGTCTGCGCGAGGCGGATGTGCTCCACCAGCTCCTAGGCCGAATGCGGGAGTCCCGCGGGCCGCGTGCCGCGTGCCTCGGGCGCGATGCCCTCGACCGCGGCGTCGAAGCCGGAATGGGCCTCGCTGCGCTCGAGCAGGCGCGACAGCTGGCCGCGCAGCATCTCGTTCGTGTCCATGCGGGATCCCCTCGTTCGGTCCGCGACATCCATCGCGGAGAAGGTCCGGACTAGCTCAGGCCGTGCTGCTTGGCGTGCGCCCGGCCCCCGACGATCAGGCGGTTGAGGCGCGCGTGCTCCCGGGTCTTCATGGCCTTCGTCGACGCGCGGGCGTCCTTGCGCTCGGGCGCCGCGCGGAACGAGGTGACCGGTCCGTCTGCGCCGGCGTCCTTCGTGAACGGCCAGTGACGAGGTTCCTGTGCTTCAGACGACATGAAGCTCGCCTTCCTTCCTGATGCGCACGCTGACCCTCTTGACCCGATATGTACCCGCGGGTCGCGCCGTTCGCATGCGCGGTGGGCGGGCATAAGCGTTGTGGCGCGCGCGAGCGGAAGGTGGCGGCCGTGAGAGTGCTGTTCATAGGAGGCACCGGCTCCATCAGCGCCGCCGTGAGCCGCATGGCGATCGCCCGGGGGCTAGACCTCTACCTGCTCAACCGCGGGTCGCGGACCGCCGAAGTACCGGGCGGCCACACCCTGACCGCCGATGTCCGACGCCCCGACGATGTGCGCGCGGCGCTCGCGGGTCGGGAGTTCGACGTCGTCGTCGACTGGATCGCCTTCACTCCGGACGATGTCGAGCGGGACCTGGCCCTCCTCGCCGGCCGGGTCGGCCACTACGTCTTCGTCAGCTCCGCCTCGGCGTACCTGAAGCCGCCGCCTCACTACCTCGTCACGGAATCCACGCCTCTGGGGAACCCGTACTGGCAGTACGCGCGCGACAAGATTGCCTGCGAGGAGCTCCTGATGCGGGCATTCAGGCAGGACGGCTTCCCCGTGACGATCGTCCGCCCTTCGATGACCTACGACACCAACCTCCCGATCGCTCTCGGCGGATGGGGCACCTACACGCTGGCCGACCGCCTCTTGTCGGGCCGGCCGATCATCGTGCACGGGGACGGCTCCTCGCTGTGGGTCGTGACGCACGCAGACGATCTCGCGCGGGGTCTTCTGGGCCTGCTGGGCGATGAGCGCGCGGTGGGCCAGGCGTTCCACATCACGTCCGACGAGGTGCTGACCTGGAACGAGATCTACCGGGGCATCGCCGAGGCGCTGGGAGTCGAGGCGGAGATCGTGCACATCCCGTCCGACTACATCGCGCGTATGGCCCCCGAGTTGTCCGGCAGCCTTCTCGGCGACAAGACGTGGAGCGTGGTCTTCGACAACAGCAAGGTCAAGGCGTTCGTGCCCGAGTTCGAGGCGGCGATCCCCTTCCGGGACGGGATCCGGCGGACGCTGGCGTGGTTCG
>JANYKZ010000045.1 GCA_025361505.1 Coriobacteriia bacterium
TCACCGGCACCTCGCTGCAGACGGTCAACTCCGGCGCCTCAGGCACCGCGGTCACCGCGGTCGCCTCCAGCGGCTACCACTTCGTGAGCTGGTCCGACGGCGTGACGAACGCCGCGCGCACCGACTCCAACGTCACCGCCAGCCTGGCCGTCACCGCCAACTTCGCTGTCACCCCGGTCACCACCTACGTTGTGAGCTACACCGCCGGTTTCGGCGGGTCGATCACCGGCAGCTCCCCGCAGGTCGTCAACTCCGGCGCCAGCGCCACCGCGGTGACCGCCGTCCCGGCGACCGGCTACGACTTCGCGAACTGGTCCGACGGCGTGACCAGCGCGACCCGTACCGACGCCAACGTCACCGCCAACCTGGGCGTGACCGCGAACTTCACCCTCACGCCCGTCCCCGTCCCCGTCCCCGTCCCCGTTCCGAATCCGGCCCCGACCCCCACTCCTGCTCCCGACCCCGCGCCGGCGAGCCCGACCGCGATCCTGACGGTCAATCCGACGTCGTTGGCCTACGGTCAGACGACCACGCTGCAGATGTCCGTCACTCCGGGATCCGCCACGGCGATCCGTATCGAGCAGCTGGCTTCGAACTCCACCGCGTGGACCCAGGTCGCGACGATGACCACCGCCGTCGATGGCGCCGCACAGTTCGCCGTGACCCCGCTCGTAACGACAAGCTATCGGGTCGTGATCGTGGACACCGGGGCGACGTCCGGCATCTCGACAGTGGGCGTCCAGCCGGCCGTGACCATCCGCATCCCGAAGAGGCGCGTCCGTAGGTCCACCTACGCGACCATGAGCGGGACCATCAGCGCAGCGAGCGGAACCACCCTCATGCTCCAAGTCTCCAATCACGGCAGGTGGACGACGTTGAGGCGCTTCGCCGCGACGGCGTCAGGACGCTACTCGGCGCGTATAAGGTTCACCAGCCGCGGGAACCATTCCTACCGGATCATCATCGCAGCCAGCGCGAGCCATCTCTCCGCGACGAGCAAGTCCCTGCAGATCAGCGTCCGCTAGATCTCGGAACGCACCTCGCACAAGAAGGGCCCCGCGATGCGGGGCCCTTCTTGTCGGTCGAGCGAGATCGCGAAGTCGAGGCACGGCTCCCTACCCGGATGACCGGTCACCCCTTCTCGGTCTACACTCACCGCATGACACGTTCCGTCCGCAGGCTCCTCATCGTGGCCGCCATCGCGTTGCTGCTCGCAGGCGCCGCGGTGGCCGCTGGTTCGTGGGCGAAGGGGGTCGAGAGCGAAGCGGTTGCGGGCAAGGCGCAAGCGGAGGCCGGCGTTCGAAGTCTCGCTGCCATGGATGCCACCGCTGCAGCGTCTCAGTTCGCTTCCGCGACGCGGAGCTTCACGTCTGCGAAGCGCGGCCTGGGGCCGGGCTGGTTCGGGGGATTGGCGAGCGCGATCCCGTGGGCGGGGCGACAGTATGCGGCGGCCAGCGCGCTGACTGAGATCGGGCTCGACGGGTGTGCCGCGGGAGCCGAGCTGTCGCGATTCATTCTCGATGCTTCCGCGTCCACCGATGCCACGGACTCAGCGAGCAGGCTCGGGTCGATCCTGGTCCGCGGCCACTCCAGCGCAGAGGTCGCGCTGGCCTCGCTTGCGGACGCTGCGGATCGCGCATCGCGACTGGCCACCGAGGGCCTGACGGGGTCGCTCGCCAGGCAGGTCGTTTCGGCGCAGTCCGCGATGCGCAGACTTGCGCCCGTGCTCGACCAGGTCCGCGCGTTCGCGCCGTTGTTGTCCTACCTCGCCTCGCGCGACCACAGGATCCTCGTCGTGTCCCAGGACGGAGCGGAGCTCCGACCCACCGGCGGGTTCGCAGGCAGCTTCGGCATAATCGACGTTGGCCCCGCCGGTGTGCGGCTCGAGGCCTACCACGATGTGTACACGCTTCCGATGCCGTCCCCGCGCGTCACCCCGCCGCTCGGCGCTCTCATGCATTCGTCCTTCAGCTTCCGGGACGCGAACTGGTGGATCGACTTCCCCACCAGCGCGCGCTCGATGTTGGGGTTGTGGAGTCGTCAGGCGCAGGCTCCGGTCGACGGGATCATCGCCATCGACACGGTCGCGATCGGCAACCTGCTGGCCGCCACCGGTCCCGTCACGGTGCCGGGCGACGGGATCTTCACATCGTCCAATCTGCTCGCGCGCCTGCTCTACCTCGTCGAGATCAAACGAGGTGGTCAGACGGACAGGAAGAACGTGCTGGCGGCGCTCGCCTCCGAGCTCGAGAAGCGGTTGATGGGATCGGGGCTCGCCGAGCTGGCGAAGTCGGCCTCGGCGATCGTGCAGTCCGCCGACGCGAAGCACATACAGGCCTACCTTGGGGATCCACGAGCGCAGGCCGTGGTCGACGCGAGGGGATGGTCAGGCCGGGTAGCGCCCCCCGTCGGCACCACCGATGTCCTGGCTGTCTCGAACGCCATGAACCTGGGCAGCAAGGCGAATGCCGCCATGCGGAAGGCGATCGGGTACGAGGTCGCCCTCCGTCCGGACCGTTCGGCGGACACGACGCTCACCTTGGGGTATGCCGCCACAGCGCCCTATCCGAAGGAGCTCCCAAAGCGGTTCCGGAACTGGCTGAGGGTGTACCGCGCTCCGGGCACGGTCTTTCTGGGCGTCCATGGGCGCGTCGGTATGGCGCAGACCGTGGTGGAGTTCGGCTTCCCGGCGGAGGTGCGGACCTTCAACCTCCTCTATGGCCAACGTCGAACCGAGACGCTGACCGCGAGGGTTCCCGACGCGATCAGAGCCGGCGTCGGACCGGCGGCGCGTGACAGCGTCGCCTACTACCGCCTGTATCTGGTCAGGCAGGCCGACATCGAAGATGTTCTGACCACGCTCAGGGTGACGGTTCCGCCGGGATGGCGCGTGACCGACGCGAGCGCGCGATTCATCGCATCCGGCGCAACGGCGCCTCTGAGTATCGGATCGGATCGCGTGAGCATGACCGTCCCTCTGCGCGGAGATCTCGATCTGCAGGTTCGGATCTCAGCTCCCTAGCGGGCGCTACGGGGCTGGCTCGATGTCGCTTCGGCCGGGCTCGCTCCGCGCCTCAAGTGGCGCGTCGGGTCGCCGGATCAGCCGCGCCCAAGCGTAGGGGACGATCACTGCGGTCAGCACGCCGGCGAGTACCCCGGGCGCCCACGAGCCCACGGCCTGGATGAGCAGCCCCGCGACCGATGGGGCAGGGATGCGTGTCAGCGAGCCGACGGACGTCGACAGGCCGATGATCCCGCCTACCTCGTCGGGGTGGACCGCCTTCGTGAGCGCGCTGCCGACGATCGTGTTGGTGACCGCCATCCCGAGCGACAGGAAGGGCATCACCGCGAGCAGGCTCCAGATGCCCGGGGAGACTCCCCAGACCGTCAGACCGAGGGCCGCCAGCGTACTCGCGCCGACGATCAGCTGAGGGTCGCGGAACCGCTTCGTCAGCGGCCCGATCAGGCCCACCTGGATGACCACCTGGATCACGCCGACGTAGGCGAGCACAAGCCCGATGTCCCGGGCGCCCAAGCCGAGCGCCGTTGCCGCCCAGAGCGTGAAACCACCCTCGAACACCGCGAACGTGAAGCCGGTGACCAGCCGTACCCTCATAAGGGGGCCGACGCGGGGCAGCCCCAGCACGGTCCACAGCGCGTGCAGGTCGAAGCCGTGCGCCGGCTGTGCGGCGATCTCGAGGCGCCGCTCCGACGACAGCGACTCGTGAAGGAGGGTCGCTACCAGGAGCAGGTTGATCGCCGCGAGGCCCGCTGCGAAGAAGGCGGGCACGTGCGCACCGAATCCGGCCAGCAGGCCCCCGGTCAGCGGGCCGACGATGAACCCGAGACCGAACGCCGCTCCGATGAGCCCGAACGCCTTGCCGCGGTCCGCCTCACTGGTGATATCGCTCATGTACGCCTGGGCGACGGAGATGTTGCCGCCGGTGATCCCGTCGAGCAGCCGCGCGGCGAACAGCATCCACAGGGCCGTCGCGGAGCCCAGCAAGAGCAGCGCGCCGACGGTGCCGGCGATGCTCAGGAGCAGGATCGGCTTCCGCCCGTAGGCGTCGGACATCCGGCCGAGCACGGGTGCGGCGAAGACCTGCATCAGTGGGTACGAAGAGAAGATGAGTCCCGTGACCAGAGGCCCCGCTCCGAAGGCCTTCGCATAGCCGGGGAGCAGCGGCAGGACGAGCGAGAAGCTCAGCATGTCGACGAGCACGATGCCGAAGATGACCAGCAGCCTGCGATCCTTCACGTCGCTCCCCGCATCCCGGGTCCCGTCGGGTATGACGAGCCGCCCGCAGAAGTCTACCCGACGCGGCGCGGCACGCTGCGATCGGCCCACATCGCCTCCGCCGGAGGGTCGCCTCCGCGTCCCGCATGCCGTAGGGTTGGCACCGTGCGTTTCGAGCGACTCGACCGGAAGGAACCCATGCCGACCCGCACCGACACCGGCCACGAGCCCCTGATCCGCATCTCATCGCTGGTCAAGACCTACGACAGCGGCGAGGTGCCGTTCACCGCGCTCAAGGGCGTCGATCTCATCGTCCAGCCCGGGGAGTTCGTGGGGCTGATCGGGAAGTCGGGGTCGGGAAAGACCACGCTCATCAACATGATCACGGGGATCGACCGACCCACGTCCGGCGAGGTCGTCATCTCCGGCACCCCGGTGCACGCGCTCTCCGAGAACAAGCTCGCCGTCTGGCGTGGCCGCACGATCGGGGTCGTCTTCCAGTTCTTCCAGCTGCTCCCCACGCTGACCGTGGTCGAGAACGTCATGCTGCCCATGGACTTCTGCAACGTCCACCTCGCTCGCGAGCGAGAGACCTACGCTCTGGCGCTGCTCGAACAGGTGGAGATGGCCGACCAGGCCTACAAGCTGCCGTCGGCGCTGTCGGGCGGGCAGCAGCAGCGCGTCGCCATCGCGCGGGCGCTGGCCAACGATCCGCCGATCCTCGCGGCGGACGAGCCGACCGGCAACCTCGATTCCGTCACGGCCGAATCGGTGTTCGCACTGTTCGAGAAGCTCGTCGCCGGCGGCAAGACCATCGTCATGGTCACGCACGACAACGACATCGCGGCGCGCGTCGCGCGCGCCCTGCACGTCCGCGACGGAGAGATCGTCGACGACATCCGCCGGGAGAAGTAGGTGGCCGTCGGTCTCCCTCCGCGCTGGCGCAAGGTCCTGCGGGACCTGCTCACGCACAAGTTGCGGACCCTGCTCGTCGTGCTGTCGATCGCGGTGGGGATCTTCGCCATCCTTGTGGTGATGGGCGGGCGCGGCATCCTGCTCCGGACCTTCGGCGACAACTTCCCCAAGTCGAACCCGTCGACCGGGATCCTCTACACCTCGGGCTTCGATGCGTCGGTCCTCGAGCGCGTCAGGCTCTTCCCGGGCGTACGGGACGCCGACGGGCGGCGTCTGGTCACGCTGACCTACCGCGTCGGGGACGTCATCTCGCTCCCCGAGCCGCCCGTCCAGGAGACGCAGGCGGTTCGTTCGAAGGCGATCGAGCTCATGTCCTCCGCGGACTGGACCACGTCCAGGCTCGAGCTCGTCTTCCCGCAGAACGGAGCGCCGTGGCCGCCTCCGCGGGGCGGGGTGGTCCTTGAGGTGTCGGACACGCAGATCGCCTCGCTCGCGGTCGGCGACCTCATCACCGTCGACGCTCCGGGCGGCGGCAAGAAGCTGCTGCGCGTTGCGGGATTCGCTCACGACATCAACTCGTTCCCCGCCATGTTCGTCGGCCACATCCGCGGCTACGTGAGCGCCGACACCATGGCCGACCTGGGCGCTCCGAAGGCGATGAGCGAGCTGCTGGTCTCTCTCGACACCACCGGACTCGACCGCGCCGGGGCGAGCCGCATCATCTCCAAGATCCGCGACGACGTCGTCGCGCCGACCGGGGTGGACGTGCTGGCGACCTACGTGCCGGACATCGGCAGCCACCGGCTCGGTGACATCTTCAAGGCGGTCTCCGTGCTCCTGCTGGCGCTCGGCGTCCTCGCGCTCATCCTCTCCGGGTTCCTCGTCGTCAACACGGTGACCGCCCTTCTCACCCAGCAGATGAAGCAGCTCGGGATCATGAAGGCCGTCGGAGGCACGTCGTGGCAGATCACGCGCATGTACCTGGTGCTCGTCGCGATCTACGGGGCGCTCGCCATCTGCATCGGCCTGCCCGCCGGGGCGTTCATGGCGTCGTGGTTCGCCGTCTTCGCGGGCGGCCTGCTCAACTTCGGGCCGGGTTCCACCTCACCGCCTCTGTCCGCCATCGAGCTGGCGGTGGCGGTCGGCTTCGTCGTACCGCTCGTCGCCGCGTACGTGCCCGTGCACGCGGGCACGCGGGTGTCGGTGGTCGAGGCGCTGAACTCGACCGGCATGAGCGGGGCCCACTTCGGGCACGGGCGGGTCGACCGGCTGCTCGGGACGATCCGCGGCCTTCCCCGGCCCGTGGCGCTGGCCCTGCGCAACACGTTCCTGCGCAAGGGGCGCCTCGCCATGACGCTGGCCACGCTCGTGCTGGCCGCCGCCGTCGTGATGAGTGTCGGCAGCGTCCGGGCGTCGATCCTGGCCACCGTGACCGACATGTCGTCGTGGTGGCACTACGACGAGCAGATCACGTTCGCCCAGCCGGTCAACGCGCGCCTCGCCGCGCGGGAGGCGGCGAAGGTGAGCGGCGTCAGCGGCTCCGAGGGGTGGATCGTCGCGGCGGCCTCGCTCAGGCGCGGGGACGGCACGGAGAACGACGCGCTGTCGGTGATCGGTCTGCCCCCGGCGACGACGTTCATCACGCCACAGATCACGCAGGGTCGCTGGCTGGTGCCCGGTGACACGGGCGTCGTGGTCAACACCGACGTCGTCAAGAGCGAGAACCTCTCCGTGGGGGACAGCGTGTCGCTGAAGGTCCGCGGCGTCGACTGTACGTTCAAGATCGTCGGGGTGGCCCGTGGCCAGATGATGGGGCCTGTGTTCTTCGCCGAGGTGACCAAGCTGGACAGCCTGCTGTCCTTCCAGGGATCGATCACGCGCCTCATGGTGCGGTCGGACTCACACGCGGCGGCCGATCAGGACGCCACCGGCGACCGCCTCGAGCGGAGGTTCTCGGGCCTCGGGCTGCTGGTCTCGGGCGTCCAAGGGCAGGCGCGGCAGTCGGAGAGCTTCGCGAACCAGCTCGGCATCCTCGTGACGTTCCTGATCATCATGGCGGTCATCCTGGCCACCGTCGGGGTGATCGGTCTCGTCGGGACCATGATCATCAACGTGCTGGAGTCGACGCGCGAGATCGGCGTGATGCGCGCGGTCGGCGCCAGCCATGCGTCGATCTTCCGCGTCTTCGTCACCGAGGGCTTCGTGATCGGCGTCCTGTCGTGGGCGGGAGGCGTCGTGCTCTCGTTCCCGATGAGCTGGGCGCTCGTGCAGTTGCTGCAGTCGGCGATCGGCGTTCCGCTGACCTACGCATTCTCCTGGCAGGTCGTCGCGCTGTGGCTGGTGGTCGTCTCGGCGATCTCCGCGGCCGCGTCGCTGCTCCCGGCCTACCGCGCGTCGCAGGTCTCGGTGCGCGACGCGATCGCCTACGAGTAGCCCCGCGGGCGCCGGTTTGGCCCTGTACGGTAGACTGGCGGTCGACAAAACGAGGACGAGGCCAGGGGCATCGCGTGAGCAGGACCTTCGCATCAGACAACAACTCCGGAGCGCACCCGGCGGCGCTCATTGCCATCACCGAGGCGAACGACGGGCACTTCCACGCATACGGTGACGATCCCTGGACCGCCCGCGGCATCCGCGCGGTCCGGTCGCACGTCGGTGCGCACGCCGACGTCTTCTTCGTCTTCAACGGCACCGGCGCCAACGTGACGTCGCTGTCGTCGCTGATGGGCAGCGGCGACTGCGTCGTCGCGCCCGCCACGGCCCACGTCGCGACCGACGAGTGCGGTGCCCCGGAGCGCTTCACCGGCTGCAAGGTCGTCGGCGTCCCGACGGCGGACGGCAAGCTCCGTCCGGCCGACGTCGAACCGCTCCTCGCGGCGCACGGCAACATGCACCACGTGCAGCCGCGCGTCATCTCCATCTCGCAGGTCGCCGAGACCGGGACGGTCTACACGCCCGATGAGGTGCGCGCCCTGGCGGACCTCGCCCACGCGAATGGGATGTACCTGCACATGGACGGCGCACGGCTCGCCAACGCCGCCGTGGCGCTCGACCTGCCGATCGCGGCGTTCACGACCGACGCAGGCGTCGACGTCCTCTCCTTCGGAGGCACGAAGAACGGCCTGCTCTTCGGCGAGGCGGTCTGCTTCCTGACGCCGGGCCTGGCCGACCGCTTCCTCTACGAGCGCAAGAGCGGCGGGCAGCTCGCCAGCAAGATGCGCTACGTCGGCGCCCAGTTCGCCGCCGTCTACGGCTCCAGTGTCTGGTGCGAGATGGCGGGCAACGCGAACGCGATGGCCGCCCGCCTCGCCGCAGGGGCCCGCTCGGCCGGCGTCGAGCTCGCCTGGGAGGCGCAGGCGAACGAGGTCTTCGCGCTGCTGTCGCCCGAGGCGATGGAACGCCTGCGCGCCACCACCGACTTCTACGATTGGGAACCCCGCGGCGATCGTGTGATCGTGCGCTGGGTCTGCTCGTGGGACACGACCGATGAGGACGTGGACCGCTTCATAGCAGCGATCCCCGCCGCGATGGAAGGACGCTCGTGAGCTTCGCCGAACTGGGACTGGATCCCGACATACTCGCTGGAGTGCTGGAGCTCGGCTACGAGACCCCGACGCCGATCCAGGAAGAAGCGATGCCGTTCGCGCTCGCAGGCCGCGACGTCGTCGGCTGCGCGCAGACCGGCACCGGCAAGACGGCCGCGTTCGTGCTGCCGGCGCTGCAGCGCACCGCCGCCGACGGCGTGCTCCGCACGCTCGTGGTCGCGCCGACGCGCGAGCTGGCGCAGCAGACCGAGGTGTTCGCGACCCTGATCGGCAAGAGCACGGGCCACAAGGTGCTCGCGGCGGTCGGCGGGGTCGGTCTCGACCCGCAGATCAAGGCGCTGCGCGCGGGTGTCGACCTGCTCGTGGCCACCCCGGGCCGGTTGCTCGATCTGGTCAAGCGGGGCGACTGCAAGCTCGATCGCGTCGAGATCCTCGTGCTCGACGAGGCCGACCGCATGCTCGACATGGGCTTCTGGCCCGACGTCCGGCGCATCCTGGCGGCGCTGCCCAAGAAGCGGCAGACGATGCTGTTCTCCGCCACGATGGCGCCCGAGGTCATGCGCATCGTGCAGAGCGCGCTCAACGACCCGGTGCGCGTGGAGGTCTCACCGCCGAACGTTCCGATCGACCTCATCCATCAGGCGCTCTATCCGGTCGACGCCTCCCAGAAGGTCGACCTGATGGTCGCCCTGATGAAGGCGCACGGCGACTTCGACTCGACGCTCGTGTTCTGCCGCACGAAGTCGCGCAGCGACGCCGTGGCCCGCGGACTCGAGCGCGCCGGCGTCCCGACCGTGACGATCCACTCGGACCGCACGATGGAGCAGCGGATGAAGGCGCTCGAGCAGTTCCGCGCCGGCAAGGTGCGCGTGCTGGTGGCGACCGACGTCGTCTCCCGCGGCATCGACATCGAGGGCATCAGCCACGTCGTGAACTACGACGTCCCGAGCAATCCCGAGGACTACGTCCACCGCATCGGCCGCACCGCGCGCGCCGGAGCTTCCGGGAGCGCGTTCACCTTCGTGGACATCCGCGAGTTCCCCGAGCTCGACGCCATCGAGATGCTGATCGACAGCGAGATCCCCGTCGAGAACCTCGAGGGGTTCCCGTACCGCGAGCGCGCCGTTCCGCGTGAGGGCCGGCTGGCCGCGCGCAAGAAGCGCAAGGCGTTCGGCGGTCGCGTCATGGGACGCCGACGCCGCTAGCGCGATCCGCGCACGCTAGCCCGCCGCGCGCTCCAGCGCGACGGCGGCAGCCAGCGCACGCCCCGCCTGCTCCGGTGCGAAGTCCGCGACCGCCCACACCTGGCGCAGCGCGCGGCGCGCGAAGGCGAGCTGCGCCGTATCCCCGTCCGCCAGTCCGAGCCGCACCGCGTTCTGGATCACGGTGGAGGATCCGGCAGGCACGGCGCTGTCGCCGCCCTCGCGTGGCCTGACCGGCAGGTCCCCGGCCTCCGGCGTCATGTACAGCACGTGCCCCTCCCCGAAGCGCTCCAGCGTGTCGGCGTGCAGGTCGCGCGCGGCGGCCAGCAGTCCGGCGTCACCGGTGGCTTCCGCGGCACCGAACATCGCGGACACCAGGTGCGCCGCGTCCTCGAGCAGGCGCACGTGCGCCACCGAGGGGTCGCCGGCCTGTCGCAGCACCCCGGTCGGCGTGACGGCGGTGGCGACGAGGCGCCGCGTCAGCGCCACACCCGCGGCGACCATGCCGTCATCCCCGAACGCGGCGCCCGCGTCCATGAGGCCGCGCGCGGCGATGGCGTTCCACGCGGTGAGCGTCTTCGTGTCGACGTCGGGGCGCGGGCGTGTCGCACGCGCGGCGGCGAGCTTCGCAACGACCGCAGCGACCGCCGCGTCCGGTTGAGTCGAGTCCACGCTGCGGATCAGCGTCCCGGGCTCGTCGGCTATGGTCTCGGTGCCGAGCGCCGCGTCCGCGACGGCGAGCTCTCCGGGTGAGAGCGCGTCCGCGAGCTGCGCTCGCGTCCACGTGTAGCTCGCGCCCTCGACCCTGCCGGTGTCGGCTGACAGTGCCGCGTACAGGAGGCCGTTGGGACCCGCCGTGTCGCGGGCCAGGAACTCCGCGGTGGAGCGCGCGGCGCGCGCGTATTCGGCACGGGTCTCCGGCGACGAAGCGAGCGGTGACGCCCACGCCAGCGCCGAGAGCAGCAGGCCCTGGTCGTAGAGCATCTTCTCGAAGTGCGGCGTGCGCCATCCCGGGTCGACCGTGTAGCGGTGCACTCCGCCGCCGAGGTGGTCGAAGATCCCGCCCCGCACGATCGCCAGCATCGCGTGCTCGATGACGAAGAGGAGCTCGGGGTCGGGAACGAGACCGGCGTATGCGACGAGGAACTCGATCACGGGAAGCTGCGGGAACTTCATCTCCCCGCGCAGCCCGCCGTTGAGCGGGTCCTGGAGCTGCACGAGGTAGTCGGCCGCGTAGTCCAGCAGGGCGCGGTCGACGGGTCCCTCCGGCCGCTCCGACGCCTGCCGCGCGAGGAAGGCGAGCGCGGAGCCGGCGGTCGTGGCGATGTCGGCGCGATCGTTGTCCCATGCGTCCGCGACGGCGGAGAGTGCCTCGCGGAAGCCGCTGAGACCCCCGCGCGTCTGCGGAGGGAAGTAGGTGCCGCCGAAGACCGGCGCCTTGTCGGGGGTCATCCAGACGGTCAGCGGCCAGCCGCCGCGCCCGACCGTGGCCGTGACGTAGTCCTGATAGACGGCGTCGACATCGGGGCGCAGCTCGCGGTCGACCTTGATGGCGACGTAGCGGGCGTTGAGCAGTGACGCCGTCTCCGGGTCCCGGAAGGACTCGGCCTGCATCACGTGGCACCAGTGGCACGCCGAGTAGCCGCACGACAGCAGGACGGGACGGTCGAGCTCGCGGGCGCGGGCGAACGCTTCGTCCCCCCACTCGAACCAATCCACCGGGTCGCCCGCGTGCTGCACCAGGTACGGGCTCGCGGATCGTGCGAGACGGTCTCCCACGTCAGGCTCCCTCGTATCGCACGGCGGACGCCCTCAGGATAGCGCGGGTCCCGGCTACGGGTATGAACCTGGGGACAGACAGTCCCCACGAAAGGTGCGAACCATGCGGAGATCCACCATCCTGGCCTCGCTCGCAGCCGTCGCGCTCACGCTCGCGCTCGTCGCGTGCAGCAGCGGCACGTCGACCCCGGCGGCGCCGTCGGGCACCGGCACGGGTACGGGTACCACGGGCGGGACGACCTCATCCTCGGTGACCGTCTCGATGAAGAACTTCGCCTTCGACCCCACGACGGTCGATGTCGCCAAGGGCGGCAGCGTCACCTTCGTCAACAACGACACGGTGCAGCACAACGTCGCCGGTGAGAAGTGGTCCAGCGGCCCGCTCGACCCGGGCAAGAGCTTCACTCAGACGTTCACCACGGCGGGCGCGATCCCGGTCCGCTGCACGATCCATCCGTCGATGACCATGATGGTGAACGTCAAGTAGCGCGGATCTCCGTGCTCAGCCGGTCGCGAGGCTGCGCAGCGTCGCGACCACGTCATCGGCGTGTCCCTCGACCTTCACCCTCGGCCACACATGGGCGATGCGCCCATCCGGACCGATGAGGAAGGTCGAGCGCTTCGCTGTGATGCCGAGGACCTCACGGGCGCCGTAGGCGCCGATGATCTGCTTTGCCGTGTCCGAGATCATCGGGAACGTCAGCGAGAACCGCTCGATGAACCTCTGCTGCACGGGAACGCTGTCGGCGCTCACGCCCACGACCAGGGCGTTCAACGACTCCAGTTCGGCTGTGTGCTTCTGGAAGTCGTCGGCCTCGTGGCATCAACCGGGGGTGTTCGCGCGGGGGTAGAAGTAGACGACCACCCACCGGCCCCTCTGTCCGGCGAGGACGAACCGTCCGCCTCCGCTCAGCTCGGCATCGATCGGGGGAGCTGCGTCCCCGGCCTGCGGCATCGGGAGGGCGTCGGACATGTCGGTGTTCCTTCCGTGGACAGCATGGGCTCCACGCCTATATGCCCGAGAGGGGCCTCCCCGCTACAGTACGTGCAACGACCGGAGCGAGGAGACCATCATGCCGCACTGCGAACTCAAGGCCGCGAACGGAACGTCCGGAGTCGCGTGCGACGAGCACGAGTGCGTCTACTGGCGCGTGGTCGAGCAGCTCGGCGTGCCCGCTGCGCTCGTGCCCGGGGAGTGCGCCGTCCAGCACTTCAGCCTGCTCGACGGGGGGTCGGAGATCGCGGCGTGGCTCCTGTCGGTGAAGGAGCGCGTGGAAACGGTCTGAGAGGAGCGGTCGGGACCTCGAGACCGAGCCCCGTCGAGCCTATACTGTTCGGTGTGCGGCGCCGGTTCGCGGCGCCGCGGGGGAAGGGGAGTATCGATGGAGATCTTCTTGGGTTGTCTCGGCGTGTTCGTGCTGCTTCTGATCGTGGTCGCGATCTCGGGGCTGCGTGTGGCCAACGAGTACGAGCGCGCGGTCGTCTTCCGGCTTGGGCGGCTCATGGGCCTGCGCGGCCCGGGCCTCTACTGGCTGATCCCGCTGGGGCTCGAGACGCAGCGCAAGGTCGACATGCGCACGATGACCGTCGACATGGAGAGCCAGGAGTCCATCACGAAGGACTCGGTCACCGTCAAGGTGAACGCGGTCGTGTGGCTCAAGATCGTCGACCCGGTGAAGTCGGTCGTCTCCGTGGCCAACTACTACGCCGCGTCCTACCAGGTCGCGCTCACCTCCCTTCGCAACATCATCGGCCAGCACGTGCTCGATGAGGTGCTCAAGGAGCGGGACAAGATCAACGAGGCGCTGCAGCTCGTCGTCGATCAGGCGACCGAGCCGTGGGGCGTCAAGGTCGAGATGGTGGAGATGAAGGACGTCGAGATCCCCATCAGCATGCAGCGCGCGATGGCGCAGGAAGCGCAGGCCATGCGCGAGAAGCGTGCCCGCATCATCAAGGCCGAGGCCGAGCTCGAGTCCTCCGGCAAGCTCGCGGACGCCGCCAAGATCATCACGGAGAACCCGTTGGGCCTCGAGCTGCGCCGCATGCAGATGATCACCGAGGTCGGGTCTGAGCAGAACACGACCACGATCATCATGATGCCGTCGGAGTTCGTGACGATGGCCGAGGGGCTGACCAAGGCGTTCAGAGGCGCGGCCAAGTAGTACGGGCGACGCGCTCACGATGAAGGCCCGGCCCCGCTCGCGCGGGGCCGGGCCTTCCGGCTTCCCGGGGGCGCCGGGCCCGCCGCCGTCCCGGCCCCGCGCCTCGCCCATGCGTCCCGGGTCGCGTACCATGACGGGCATGCTCTTCCTCGTCGACGGCTATAACGTCACGCGCGCAGACGACGCCACGCGGCGCCTGCTGCCGGACGACCAGCGGCTCGCGCTCATGCGACGGCTCGCCGCGCGCGGGCGCGGCCTGCTCGGCACGGGCCGGATCGTGGTGGTCTGGGACAAGGGGTTCAACGCCGGCGACGAGTCGCTGACCGGCGTGGAGGCGATCTTCTCGCTGGGCGAGACGGCCGACGACGTGATCGTGCGGATGGCCGAGAACGAGTCGGGCCCGGTCACGATCGTGACGGCCGACCGTGAGCTGAAGTCGCGCGTTCGCGAGCGCAAGGGGCGATCGACGGTGACGTTGCCGACCTCGGTGCTGTTCGAGGACGCCGACCAGACGCACGCGAAGCGCCGGCCACCGCAGCACGGGGCGTACGGCGGGTTGCCGAAGGGGCACGCGGACATCACCAAGGAGCTTGCCGACGTCTGGTTGCCGAAGGAGGGTTCGTAGCAGTGCCGGGATCAGGGGTCATCGCCAACGTCGTCGCTGTGATCGTGGGGTCCGCGATCGGCCTCGCGTTCGGGCGCTTCATCACCGAACGCTTCCGCACGATCGCCTTCTACGCCCTCGGGCTGTCGACCTTCGGCATCGGGGCGACCATGGTGATCAGCGGCTTGATGAAGGCCGACGCCGTCGGCTCGAAGTTCGCGGTGCTCGTCGTCGTGGTCTCGCTGGTCGCGGGCGGGCTGATCGGAGAAGCGGTCGGCGTCGAAGCGGCGCTCGAGCGATTCGGACGCTGGCTGCGGACCATCGTGATGCGGATCCCGGCGTTCAAGGCGGCGGGCGAGGGCGAACACCAGATGGTCGAGGGGTTCGTCGTCGCCTCGCTGCTGTTCTGCGTGGGATCGATGACGATACTCGGATCGCTTCAGGACGGCATGGGCGCTCCGAACCTGCTCTACCTGAAGGCGCTGCTCGACGGCGTCGCGTCGATGGCCCTGGCCTCCGCGTTGGGCGTCGGCGTCGGGTTCTCGGTCATCCCGATCCTCGTCGTGCAGGGCGGGATTGCGCTGGGGGCGCACGCTCTGCAGCCGTTCCTCACCGCCGATGTCATCCGCGAGATGTCGACCGTGGGCGGCCTGCTCATCCTGGCCATCGGCATCGACCTGCTCGACATCAAGCGCCTGCCCGTCGGCAACTTCATGCCGGCCGTCTTCATCGCCGGCATCCTCGGCTGGTTCTTCCGGTAGCGCGCCGCGCGCCTAGAGCTCCGCTCGCCAGCCGGGCACCGTGAACGCGCTCGGACAGATGTCGGAGATGGCGCACGCGCCACAGGCGGGCCGCTTGGCGGTGCACACCGCGCGCCCGTGGTCGATGAAGCGGTAGTTCACCGCATACCAGTCCTCGCGGGGGAGCAGCGCACACAGGTCACGTTCGACCTTGTCGGGGTCCTTCTCGGTCGTGAGCCCGAGCCGGTGCGAGAGCCGGAACACGTGCGTGTCGACCGCGATGCCCTCTACCTTGCCGTAGGCGTTGGCGATGACGATGTTGGCGGTCTTGCGAGCGACCCCCGGCAGCCGCATCAGGTCGGCCATGGTGTCGGGCACGCGTCCGTCGAACTCCGTCAGGACCATTCGCGCCGATGCCATGATGGCCTTCGTCTTGTTGTGGTAGAAGCCGGTCGGCCTCACGATCTCCTCGACGTCGAGCACGCTCGCCGCCGCCAGGTCCTCCGGGCCGGGGAAGCGGGCGAACAGCGTCGGCGTGACCTTGTTCACCCCGACGTCGGTCGTCTGGGCGGACAGGATGACGGCCACGAGCAGATGCCATGGGTCGTCGTAGTCGAGGGCGATATGCGCGTGGGGATAGAGGGCGCCGAGCCGCCGCATCGCTTCGCACGCACGCTCCCGCGCTGTCATCTCCGACGCCATGTCGCCGCTCCGTCCCTTGGTACGGGTACCAACCGTGTCACGGAGAAGGATACCCGCGCGACGGACCCCGCCGCGCACGAGGAAGGGACCGCCATGCACGCGCCGGAGAAGATCGAGCCGACCGGACTCTCGGACTATCTGGCGGTCATGTCCCGCGCCGCGCTCGAGCCCGGGCTGAACTGGAGCGTGGTCGAGTCCAAGTGGCCCGGGATCGTGGACGCGTTCGACGAGTTCGACGTCCTTCGCGTCGCGGCGTACACGCCGGTCGACGTCGACCGCCTGATGGCGGACCCCCGCGTCATACGCAACCGCCGCAAGATCGAGGCGATCGTCCACAACGCGGGCGAGATGCTCGCGCTGGAGGCTTCCGGTGGCGGCTTCCGCGCCTACCTCCGGTCCTTCGGGACCTATGAGACGCTGGTGAAGGATCTGAAGAAGCGGTTCAAGTTCCTCGGGGACAGCGGCGCCTATCACTTCCTGTACTCGGTCGGGGAGCAGGTGCCCGGGTGGGAGGACTGGGTCGGCACGCACCCCGGTTCGCGCGCCGGCAGGGGGACCCACCGCGGCTGAACGGCGCCTGCAGAGTGCTGTTGACAGCAGAACAACACATTGTTACGCTACCTCCGACACGAAGTGGAGGTGCATCAGATGGAACCCGAACTGATCTCGAAGAAGGACCTGCTGCTCACGTGCGGCATCAGCTACGGCCAGCTCTACCGCTGGAAGCGCAAGGGGCTCATCCCGGAGGACTGGTTCGTTCGCAAGTCCGCCTTCACCGGCCAGGAGACGTTCTTCCCCCGCGAGAAGATGCTCGCCCGGGTCGAGAGGATCCTCTCGATGAAGGACGAGGACGCCTCGCTGGATGAGATCGCCGAGGCCGTCTCGTCGGCGCCGCTGCCCGACACGTTCTCGCGCGACGACCTGCTGGAGGGCGACGTGGTCTCCGCTGCCGCGCTCGACCTGTTCGCGGATCGGCATCCCGGCTCCGCCGAGTTGCGCTTCGCGGAGCTGCTGGCCGTGGCCGTGGCCGACACGCTGCTGCGAAGTGGGGACGCCGGTCGCGACGAGGCGCTCGCGGCGATCGCGACGCTCGAGGAGGGCTGGACGGCCTGCGAGGCGACCAGCTGCGATCTCGTCCTCCTGCGGAAGATGGGGGTCTCGGTGGTCCTGATCGTGTCGAGCGTTTCCGAACTGCTCGTCGAGACCGACGTGCGCGTCGTCGCACGCGTCAACCTGCCCGAGCGCATCGAAGTACTGAAGTCGCGACTGAAGTCGCAGGAGAGGGGCGTGAGGTCATGAGTGATACGAACAGGCCCGACACCAGGATCGCCGGGGCCGGGACCGTGTCCGGCGGCACGTACGGCGAGGTCATGATCGCAGGCGCGGGTACCGTGCGCGGCGATGTCGACTGTCTCGCGTTCAAGGTCGGCGGGGTCGCCGACGTCCAGGGCACGCTGACCGCTCAGACCATCACGGTCGGCGGGAGCGCGAGCTTCATGGGAGACGTGAAGGGCACCGACGTCGTGTTCAGCGGCAACGCCGACGTCCACGGCGCGCTCAGCGCCGAGAGTCTCAAGATCTCGGGCGTCGCGCGGATCGACGGCGCGGTCAGTGCTCCGCGCATCGATATCCGCGGGACGACCAAGATCGGCGGTGACTGCGAGGCCGAGACCTTCGACGCGCAGGGCGTGTTCTCCGTCGGCGGCCTGCTCAACGCTGGCGTGGTGACCATCAAGCTCTACGGAGGGTGCGACGCGCACGACATCGGTGGCGAGACGATCGATGTGCGCCTTGCGCAGCCCTGGGTGTTCCTCCCCTTCATGGGGGACCGCAACCTGACGGCGGACGCGATCGAGGGAGACACGATCTACCTCGAGAGCACGCGCGCCAAGGTCGTGCGGGGCGCGAACGTCACGATCGGCGAGGGCTGCACGATCGATCTCGTCGAATACACCGGCACCCTGACCGGCAGCGCCGGCGTGGTCGCATCCCGCAAGGTGACCAACCCCACCGCCTGAGCGAGATCGCGCGTCGCACCGGACGCGGTGGTCCGCGCAGCGAGCTTGCGAGCGCCGGCCGAGACCCTGCGGGGCTCGGCCGAAGCGCGAGCCGCGAGCGAGCGGACCACCGCGTCCGGTGCTTGACCCCGCACCTCAGCGGGCATACCCTCGCAACGCACAGAACGCACCCCGCCCCGGACTCCGGCGCGGGGCTGTCGTGCTGTTCGGACCCGGCTGCACCGGGGCGCGCACGCAGCGCTCCACGAAGGAGACCCGTCGCATGTCGTTGCTCGCCGACCTCTCAGTCCTGCTCGAACGCGCCCCCGGCTTCGCGAAGGCGACCGCCGCGCTGCGCGACGGCGAGGACTTCGCGCTCGCTCTGCCGTCGTCGATCAGGCCGCTCGTCGTGGCCTCCGTCTTCCGTGCCGCCCCACGGGCCGTGCTCGTCGCCGTGTCGGGCGAGGACGCGGCGGATCGTTTCGCGCGTCAACTGACCGCGTACCTGCCACTCGAATCGGTGCTGCCGCTGCCGGCCCCCGCCACCCTGCCGTGGTCGCGCCAGCCCGGGGACGTGCGCGTCACCGGCCGTCGTGCCCGCGCGCTCTACGCCCTGCAGGAGGGCCGGCCCGCCATCGTCGTCGCCTCCGCCCGCGGGCTCATGCGGCTGCTGCCTCCCCGCGGGGCGTCGGAGGCGTTCGCGCCCTTCGTGCTGGAGCAGGGAGCCACCCTCGAACTCGAGGGCGCGACGGACCTGCTCGCGCGCATGGGCTACGAGCGCGTCGAGGTCGCGGAGGACGCGGGGCAGTTCGCCGTTCGCGGCGGCACCCTCGACGTCTATCCGTCGGACGGCCACTTCCCGGTACGCGCGGAGCTCCTCGGTGACGAGATCGAGTCGCTGCGCCGCTACGTGCCCTCCACCGGCCAGAGCGTCGGTGACGTCGCACGCGTCGAGGCGTACCCGTGTCGCGAGATCCGCCTTTCGAACCGCACCGCCAAGGACGTTTCGCAGTCGCACCGCTCCGGGTTCAAGGACCTTCAGCGGCGCTCGCTCGGCGAGCCGGAGCTGGCCCACGAGCTGGAGCTCCTCGAGCAGGGCGTCTACTTCGACGGCGTCGAGGCCTACCTGCCCTACGTGTACCGCGAACTGGCGTCGGTCACCGACTACCTGGACAAGACCGCGCTCGTGGCCGTGGCGGAGCCGCGCGCCGTATTCGACGACTCCACCCGTGCCTGGACCGAGTTCGAGGAGGCGGCGGCGAACGCCGAACAGGACGTGGCGCGTCACTTCGTCTCGCCGGCCCGCCTCGACCTCGGCGGACGCCAGCGCCTGACGATGCTCTCGCTCATGCGGGCCGGCGTGACGCCGGACGCGGAGCTCCTCGCCCGGCGTCCCGACGTCGCGGGCGGCGAGAGCAAGACGGTCGCGGGCCTCAAGGGGCTCGTCGACTCGGGTCACACGGTTCTCATGGTCGCTCGCGACCGCCGTCAGCGCGAGTCGCTGGCCACGTCGCTCGCGCACGGCGGCCTTCCCGTGGCGACCTACACCGGGGTCAGCCACGCGCTTCCCGGCAGTGAGCGTGACGTACCCGGCGGGCTGACGTCGAAGGTCGTCAACCTCGGCGT
>JANYKZ010000080.1 GCA_025361505.1 Coriobacteriia bacterium
CGGACCAGCGCGACGATGCCCCACGCGATCAGCGCGTAGACGGCGAGCGCCAACAGCGCACTCCCTTCGAAGGCTGCGCCCGCGCTGGTCCGCGTCTTGAACACCGCCTCGAACGGCGCCATGAAGATCGCGGAGACCGAGTAGACGAACGCGACGAACCCCGCATCACGATTCGCCGCGAGCAGACGCAACACGAACCGCACCGCGATGAGGGCCTCGATCACGCCGAACACGTAGTAGACGACGCGGGCCAAGATCGTCTCGATAGGAGACCGGGTCTCGGTGTGGACCATCCTCCTGCTCTCGCTCGATCCGGTGTCGAGTGTGGTCATTGCGGATCCTCCCTTCGGAAGCCGGCGCCTCGACAGGAGGCGCCGGTCCCTGAACGGGACCATTGGCGATCGCGGCGAACAAGGATCCGTCGCATGCCGTTCTTTCCCGCCGGCGTCGCTGCCCAGTCGAGACGTGTCGATGCCGCCCTCAAGCGGTACGATCGGGCGCGACCGAGTTCGGGTGACCTGCTCGGGTACCTACCCACCGAGCGCCGACCTCAGGACGCTCGCCCGACACTCGGAGTTTCGATGACCCAGGACCGACGGCACGCGCCGCATCCCGCCCGCCGCGACTCAGGCGCACCTGCGCAGTGGCGTCGCGCGCTTCTCGGGGCCGAGTCGCGGTGGCCGGCGTTCGCGGCCGCGGCCGTGATCGTCGTCGGACAGTCGCTGCTGGCGAGCAGGCTTCAGTTGCAGCCCGTGTGGCTGCTGCCCGGGATCGCGGCCGTTCTGCTCGCGACGTCGGTCGGCTTCTACATCTCGCCGGCCGAACCCAGCCGGATCGACCGGGTCGTCTCGGTCGGCCTTGCTGCGGTGCTCGTCATCGCGAACATCGGAAGCTTCGTGCTGCTTGCGCGTGCCGTCTTCCTCGGATCGACGCTCACCCCCACCGACCTGCTCGCGAGCGGCGTGGCGCTGTGGGTCGTCAACGTGCTGGTGTTCGCCATCGTCTACTGGGAACTCGACGGCGGCGGTCCCGAGGCGCGGCTCGAGCGACGCCACGACTTCCCCGACCTCGTCTTCCCGCAGCAGCAGGCCGACCAGGAGAAGCTCACGGCTCCCGCCTGGGAGCCCTCCTTCGGCGACTACCTCTACGTGGCGCTGACGAACGGCACCGCGTTCTCCCCGACCGACGCGATGCCGTACACGAAGCGCGCGAAGTTCGCGATGGGCGTCCAGAGCCTCCTGTCGTTCGCCATCGCGGCGATCGTGGTCGCCCGCGCGGTGAACATCGCCAAGGGCTAGCCCCCTGCCCCGCTCGCGCTCGAGGGCGTGGCGACGGCCACCCTCGGGAATAGACTCATCGAGTGACACGCGCGAGGGGAGCCGGACGGGCTTCCGCGTTCTTCGAGGTGAGAGGTGCCCATGACCCGCTGGCCGCTTATGAAGACAGCGCTCGGCGTCGCGCTGTGCGCGCTCCTCGCGGCCCTGCCCTCGGCCGCGTTCGCCGCGCCCGCCGGTTGGACGGAGCCGACCCGGGTCACGTCGACGACCGCCTTCGGGTTCGACGAGCTGGGCGTCTCCTCGAGTCTGGTCGCCATGAGGTCGACGGGCGCTGCGGCCCAGATGTGGGTCTGGACGCCCGGGCAGCCCACGGCCAGTCCCCTTCCGTCCCTCGCGGGCGGTGACTCGCTCGCGGTCTCCGGCGGTCGCGCGGTCTGGCGCAGGGCGCTCGGCAGACTCGGCGTCATCATGACGTGGAGGGTCGGCGACCAGACTCCGGCGACATTTGCTCAGGATGTGAGCCGGGACAACGACTACCCGGCAGTATGGGGCGATCGGATCGCGTGGCTCGGCATCGGACTGGGCGACGAGAGTGTCCTCACCCGGAAAGTGTCTCTGCCGCCTACGACGACGGTCAGCGCGATGGACAACGCGCCGAAGTTCGACGTCGGCGTGTCGGGTGACCGCGTCGTGTGGTACGCCTCGGACGGGAGCACCTGGCAGATCTTTACACGGGTCGTTGGCGAGACCCGTCCGACGCAGCTCACGACCGGATCCTCGCCGAACATCAGTCCGCAGGTGTCAGGGGACCGCGTGGTGTGGATGAGTCAGGACGAGCAAGGCAACGGGGTCGTCCGCACATGGAAGAAGGGCGATGCCCACCCGACGACGATCGACCTTGCCGCCTACGACGGACACCCCCGGGTCGCCGGCGACTGCGTCGTGTGGACGTCGGGGACGCCCGGCGACTCGCAGGTGCACCTGTGGCGCTCTGGCGTGAAGACGACGGTGACCACCGGCCCGCACTCGGCATCGTCCGCGAGCATCTCGGGCGACCGCATCGTGTGGCAGGACCAGGTGAGCGGGCAGTACCAGATCGTGACGCGGCGAGTCTCAGAGTCCTCACTCACGACGATCGCCTCGAGCGTCGACGTGCTCGCCGACCCGGTCGTGGGCGACAACCGGGTGGCGTGGCGGGACTTCAACGGCGCCTCCTATCAGGTCTTCACTGCTTCGGGGCCGCCGGTTGCGACGAGCCTCGGGAAGCCCACGGCATCTCCGACCACTCCGACACACGGCCGCACCGCGACGTTCAGGAGCTACCTCACCCAGGGGATCGCGAGCTTCGCGACGGGAGCCAAGGCGACGCTCTACCTGTACCGCAAGGAGAGTGGCCATTGGCGCCTCCGCAACACAGTGACCACGAGCCGGTCCTCCACCGGCACGCGCGTGCTGCTGTCCGCCAGCGTGAAGCCGCGCTACGCAGGCTCCTGGCGGGCGATCGTCAAGTTCGGAGGCGCCGCGGGCTACTCCGGCGCGACGTCGAGCACGACGTACTTCACCGTCAGGTAGCACCGTCGGCGCATCCGGCGCACGAAGATGGGAGTCACCCCATGCCGCACGCGATCTGGACAGGCACCATCTCGTTCGGGCTCGTCACCATCCCGGTGCAGCTCCTCCCGGCGGTCCAGCCGCGCGAGCTGGCGTTCCACCTGCTTGATGACCGCGACCTCTCCCCCATCCACAACAAGCGGGTCAACGAGCACACCGGCGAAGAGGTCGCGTGGGAGCACGTCGCCAAGGGCTTCGAGGTCGACAAGGGCCGGTTCGTCCTCGTGACCGACGACGACCTGCGCGCCGCGAACGTCGAGGCGACACAGACGATCGACGTCCTGGCTGCGGTATGCGCTGACGAGATCCACCCGGAGCTGTTCGACGCGCCCTACTACCTGCAGCCGGAGAAGGCGGGGCGCAAGGCCTACCTGCTCCTTCGGGAGGCGCTGAAGCATGCGAAGCGGGTGGCGCTCGCGAAGATCGTCATCCGCACCCGGCAGCACCTCGCGGCCATCGTGCCCGACGGGGACCTCCTTCTCCTCGCCGTGCTGCGCTACCCCGATGAGCTGCGCGACGCCGCCGAGCTGGACCTCCCGGGCAGCGGCGCGGAAGCGCTCAAGGCCGCGAACGTGACGCAGGCCGAGCTCGATCTTGCCGAGCAACTGGTCGCCACGATCTCCAGATCGTTCGACCCGGCCGCGCCGGAGTACCGCGACACCTACCGCGACGACGTCATGGCACTCATCGAGCGGAAGGCCGCCGGCGCGGTCACCGCCACACCCGTCTCCGAGCCCGCGGCGGCGGCCGGCGGCGAGGTCGTCGACATCGTCGCCCTGCTGAAGAGGTCGCTTGACGAAGCGAAGCGCGCTCGCGCCTGACGGGAGAACGAATGCCGCTCGACGAGTACCGCCGAAAGCGCGACTTCTCGACGACGCCCGAGCCGGCGGGCGAGGCGGCTGCCGTTCCCGAGCCCGGCGGACTCACCTTCGTCGTCCACAAGCACGCCGCCCGGGCGCTCCACTACGACCTGCGGCTCGAGATCGGCGGCGTCTACGCGTCGTGGGCGGTCCCGAAAGGGCCTTCGCTCGACACCAGAGACAAGCACCTGGCGGTCCACGTCGAGGACCATCCGCTCGAGTACGGCTCCTTCGAGGGCACGATACCGGCAGGCGAGTACGGTGGCGGCACCGTGATGATCTGGGACCGCGGCGCGTTCATGCCGGTCGGCGACCCGGCGGAGGGCGTCGCGAAGGGCCAGCTGAAGTTCGTCCTCGACGGATCGAAGCTCAGGGGCGCCTGGGTGCTCGTCCGCATGAAGCCGCGCCCCGGAGAGCGCCAGGAGGCGTGGCTGCTCATCAAGGAGCGTGACGACGGCGTCCGCCCGCGCTCCGAGTACGACATGCTAGAGGCCGAGCCCGACTCGGCTGCGACCGGGCGGACCATGGATCAGATCGCCGCCAGCGGGGCGGACGGTGCCGAGCCCCCGCTCCTCGCGCGGCTCGCGCCTGCGCCGAGCCACAGTGCGGTCTCGGCGGGCGCTCGCAAGCGCTCGTCGGGGGACTCGCCACCGTCCGCCGCAGCGCTCCCCTCCGATGCCCCCTTTCAGCTCGCGACGCTCGTCGATGAGGCTCCGTCCGGTGACGAGTGGATCCACGAGATCAAGTACGACGGCTACCGGCTGAGGGTGGCGCTCGAGCACGGGAAGGCGACCGTGCTGACGCGGAGCGGGGCGGATTGGACGGACCGGTTCCCCGTCATCGCTCGTGCGGTCGAGGCGCTCCCCGTGTCGTCGGCGCTGATCGACGGGGAGGCGGTGGTGCTCGACTCTGAGGGCCGCTCCGACTTCGGCCTGCTTCAGGAAGCGCTCGCGGCGGGCCGGCCCGACGACGTCAGACTCGAAGCGTTCGACCTCCTCTACCTCGAGGGCTTCGACCTCCGCGCGGAGACCCTCCTGCGCCGGAAGGGCCTGCTCGCCTCGTTGCTCGCGGGTGTGCCGGACAACGGGCCGCTGCACGTGGTCGAGCACTACGTCGGCGACGGTCCGGCGCATCACGCCGCGTCGTGCCGGCTCCTGCTCGAGGGGTCGGTCAGCAAGCGCGGCGACCGGCCGTGGGTCCCGGGGCGTACGCGCGACTGGCTGAAGGTGAAGTGCCTCGCCCGTCAGGAGTTCGTCGTCGGAGGCTGGACCGACCCCGCAGGATCCCGCAAGGAGTTCGGAGCGCTGCTGCTGGGATTCCACGACGACGCCGGCGCGCTCCGCTATGCCGGGCGGGTCGGCACCGGCTTCACCCAGCGCACACTGGCCGAGCTGGGTGGACGCCTCGCCGCCCTCGCGGCCGCCGAGCCTCCCTTCAGCGACCCGCCCTCCCGGGCGGGAGTCCACTGGGTGCGACCCGAACTCGTCGTCGAGGTCGCCTTCCGGGAGTGGACGCGCGAGGGAGTCGTCCGCCAGCCCTCTTTCCAGGGAGTGAGGGACGACGCTGAGGCGTCGGGCGTCGTGCGCGAATCGCCCGTCGCGCCGTCCGATGTTCCGGCCGCGACGGCGACGCCCGACGGATCACCGATTGCGGTCGGCGGCGTCACGATCACGAACCCCGACCGGGTGCTCGAGCCCGCCGGCGTCACGAAAGCGGAACTCGCGCGGTACTACGAGTCCGTGTCCGCGTGGATGCTGCCGCACGTGGTCGGGCGTCCCCTGACGATGGTCCGCTGTCCGCATGGCGCGGCGGGCACGGTCGGATGCTTCTACCAGAAGCACCCCGAAGTGCGCGGCTGGCCGGACTCGCTCGGCGCGGTGACCATCGAGGACCGCGACGGCCCCGCTGTCTACTCCTACGTCGAGGACCAGGCGGGTCTGCTCGCTCTCGTCCAGCTGGGCACCCTGGAGATCCACACCTGGAACTCGCTCGCGAGCGACCCCGAGCGCCCCGACCGCGTGGTATTCGACCTGGACCCGGGGCCGGAGGTCGAGTTCGCCGACGTGGCCGCGGCCGCGCGCACGGTGCGCGACGCGCTCGAGGCCCTAGGGCTCGGCGCCTTCGTCAAGACGACCGGAGGGCGCGGACTGCACGTCGTGACGCCGATCGTGCCCGGCCGCGGCTACGACGAGGTGCGAGCGTTCGCGCATGCGTTCGTCAGCGTGCTGGCCACCCAACGCCCGGACCTGTTCACGGCGCTGATGGCCAAGCGCGAACGCCCCGGGAGGGTGTTCATCGACTATCTGCGCAACGCGCACGGTGCCACTGCGGTGTGCGCGTACTCGACCCGCGCGCGCCCCGGTGCGCACGTGAGCGTGCCGGTGGCGTGGGACGAGCTCACCGGCCTGGATCCTTCGGCATACGACATCCGCTCGGTCCCCCGCCGGCTGGCGGCGCTGCACCGCGACCCGTGGGCCGGCTACGAGGCAGCGCGGCGAGCGCTCGATACCGAGCTCTTCGCCGCGCTGGGGGTGGAAACGGCCGGACGACGGGTCTGATAGAAGGCCTACATCGCGACGACGTTGAGGATGTTGCCCTCGGTGTCCTTGAACCAGGCGGTCTTGGTCCCCATCATCTCGGCGATCCCGCCCACGGTCTTGAGGCCCATCTCCGGCATGTCGTACTCCTCGAAGACGACGCCCCGGGACTTCAGGTCGTCGATCACGCCATCGAACTTCTCGGGCGGCACGCCGAAGGCGAGCGTCGTGTTCTGCGGAGCGGGCATGCCCGGGCGCTCGTAGATCGACACCATCGTGCCGGCTCCGGCCGCGAACATCCCGGCGTCTCCCGGTCCGCTCGGGATGCGGACGGTCGTGAAGCCGAGGACCTCCGTGTAGAACCTCGCCGCTCTCGAGTAGTCGTCCGCTCGAATGACTCCCGCGACGGGGAAGTCGGCCAGACCTGCCATCACCATCACTCCTTCGTTCGACGGGCGCCGGATGCGCCCGATATGCACGAGGCCCAGACTTCATACCCTCCGGAGGGCGACCCGAGCGGGCAGGCGCCCCCGGGGAGCGTGCACTCGGACCGACATCGGGTAACCACTCAGAGGAGTCCGCTGCGGTGTCCCGAGCGCCTCGTCTCAGGGCCGCGTCGTCGAGGAGGAGACCCCATGACCAGCCGCAAGGCCGTATCCGTCCTGCTCGCCGTTCTGGTGGCGACGGCCCTCGCCATCGCTCTCACCGGATGCACCGGTCCGGGAACGCCGGGGACCGGCGGCGGCACGGGCAGCACCACGACCATCGTCGAGAAGGACTTCCGGTTCAGCCCTTCGAGCGTGTCCGTCCAGATCGGGGACACGGTCGTGTTCGACAACCAGGACACGGTGCCGCACCACGTGGTCGTCGGCACCGCCGACCTCGGGGAACAGCAGCCGGGCAAGAGCGTCAGCTGGACGGCCGATGCGAACGGAACCTTCCCGCTGAAGTGCCTCATCCATGCCTCCATGATGGGACAGGTCACCGTCGGTTCCTCTGGCTCCGCGCCGAGCGCCCCGGTCGCCACGAGCACGCCGCCATCGACCGGTGGATACTAGGCGCGCAAGCATCGCCGCATCGGCGCATCCGTGACGTGGCCTGGGGGTGTCGTGGTCCGACTTCGGCCCATCTTCGCCCTCGCGGGCACGCTCGCACTCAATGCCATGTTCTGGACCGTGGCCCTCGCGACGGCCCCGGGTCCTTGGCCGCCGGTACATGTGGCGGCGGAGTTCCTGTCCACGACCGCCCTGCTGGTGATGAGCACGAACCTGATGCTCGCGACGCGCGCCAAGCCCTTCGAGGACTTCTTCGGCGGTCTGGACAAGGTCTTCACGTCGCATCGCCTCAACGGGCTGACTGCGGTGGCCCTGCTCTCGACGCACTTCCTCGTCATGCCCGAGTCCGTCGGCTGGGTCCCGAGCAAGCTCGTGGGATATCCGACCCTGACCTTCCTCGTGATCGCGGTGGTCATCGCCATCGCCCCACGGGCGCCGTGGCGTCGACTCGTGTCGCTGCGCTACCAGGACTGGAAACTCTCGCACCGCACCCAGGGTCTGCTCGTCGCGGCCGGCGTGACGCATTCGCTGCTGGCCCATCCACTCGTCCTCGGGCTCCCAATCATGCGCGTGTGGGTCTACGGCGTTGCCGCGCTGGGCCTCACCGCCTACGTGTTCCGAGAGACGGTGCAGCCGATGCTGCTGCAGCGACATCACTACCGGGTGGGCCGGCCCGTCCATGTCGGCCGGGACATCCTCGAGATCCCGCTCGAGCCCGAACGTGACGCCATCGCGCACGTGGCGGGGCAGTTCGCCTTCGTGAGATTCGAAGGCGGCCCGACGAGCGAGCAGCATCCCTTCACGATCAGCAGCGGCCCCGCGGGCGGGAGGCTGCGCTTCAGCGTGAAGGCGTCGGGCGACTACACGCGTGCGCTCCAGCGGTGCCTCGCGGCCGACTCCGGGGCGTTGGTCGAGGGCCCATACGGCCGGTTCGACTTCCGCACCGGAGGCCCGCACCAGCTGTGGATCGCCGGGGGCATCGGCATCACACCGTTCCTCGCGTTCCTGTCGACGATCGATGATGAGAGCGACGTGCGGCTCATCTGGACGGTGCGGAGCGCGACCGACGCGATCTACCTCGACGAGATCGAGCGGGCGGTCGCCCGGCACCCGCGCGCGGGCTTCACGCTCCATTCGAGCGACACCGCAGGACATCTGTTGCTCGCGGATGTCGACGTGCGGCGGACCGAGGAGCTGTCCGTGTTCATCTGCGGCCCGGTGTCCATGCGCAACGCCTTCATCGCTGAACTACGCGCGATGGGCGTCCGGCGTTCCCAGATCCACTACGAGGAGTTCAGCCTGCGTTAGTCGTCGGCGCCGATGTTCCCTCTGGCACGCGATGCGCTCCATAATGGGTGCGCGAGATCAGCGCGAGTGAGGACCGAGAAGCGGGAGCCCACATGCCGGTACAGCGCATCGTCGCGGTCGACGACGAGGAGTCGATCCTCAAGATCGTGCGTTACGCGCTCGAGCAGGAGGGCTTCGAGGTCCACACCGCCGGGGACGCGGTCGGCGGCGCGTTCCTGATCGGCGAGGTCAGGCCCGACCTGCTCATCCTCGACGTGATGCTGCCCGGCAAGAGCGGGCTGGACCTCGCGCGCGACATCCGGCAGACCTCCAACGTGCCGATCATCATGCTCTCCGCGCGCGGCGACGAGGTCGACCGCATCCTAGGCCTGGAGTTCGGTGCCGACGACTACGTGACCAAGCCCTTCTCTCCCCGCGAGCTCGTCAGCCGCGTGAAGGCGATCCTTCGCCGCACCGGCGGCCAACCGACCAGCGAGCGCCAGCGGACGGTGCTCGGCGACCTGGTCATCGATCCCGAGTCCCGCCAGGTATCCATGCGAGGCGAGCCGGTGCACCTGACCACGTCGGAATTCGGCTTCCTCCAGTTGCTCGCGCGGCACCCCGGCAAGGCGTTCTCACGGGCGGAGATCCTCCGCACCCTGTGGGACGAGTCACCCGTCGGCAACGAGCGCGCGATCGACGTGCACGCCCACAACATGCGCGAGAAGCTCGAGGTCAATCCGAAGAGCCCGGAGTACCTGCTGACCGTCCGCGGCTTCGGCTACCGGCTGAGGGAAGAGTAGGCCGTGGCCCGCCGGATCCGGCGGCCGTCCGTCCGCCTGTGGCAGAGCGAGCTGTTCGTCATCGTCATCGTCGTGGCGATCCTGATCCTGTCCGTCTCGCTGTCGCAGGACCTGCAGCGCACGCTCAAGCAGCTGGGCGAGAGCGACCGCCTCAGCGCCGCCTCCGCCCTCGCGGTGCAGCTCAGCGCCGACTTCCCGCTCACACCGGTGAGCCGGACCACCCTGCGCGACCAGGTGCACCAGTTCCGGCTCGTCTACGGTGACGACGTCTGGGTCTACGCCGCCGACGGCTCGGTGATCGAGTCGACGTTCCAGGGCGGCCCGCCGCTGAGCGTGCTCGCGCAGGCGCGCACCCAGGGGTTCGCCGACTCTCCCCCCTACTCCAACATGACGCTGGAGCCCGGCGGGTACTCCGTGGCCGGCAAGGCGGTCTACGACGGTAAGGGTCGCAAGGTCGCGAGCGTCGTCATCGCGGGCTCGGTCGCACGCTCGCTCGACGTCCTCAACGCCGTGCGGGACCGGCTGTGGGTCACCTTCTGGATCGCGCTCACCATCTCCGGACTCCTCGGCCTCGGCTTCGCCGAGTTCATCGGCCGCCGAGTGCGCCGCATGACGAAGGCGGCGGCGGCGATAGCGGCGGGCGACTTCGACCAGCAGCTTCCCACCGGCCTGATGCCAGACGAGCTCTTCGAACTCGCCGAGTCCTACAACCGCATGGCCGTGACACTCGGGCAGACCTTCTCCGCGCTCCACGAGCGCGAGCAGGAGATCGCCGCGGTCGTGGAGTCCATGGGCGAAGGAGTCGTCGCCTTCGATCCCGAGGGCGCGGTCCGCGTCATCAACCCGGAAGCGGCGCTGCTGCTCGGCCTCGCTGAGGGGCGGGCCGACCTCGCCGGACGCCTCGTGGACGGGCTGACGGGTAACGCGACGATCGTCGGACTCGTGCGGCGCGGCCTCGCGGGAACGTCCTGCTCCGACGCCGCGGTCCTCGGCGATCGCACCGTGCTCCTCCACGTCACGCCGATCGCGTCGGCCGAGAGAGGCGCCGAGGGCGTCGTGCTCCTGATGAGCGACATCACCGAGCAACGGACGCTCGAGGAGGCCCAGCGCAGGTTCGTCGCGAACGCCAGCCACGAGATGCGCACGCCGATCACCGCGCTCAAGGGGCTGCTGGAGCTGCTCGACAGCGGGGCGAAGGAAGACCCCGTCGTGCGCGACGACTTCCTGAACACGATGACGCTCGAGGTCGACCGGCTCGGGCGGCTCGTCGCCGACCTCCTCACTCTCGCCCAGCTCGAAGCGGGCAGCCTGAAGCTGCACCGTGAGCCCGTCCCGGTCCCCTCGCTCATCGCCGAGGTCGTCACGGTCATGCGCCCCCTCGCCGACCGCTCGGGCGTCGCGCTCGCGACCGAGCTCCCCGACCGGGCGCTCGAGGTGTACTGCGACCGGGACCGCGTGGTCCAGGTGCTGATCGGCTTCGTCGACAACGCGCTCAAGCACTCCTCGAGCGGCGGCATCGTCACGCTGCGGGCGCGTCCCCACGATGACGCGGTCACGCTCGAGGTGCAGGACACGGGCGTCGGCATCGCCCCGGAGGCCGTGGCGCGCCTGTTCGAGCGCTTCTTCCGCGCCGACGAATCGCGCGCCACCCCCAAAGGGACCGGCCTGGGACTCGCGATCGCCAAGGAGATCGTCGAAGCGCACGACAGCACCATCGAGGTCGAGTCGCATCTGGGCGAGGGAGCGACGTTCGGATTCGACCTGCCCCTCGCGAACTGACTCCCGACCGCCCCGACCGAAGGAGCACCCGATGAAGGACGACAGGCCCGAGCAGAGGACCGTGGTGGAGCATCTCGCACGAACGTTGGCGCGAGGGCTCGTCATCGCCGGCGGATCGTTCTGGTTGATCGCGACCTTCGGCGTCCCCCTCGTCTACCACGACGCCGCGACGATCGATGCGAGTGTCGGGATGTGGCCCTTCCTGGCCGTCCTCGTGATCCTGGTGATCGGCTGGAAGTACGAGCGGCTGGCCGCCGTGCTCCTCGTGGCCGCCTCCGTCGCCGTCGTGGCGTGGGGCCTCATCTACCAGTGGGAGCAGGGCGTCTGGATCGTCATGGCAGCCGTGCTCGTGGCGCCCATGGCCCTGGCCGCGATCCTCTTCACGCTCTCGGCCCGTGCGGAGGAGCGCCGGCGCGACGCGGCGGATGAAGAGGACTCCGCCGCCTAGGCGGGTGCGCACGGCCGATGGCCGCACGAAGAAGAGGGCCGGCGGATGCCGGCCCTCTCGTTGTCCTCGGTGAGTCCCGCCGGCTAGTAGCGAGTGACCTCCGCGGGCGCCAGCGCCGGCTCGGCGGCGTGCAGGTCGAGGCTGAGGCGAAGCTCCAGCGCTGCCTCGCCCTGCCGTGCGAGCCAGAATAGTACGGAGGCGGTGAGCATCGGGGCGATCAGCAGCACGATGAAGAGCATCCAGACGCCCGGCTCGAAGGCGTTCGCGAGGCCCCACCACACGGCGCCGGCGGAGATGAGCGCGAGCATGACGGACGCCGTGCGCTCGAGGAACCAGCCGACGGCCAGGCATGCGACGTTGAGGATGAAGGGCACCAGCGCGATGAGGGCCATCGTGCCCATCGCGTCTCCGTGGTAGGTGACGAGGGTCGCGGCCACCGCGATGCCCCAGAACGCCCCACCGACGATGACGAAGGTTCGGGCGATGCCGCGCTCGAGCGAGATGCGCGTCTGATCGTCCTCGTAGCTGCGCTCGCGCGCCCGCACCGCGGCCTTCGCCTGTGCGCGTTCGGCGGCGCCTTCGCGCGAAGAGACCACGTCGTAGCCGACGAGGCCCAGTACCGCTACGACGGCCACGACGAAGACCGCCACCATGAGGGGGGCTCCGACCATAAGGACCGCTGCGATGATGTTCGACATCTCAGACCCTCCAAGTGCTCTGCGCCGCTGGGGCGCACCGGCTTCCTGCGATGAGTATCGCCACACGGCGGGAGCGATGGGTTCGCAGGCCGTTTCGCTCTTGTTAGCGTTCTGTGTGAGTCCCGGCCGCTGTGTGAAGACGCGCTCAGGAACGCTCGAGGTCCTTGAGGCGGTAGCCGAATCCGCGCACGGTGAGGATGTGGGTCGGCTCCTTGGGATCGGGCTCGAGCTTCTCGCGGATGTTGTGGATGTGGACGTCGATCGCGCGTTCGTCGCCGCCCGGCGCCACCTCGTGGAGCGACTCGAGGATCGCCTCCCGGGAGAACGCCGTGCCCGGATGCCGCGCCAGGTGGAGCACGATCTCGAACTCGGTGCGCGTGAGGCGCACGGCGACGCCGGCGACCGTGACTTCGCGGGCCAGGACGTCGACCTGCAGATCACCGAGCGAGATCAGCGTGCGTTCGTCACAGGCGACCGACCGCCGTAGGATGGTCTTCACCCGGGTCACGAGCTCCCGGGGGGAGAACGGCTTCGTCACGTAGTCGTCGGCGCCGAACTCGAGCCCCAGGATGCGGTCGACCTCGTCGGCCCGCGCGGACAGCATGATGATCGGGACGCTCGAGCGTGAGCGCAGGTCGCGCGCGACCTCGAGTCCGGAGCGGTCCGGCAGCATCACGTCGAGGATCACGAGAGCCGGCGACACCCGCGCGAACTCGGACTCCGCGCCCGCGGCGTCGTGCGCCGTGTGGACCTCGTAGCCTTCCTGCGTCAGCGCGTAGTCGACGACCTTGAGGACCGAGTCCTCGTCGTCGACGACGAGTATGCGTTGGCCCGTCATGAGGCGCTCAGCGTCTGCATCGGCGGGCCCCCACTACTGGGCGAGCTTGAGGGCGGGGTCGAAGTTGAGTTGCGGCACGACGCCGTGACACGTGATGCAGAAGGAGCCCGTGTGACACACCTCGCAGTTGCGATGTGCCTTCACGGCCTGCGGATGATCGGTGCGCCACGTCGCGGTGTGGGACGCCGGGCGCCTCGCGTGGCAGTCTGCGCACCAGTTGGCCGTCCAGGCGTGGCATTTCGCGCAATCCACCTTGTCCACCTGGGTGGCGTGGATCGTGTCCCAGTTGGCGGCGCGGTGGCTCTCGGGGGTAGCCTTGGCAGTGTGGCACGTCGTGCACGCGTTCTTGGCCTGCGTCCCGTCGTGACACGTGAGGCACGTCGCCATGACCGGGATGTCCTTGCCCGCGGCGTTCGGCTGGTGCACGAGGTCGGAGTGGCACCGGACGCACTCGAGTCTGAGGACGTCGGTGTGTGCGCGGTGCGGGATGATCAGGTCGCCCGAGGGGGACACCGAGATCAGGTTCACGTGGCACTTCGAGCACGCCGCGCTGGTGGGCGTGGCGAAGACGTCGAGCCTCCGGCCGGGCATCACGAACGACAGGTAGAACTCCCCGAGCATCCGCACGTCGTAGACCGCCTGCGAGGGCAGGTCGGGAGCCACGTGGCAGCTCTGGCACGTCACCTTCGAGTGCTTCGGGGACGAGGCCCAGCTCTTGTATGACGCCGCGAGGTTCGGGTACCGCGTCAGGAAGCCCGGCTGCAGCGCGTACCAGCCGGGGAGTATCGCGAACACGGCGACCACGAGCGCGGCGATGCCCGCGCGCGCGGCCAGCCGACGGCGTCCGGGCGTGAGTCGCAGCGCGCGCCGGACGCGGCCCCGGGGCCCGCTGGGCAGCATCTTCTGCTCTTCCGGCACCGGTGCTCCTTCGGGGACGGGACGGTCGGGGCCGCTCATCAGTGGCACTTCCCGCAGAACGTCTTCTGGTCATGGCACACGTAGCAGCCCTTGGTCCCCTGCGCGGCGACGGCGGTCGCATGCAGTGCCTTCCAGTTGCCGACGTGCGACGGCGGGCGCTGCTGGTGACAGGTGTTGCAGTAGTCGGGCGTGAATCCGTGGCACCTTCCGCAGTCGATCGTCTTCGTCATGGATCCGTGGATGGTGAGCCAATCCGCGGCCTTGTGGCTCGGCGGCACCTGCTTCTGGGTGTGGCACTTGACGCACTGGTTCGTCGCCTGCTTGCCGTCGTGGCAGGTCATGCACGTGGACATGACCGGCTTGTTGAAGCCCTGGGGGTTCAGCGAGTGCACGAGGTTCTTGTGGCAGACGGCGCACCTGATCTGCAGCACGTCCACGTGCGCGCGGTGCGGGATCAGCAGGTCGCCGTCGGGAGACACCTGACGGTTGGCCGTGTGGCAACGCTCGCACGCGGCGGTGTTGGGTACGCTGAGCAGGTTCGTCGGCTTCGGGCCGAAGAGCAGTTGTGAGTAGAACGCCGGGACCGACTTGGCCGCGAACGTCAGGAAGCCGATGGGACCCGGGTCGACGTGGCAGTCGGCACACGCAACCAACGCGTGCGTCGAGTTCCGCCAGTTGGCCATGCGCACGCGCAGCGACGGGTAGCGCTCGTAGTAGCCGGGCTGCAAGGTCGAGAAGACTGGCAGCCCGAGCGCCACGACCACGACGACCGCGGCGATCCCCAGGACCCACTCCCGGCGGAAGCGGCGCGCCCTGACCGGCTCGGCCGGCTTCTCCGTGTCGGCCGGCGGTGCTGTGTCCTTGTCGGACACCTAGTGCACCGCCTTGAACTGGTTGTGGCAGGCGTCGCACCAGTACTGCTGGTGGCAGGTCAGGCAGCGCGCGGGCTGCGCCGCGGCGAGCGGCTGGTGCCGGTTGAGCCAGGTCGAGGCGGGACCGTGGAACGCGGGCCGCTGCGCGTGGCAGTCCAGGCACTCCCCCTCGGAGATGTGGCAGATGGTGCACTTCGTCGGGTCCTGCAGGGCCGTCTGGCCGTGGACGGTCGTCACCCAATCGGGCTTGACGTGCGCGGCGGCGATGAGGCTCACCGCGGCCGTCGGGACGCTCGAGGGCAGGACGGGAGTCTTGCCCGTCGTGTGACACGTGCGGCACTGGTCCGCGTTGTGGCACGACTGGAGGCACGCGTTCGGGCCGGCCGCGCGCACGACCTGCTGGTGGGTGACGACCCAATCGCCGCGGCCTTCCTGCAGGACGTGATGGCAGTTCGCGCACTCGCTGCTCTGCTTCACGCCGACGTGGCACCCGAAGGAGGCGCACACGGCGCTGAACGGCATGGTCTTGTGCTTGGCCTGGTAGGGCTCCTCGTGGGCGACCCACTTGTGGCACGAAACGCAGTCGCGGTTCTCACTCGTCACGCGAAGGTGCGCGGGGTGCGGCACGGCGGCCGTCCTCGACGCGTCGGTGCTCCACGCGTAACGGTGGCACTGGACGCAGGCGGAGTTGATGGGCGGATCGAATCTCACGAAGGCCAGGTCGGTCGAGGTGGTGACGAGGCTCCGGTAGAACTCGCCGACCCGCGCGATGTCTCCGACGAACGCGCCGCGCTTGTCGATGTGACAGGTGAGGCACGCGATGCCCGTGTGCGCGGAAGCCGCAAGCGTCGTGTGACGCCGCTCGAGCCCCTGGTAGCGTTCGAAGAACGAAGGCTGTGCGGTCACGAAGAGCGCCACCGCCACAGCGACCACGATCACGGCGACCACCGCGACGACCGCGACCGCGGCGACCCGGCCGCGTCTGCCCAGGATCACGGGGCTCACAGCGCCACCCCCGGCTCGACGACGGGTTCGCCCGTCGCTTCGGCAAGCTCCCACGCACCGGCCTCCGCGTGCTCCTCTTCGGGCACCCGCAGCGGGAGGATCTTGACCGCGAGCGTGAAGAACAGCATGCCCATCGAGAGGAGCCCGATGGCGATGAGCGCCTCGACGAGGCTCGGGATGTACGGCGCCTGGGTCTGGCCCAGCGGGCCGATCGCGAAGCCCATCGACATCAGCGTGTAGCGCTTGAAGAAGATGGCGAGCACGTAGAGCGCGGAGGCGGTGATCTGGATGGCGGGGATGTGACGCGTCTTCCTGCCGGCGAGCAGCGAGAACGCGATGACCCCGAGTATGAGCACGGGGAGGAACTGCACGGCGTAGGGACCGGTCATGAACTCGGAGAACCGGAGCGTGTGCCCCGCCTTGGCCGCGGTCGGCCAATAGACCGTCGCGATCTCAACGACCAGCAGGAACAGGTCCGTGATGATGACCGTCGCCAGCAGGGTCGCAAGGCTCCTGAACATGCTCTTCTTGAACTCGAGCACGTGGTAGTGCTGCAGGACGTAGGCGCAGATCAGCAGGAGCGCCACGCCGGACGCCACGGCCGACGTCAGGAAGATCGGCACCATGACCGCCGAGTTCCACAGCTCGCGGGACTTGTTGAGGGCGAGCACGAACGCGGTCGTGGTGTGGAGGTAGATCGCGACCGGGAGCGCGATGAGCGTCATCCGGAAGGCGAGCTTCTCGCCGCCCACGCCGGTCACCAGGATCCAGAGGTCCACGAAGCACAGCACCATGTAGAACCCGGCCGCACTTCCGGTGTAGACGAAGATCGCGGAGATGTTCGGCGTCACGACGAACCAGAAGATCCTCCAGACCCTGACCAGGTCGGTCAGGTCCCCCAGGAGCGCGATCATCGTGAGCAACCCGGCCATCAGGACCGCGAGCCGCGACAGAGGGCGGAACTGCTCGGCTCCGAAGAGGTGCACGCTCGCATAGACCACGAGGCCTCCGGCGGCGAGCCCGACGTAGAACATGTAGTCGGCGAACCACATGCCCCAGGTGAAGTTGTCCCTCTGGGCCATGGCGTTGCCACCGGTCGTCAGGACCACGACCCAGGCCAGGACCCCCAGGGTCGTCATGATGACGAGCATCCCGACCCACGACCAGTACCGTGGGCTCGCCGCCTTGAGGGCGCCCACGTTCCAGTCGATCTTGATGAACCGCTTGATGCCGGGCTGCGGGGTCGTAGGCTCAGTCATCGCCATCACCCCACATACCAGATCATGGGTTCGGTCGAATACTCTTCTTTGAGACGCCACACGCGGCGCGTCTTCAGCAGGATCGCGACGTCGCTGTTCGGGTCGTTGAGGTCGCCGAACTTCCGGGCGCCGGTCGGGCAGGCCTCGACGCACGCGGTGGTCTGGCCGTTGCGGGTCCTTTGCACGCAGAAGGTGCACTTCTCGGCGGTCCACGCCTTCTCGCCGAGCGGGACCTTCGGGTTGATCTCGGCCGCCGGGACCTCCGGACGGACCCAGTTGAAGTGACGGGCGCCGTACGGACACGTGATCATGCAGTTGCGGCATCCGATGCACTTGTTGTAGTCGATGAGGACGATGCCGTCAGGCTCCTTCCAGGTGGCCTGCACCGGGCAGCCGTAGACGCACGGCGGATGCGCGCAGTGCATGCACTGGACCGGGAAGTACCACTTGTCGGGCCGGCCGGCCTCGTCGTAGTCGAGCACGGCGCTCTCGAGGTCGATCTTGCCGGGCTCCATCTCGAGCACCTGTATGTACGTGAAGCCCGAGTTGCGCCCGATGTTGTTCTCCTCGACGCAGGCGTAGACGCACTTGCGGCATCCGACGCACGCCCTCACGTCGATGACCATCGCCCACTTCTCCTTGCCCGCGGGCTTGGCGTAGTGGACCGGATGCCCCGGGTAGTTGGCCGGACCGTCCGCCGCGATGATCTCGGCGAGCGGATCGGCGCTCGCGCCGGGCGCCACCGGAGGCTCGCTCGAGGTCGCCGTGGCGTCCTGGGCGTTGGCCGACTGCGCCATGAGCGCCGCGGGCACGACGCCGGCGGCGACCACGCCGGCGGCGATCCCGACGCTCGTGAGGAAGTGCCTTCGCGAGAACGTCGTGCCTTCGGGGGCCGTGGCCCCTTCCGGACGCTCGTCGCGCGGGAAGTCTTGACTCATCGCTTCAACCTTTCCACGACGACCGGTCCGACGAGTCTGATCAGGAGACCGAGGAACGCCAGCAGACCCACCGCGACCGCGATCAAGAACCACGTCGGGTTGACTGTGGGAGGCGGCAGAGGAGGCGCCATCAGCGGCTTGAAGGGCACGCGCGCCTGGCCGACGCCCTTGAACTGGAACCCGACGCCGACGAACGGCTTCACCGGTCCCGCGTAGAGGTAGTTGGGCGTGTGCGGGTCATGACAGCCGGCGGCCACGCAGCTCTCCTTGTGGTTACCGTGCGTCCCCTGCCGGAACTCGTGGTACTTCGCCTCGTGGCACCGGTAGCACACCAGCGAGATGTCGCCGGTGATGTCGATCAGGGTGCCGTCGATGAGCTTGAGCTTGCCGGGGTTGCGGCTCGGGTCGTCATGGCACACGAGACACGCGTCCGAGGTGGCGGAGCCGAGCTTGTCGTGAGCCTCGAGGACGATCTTGTGGCCCTGCATCCCGTTCGGGAGAGGCTTCGAGGGGTGCTCCACCCCGCCCGGACCGGGGACCATGTTCACCGGATGGCAGCTCGTGCAGGGATAGAAGAAGAGCTGCCCCGACGACGCCTGCCCGGCGAACGCCGCGGTGACCGGTGCGATGACCGCCGCGGCGAGCACGATGAGCACGACCGCACGCAGAAGCCAACTCAGCCCGCCCGGAGTGGGACGTGTTGCCGTGCTCGGAGAAGCGCCCATGTACTCTCCCTGCCCGTTTCGTGGAGCCCGTCGCGTCCGGAGCGCCGAGAGTGCCCTTGAACTCTCCGGCAGGATCCGCGAGGACCTGCAGCAAGTATGGCCACGGCCGTCCGCGCCGAGATGTGCGGCCGATTGTCGTCATGTTAGGGTTCTGTGAAGAACGTACCCGAGGGTCGGCGAGGGTACACCGCGCGAAGCTCGCCCCGCGGACCACCCCGCGCATCCCCCGCCTGATGCGACCGCGCTGTGCTACCCTCGGGGCGTCGACACCTCTCGCCGGGAGTCGGCCACGGCCCCGGGGGATTCACCGCCCTGCGGGGTCACCTTGCGTTCTTGGGGCGCACCGCGCGACGCAGCACCGTCTTGAGCTTCTCCTGCGCGGCGCGGCCGGGATCGTCGAGGTAGATCTCGTGGTGTGCCCCCGCGAACTCCAGCCCGCGCTCCGCCGCGAACGCGCGCATACGCCTCACGGTCGGGGCCTCCGCGGCGTAGGGGCCGACGTGGAGGAGCTGCACGCTCGCGCCCTCGGTGAAGCTCTGGACGCGTACGTCGCCGAGACGGGGCAGGTCCTTCTTCGCGGCAACCTTCGCGCGGACCTCGTCGACGAACTCGCGGGAGACGGCGTCGGGCAGCAGGACCATGAGCCGCCAGGCCATGTGCCGAGCCGCCTCGAGGGGGGCGAGCGCACCTTCCTCGGCGTCCCAGAACAGGCCCTCGAGCGGCATGACCGGGTACTTCAGGTCCAGCCGCTTGGCGGCCCCGAACTTCACCTGGTAGGCCAGGCTCATGAGCGCCTGGACCGACGCCGCGAAGACCGGGCCCTGCACGTCATCCACCCCGTCGACCATCAGGAAGCGCGTCGTCGGCACGTCGACGAGCGTCGGCGTCTTCGCATCGGGCTTGTAGAGGTGCCGGAGCTGCCTCTTGAGGTCGAGCGGTTCGTTCATCGCGCCGGCTTCCATCGTGTCCTGCCCACATGCTAGCCGAGACGGCTCACCCTGCGGCCCCGCGTGAAGGGGTATCAACCGTGTACATTCCACGATCCGCAGAGGAGGCCTTCGATGGCCGCACCGGTCGTCTTCATCCACGGCATGTTCATGAACCCGCTGTGTTGGGAGAAGTGGATGGAGCACTTCGAGGCGGCCGGTCGCGCGGTGACCGCGCCCGCCTGGCCGGGGCACGAGGGCCGGCCGGCGGAGCTCCGTCTGAAGCAGCCCGATCACGATCTCGGGCGTGTCGGGCTCGCGGACGTCGTCGACGCGATGGCGGAGGTCGTCGACGCGCTCGCGGAGAAGCCGGTGCTCGTCGGCCACTCGATGGGCGGGCTCGTGGCGCAGTTGCTGCTCGCGCGCGGGGTCGCCGTCGCTGCAGTCGCGATCGACTCGGCGCCTCCTTCGGGCGTCTTCACCACGCAGCCGTCGTTCCTGAAGTCGAACTGGCCGATGATCAACCCGCTCCATCCGCTCCACGAGCCGCACATGATCACGTTCGAGGAGTTCGCGTACGCGTTCGCCAACACGCTCGGCGACGAGGACCGGAAGGCGGCGTACGAGCGCTACATGGTCCCCGAGTCCCGGCTGGTGCCGCGCGATTCGCTGGGGCAGGCCGGGCACGTCGACTTCTCCGCGCCGCACGCGCCGCTGCTGCTGATCGCCGGTGGCGAGGACCACATCATCCCGGCGGCGCTGAACCGGCACAACTTCACGCACTATCACGACCCCGACTCGGTGACACAGCTCGAGGAGTTCCCCGGGCGCGACCACCTGACGATCCTCGAACCCGGGTGGGAGGACGTCGCCGCCTTCGTGCTCGAGTGGCTGGCGGTCCAGGGCCTGTAGAGCGGAGTGCCTAGTCCTTCGTCCAGAACCGGGAGTTCACGAAGAGGTCCTCGACCTCCTTGCGCGCCCACGGCGTCTTGCGCAGGAACTTCAGCGACGAGTTGATGCTCGGGTCGCTCTTGAAGCAGTTCACGTCGACCCGCCTGGCGAGCCCGTCCCAGCCGTACTTGTTGACCAGCTTGCGCAGGATGGTCTCCAACGTGATCCCGTGGAGCGGGTCGTTCTCGTGCGTGTCGGCCATCTCTCCCCCGCTCCTTCTCGCCCTGCGACCGGTCGGCCGGTGCGCCGCTGATTGTACCCGCGCCCGTCAGCCGCGAGCGCCATCGGTGTTCTCGCGGTTCGCGGGCGAATGTTGGGGGTACCTCAACGGCATGACGTTGTTCGCTTCCGACAGGGCCAGGCACACGACCTTGGCGACCGCTTGGGTGATGCCCGAGCCGAGCCGCTGTGTCCAGTGTGGCGTCTGCTCGTTCCACTGCCCGATGGAGATCGACGTGCGCCGCCACGTCTGGCGCGGCGAGCCCGTGAAGGACGCGCGCTGCCTGACCTGCGGAGAGTGCGTGAAGCGTTGCCCCCGCGGCCTCCTGAGGTTCGAGCCGATCCCCTTCGCCGCTCCGGTGCTGCCGCAGCGGCGGGTGCGGTGACGTGGTGACCCGCCACGTCCTCATCGGCAGCGGACCCGCATCGATCGCGGCGGCGGAGGCGATCCGCGGCATCGACGCCGACGCCGAGATCCGCATGATCGGCGCCGAGCGGGCCGGCTACTACTCGCGTCCGGGCCTGGCGTACCTCCTGGCGAAGGAGGTCCCGGAGTCCGCACTGTTCCCGTTCACCCGTCGGGACTTCGATCTTCTGGGCGTGGAGCAGATCCACGACCGGGCAGTGCTGATCGACCCCGGGAAGCACGCGGTCCGCCTGGGCGGCGGTGAAGCGCTCGTCTACGACCGGCTGCTGATCGCCACAGGGTCCGCCGCCATCCCTGTGAACGTCCCGGGCGCCGAGATGGATGGGGTCGTCAAGCTCGACGACATGGACGACGCGCGCGACCTGATCCGGCGAAGCCGCGCGGCCAGGACCGCGGTGGTCGTCGGAGGCGGCATCACGGCCCTCGAGATAGTGGAGGGCCTTCGCGCCCACCGGGTCGACGTGCACTACTTCATACGCAAGGACCGCTACTGGAGCAGCGTGTTCTCCGAGTCCGAGTCGCGCATCGTGGAGGAGGGGCTTCGCTCGCGCGGGGTCACGGTCCACTACTTCTCCGAGCTCGCGCGGATCCTCGGGCGGGACGGGCGGGTCGAGTCCGTGGAGACGGCGGCGGGCGAGCGCATCCCGTGCGAGATGCTCGCCGTCGCGATCGGCGTCCTCCCCCGCGCGGAGTTGGCCCGCGAGGCGGGGCTCGCGTGTGGTCGCGGCGTCCTGGTCGACACCCATCTCCGCTCGAGCGACCCCGACATCTTCGCCGCCGGGGACGTCGCGGAGGTCAGCGACGCGGCGACGGAGCGGCGCACCATCGAGGTCCTGTGGAACTCGGCCGCGGCCAAGGGCAGGGTGGCGGGACACAACATGGCCGGCGGCCCGGCCAGGGCGTACGAGGCGGGCGTGCCGCTCAACGTCACGCGTCTCGCGGGGTTCAGGATCACCGTCATGGGCACCGTCGGCGGTGGCGGCGAAGACGCCGACATGAAGGGCATCGCCCGAGGCGACAGCGAGACGTGGCGGCGGCGTGACGCGGGAACGACGGTCGTCGAGGCACAACAGGGAGAGGCGCACGTGCGGCTCGCGCTCGGACCGCGCTCCATCGAGGGCGCAGTCGTGATGGGCGACCAGTCCCTCTCGTTCCCGCTGCAGGAGATCATCGCGGCCCACGTCGACGTCGGCCCGCTGGCCGATGAGCTCCGGGCTCCCTCGGCTCACCTGGGGGAACTCATCGAAGCCTTCTGGCGGGATCGGACGGCCCATCATGCTTAGGCGGAACCGGGAACTGTGGTACGCGCTGCTCGCGATCGTCGCGATCACGGCCCTCTACCTGACCGTGTACCTGCAGGCCGGAGCGCTCCCCCGGGCGTCGGGCCTGGTCGGACACGGGATCGGGATCATCGGCATCGTGCTGATGTTGATGACCGAGACGCTCTACTCGATACGGAAGCGGCTCACCGAAGCCCGCTGGGGGAACATGGCCGACTGGCTGCGCTTCCACATCTTCACCGGTCTGGTGGGCCCCTACATGGTCTTCCTGCACACCGCGATGCGCTTCCGGGGGCTCGCGGGCGTCGCGATGCTTCTCACGGTCGTCGTCGTGGCCAGCGGAGTGTTCGGGCGGTACCTCTACACCACCGTGCCTCGCGAAGCGAGCGCCCCCGGAGCGACCGGCACCGCGGAGGGATCGCAGGAGCGCGCGTCGCGACTCATCGCGAGACGCCGGTCGCTGGCCACGTGGCACGCCGCGCACGTCCCGCTCACCTGGGTCCTGTTCGCGGTCGCCTTCGTCCACGCGGGAGCGGCGCTCGTCTATGCGACGCTGCAGAGATGAAGGGGGGGCGGCGGACGATGACGAAGGACCGGCTGGGCTTCCTGTCCGCTTCCGGGATCGCGATGGCCGGGGTGGTGCTCGCGGTCGTCCTCGTGGCGACGGTCGCCGCGGGTCCCTTCCTCTTCAGCCCCGGAGATCTGAGCGCCGTCTCCAAGGGACACAGCCTGGGCGGCGTGACCAGCCACGCCCAGTTGGGCGGTCGCTGCGAGGCGTGCCACACCATGCCGTGGAGCAGCCGTACCATGGCCGACCGATGCCTCGTCTGCCACGTGGACGTGGCGAGCGAGCTCCAGACGCGCAGCGGTCTGCACGGCTGGCTGGTCGGAGGCCTGGCCGTGCCGACGTGCAAGGGCTGCCATACCGACCACCGCGGACCGAACGGCGTGCTCAACGACTTCGACCACAGCACGCTGCCGTTCAAGCTGATCGGCAAGCATGCGGCGGTGCCGTGCGCGGGATGTCATCCCAACCCGAGGTCGCTGCTGGACTTCCAGAACACCCCCAGGGCCTGTTACAGCTGTCACGCGAAGGACGACAACCACAAGGGCACGTTCGGGCAACTGTGCGACCAGTGCCACACGCCGGTGAGCTGGGCGAACGCGACGTTCGACCACACAATCTTCCCGGTCAACCACGGCGGCGACGGCGGCCAGACGGCGACCTGTACCACGTGCCATCCCAACGGAGTCACCACCTACACGTGCTACGGCTGCCACCAGCACACGCCGGCGGGGATCCAGGCCACACATCGCGGACGGCCCAACATCGACAACTGCGTGGCCTGTCACGCGGGCGGCCGCGGGGGCGGCGACTGAGGCGGAGCCCGATCCTCGCCCCGAGGCCCGGACCTTTCCGCGTCATGGCCTCCGTCTTGCTATAAGCGATATATCGTGACTTGTCGTCGATAGTGACCGGGTACCGCCGGCGGGGCGAGAGGCGCGTGCTACCATCCCCGAACCCCGACCGCCGCCCTCCCGGAGGACCACTTGACCGCCACACCCTCGCAGGTGACCAAAGGCTCGCTCTTGCTCATCTTCGTCATCGCGTTCCTCAACATGATGGGGGCGACCGTCGTGATGCCCGTGCTGCCGTTCATCACGCAGCGCTACGTGCAGGACCCGGCGGCGGTTGCGCTGTGGGTCGGCCTCCTCGCTTCGACCTACTCGCTATGCTCCCTGCTGGCCGCTCCGGCGCTGGGTGCGCTCTCGGACCGTCTCGGGCGCAAGCCCGTGCTGCTGGTGTGCCTCGTGGGATCCGCGGTCGGGTACGTCATCTTCGGCATCGGCGGAGCGATCTGGGTGCTGCTGCTTGGACGTGTGATCGACGGCCTGACCGGCGGCAACATCTCCACGATCTTCGCCTATCTCGCTGACGTGACGCCTCCTGAGGAGCGTGCCGCCCGCTTCGGACTCACGGGGGCGATCATGGGGGCCGGGTTCATGGTGGGGCCGGCGATCGGTGGCCTGCTCGCCCAGTTCGGCCTCGCCACCCCCGTCTACGTCGCTGCGGCCGTCTCGCTCGCGACCGCGGCGCTCTCGCTCCTCGTTCTGCCCGAGAGCCTCGACCCGGCGCACCGCACGTCGACCTTCACCTTCAAGGATGTCCATCCGCTCGCTGCCATCGGCGACGCGCTCAAGCGTCCCGGGCTGCGGCCGCTGTTGCTGGGCGTGCTCCTCATCAGCATCCCGATGGCCGGCCTGCAGACCAACCTCGGCGTGTACGCCAAGGACGTCATCGGCTGGGGCCCGGTCCAGGTCGGGCTGCTGCTGTTCGGCGTCGGGATCGTCGACATCGTGGTCCAGGGAGGTCTGCTGCGCTTCCTGCTCCCCCGTATCGGAGAACGCGGGGTCGTCCTCGCCGGGATGATCGGCCAGGGCGTGGGCTACGCGATCCTCGCGATCGTCGGAACGTTCCTCTCGATGCCGTGGCTGTTCATCCTCGGGGCGCTGCTCTTCTCGGCCAGTGAGGGCGGATCCGGTCCGGCTATCCAGGGTCTCATCTCGGCCGAGGTGTCGCACCGCGAACAGGGGTGGGTCATGGGCGCGATCCAGTCCATGAACTCGGGGGCGCGCGTCGTCGGGCCGCTGCTCGCCGGGGCGCTCTATGCGCTGCTGGGACACTCGTCGCCGTACTGGTTCGGACTCGTCGTGATCACGGTGCTGATCGTGTTCGCGGTGCCGATCCTGCGAAAGCACTCCGCGGCGGCCGCGTAGGCGTGTAGGCCGCACCCGCACGACGCAGGCCCGCCCCTCTCGAGAGGGGCGGGCCTTCTCGATGCGCGTTCTCGACGGTGGCTGAGGCCTCAGGCCCTGGGTGCGGGCGGCGGTCCCGTGGGGGCCTGTGGCACCGCCGGAGGCGCGGGCCAGTCCGATTGCGGCATCCGTGGCGGCTTCATGGGGAAGACCGACTCCCAGTCGACCCGGGCGGTCTTGCCCATGAAGAACGCGAGCGTCAGCACCGAGCCGACCGTGACGGCGAGCCCGGTGATCCCGCTGAAGAAGAAGCTGTAGCTGAAGAGCACGAGGAACAGCAGCTGGCACACCGCGATCTCGACGAGCGCACGGCTCCTCCCCACGACGACCCACAGGTACCCGACCACGAGGGCGACCGACGTGACCGCGGCGATCGAGAAGGCGACGTTGATGTCCACCTGGTCCGCAAGATAGGCGAGCAGCAGGTCGAAGGCGAAGAACGCGGCGGCCAGGAAACCGTAGTGGACCGGGTGCAGCTTGAGCTTGCTGGTGGCGGTGAGGAGGACCAGCGCCGCGAAGAAGAAGAGGAGCGAGACGGGCGCGAACGCCGTGATACGTGCCACCAGCGGGCCGGGGTTCGGCGGCACCGGCATCACGATGCCGATCGGCCGGCCGCTCACGACACTGGAGTAGTTCCAGACGAGGTCCCACCCGGCGTCGGTCTTGGTGGAGGAGGTCGGCGACACGCCGTCGGCCGGGTAGTCGATCGTCGCGAAGTCGGTCGCCATGGCCAGGTTGAAGTCACGCACGACCCCCGCCCCGCCCGGACTCGGCACGTACGTCCAGCGGTCCATCCCGTTGGTGCGATAGCCCGTCACGACCGACGCGGTCGCGCCGGGGAGCACCTTGAAGGATGCGTACGCCTTGCCTTCGCGGTAGACGACCGGCACCTCCGAGCCGTCGACCTTGACCGCGAACCCGTCGTAGGTGCCTTCTGCGTCAGGGAACGCGAACGTCATCGTCGCGTCGACCGCGTGGTCGACGGGGTTCTTCACCTTGTACGTGGCCTTGAAGTCGACGACGTAGGTCGCGTACCACAGCAGCCCCTTGCGGCGCTGGGTGAGCTTGAATCCGGCCGCGATGTCGCTCCCCGCGACGTCCATGGAGCTCGCCGTCACCCCCGGCGAGTACCTGAAGGTCGGAGCCGTCTGCGTCTGGGCCGCCCCCCACAGGCCTCCGACGGTGTCACCCAGACGATCGTCGGTCGAGGCGCTCCTGATCTGGACCGAGCCGGCGAGCACCATCCAGGCGCAGGCCGCCAGCACGAAGATCACACCGATCGCGAACAACCGCTTGCCTGACATGTGGTCCCCCTGTGATCCGGATGAGTGGCTCGGGATCTTCCCCTCTCCGACCATAGCGGGGCGGCGTGGCGACACGGCGGCGCCCGGACAACGTTCGTGCAACGACGGAGTGGCGGATGCGTTCCCCCGGGGGTCGACGAGAGATGAGTCGCTGTCTGAACGAGGATTCCGGACGGAATACTCGCTAGGTGACGGCGTGCGCCGGGAGGGGGGATCATGCGGGACTGGTATCTCATCGCGCTGGTCTGCGTGAACGTCTACTTCCTCTTCACGGTCCTGTCGAACATCGCCTACTTCCGCCTCGCCACCGCCAAGCCGCGGATCACCGGCGGGCCGTTCGTGTCGGTGATCGTGCCCGCGCGCAACGAGGAACGGTCGGTCGCGCGCTGCGTGGGCTCGCTTCTCGCGCAGGGCTACGCCGACTACGAGGTGATCGTCGTCGACGACGAGTCGACCGACGCGACGGCCGGGATCGTCGCGGCGCTCGCGGCCGACGACCCGCGTCTTCGACTCGTCCGCGGCGTGCCGCTCCCCGACGGCTGGCTGGGCAAGCCGCATGCGTTGTCCGAAGGGGCCGCGGTCGCCCGCGGGGAGATCCTCCTCCTCACGGACGCCGACACCGTCCACGATCCGGGCAGCATCTCCTGGGCGGTCACGAACCTCCGGGACCACCGCGCCGACATCCTCTCCGGCTACCTCGACCAGGAGTACGGCAGCCTGGGCGAGCGGCTCGTCGTCCCGACGATGTACGCGATGATGCTGCTGGTGCCGTTCTTCCTGCTTCCGCGGACGAGAAGCCCCCGTCTGGCGTTCGCGATCGGCCAGTATGTCGCGCTCCGCCGTGAGGCGCTGGATGGCGTCGGCGGCTTCGAGGCGATCGGGGACTCGATCACCGACGACATGTCGATGGCGATCCGCATGAAGGAGTTCGGGTACCGCGGCGTCTTCCTCGACGCCAAGGGGATCGCCGGGTGCCGTCTCTACGACGGGTACCGCGACGCCTTCGAGGGGATCGAACGCTCCATCTACAGCGCGGTCGGCGGTCGCCCCACGGCGGTCCTCGCGATCACGGTGATCGTGCTGGGCCTCATCCTGGGACCGGCGGTCTCGGCGCTCTGGGCGAACCTGCATCTCGTCATGTCCGCCGGCCCGCTGACCCTGTCGGTCGTCCTCTTCGCGGTGCAGTGGGCCCTGCTGGCGTGGGACCGCAACGTGCCCCTGACCGCCGTCGTGCTCTACCCGCTCGTCTTCGTGAACCTGGTCGTCATCTTGGCCGCGTCGATGCTGCGCACGGGGTTCGGCCCCGGCGTCGACTGGAAGGGACGGATGGTCCGCGCTCCGGGGAACCCGAACGCCGCGCGCGAGGCCGACCTGGCCGACGACGCGGGCAGGTCGGGAAGGGTGGGCTAGCGATGGCGCTCGAGACCGTGCGCGCGGTGCTCGCGTTCGCGATCGGGCTCGTGCTGGGGTCGTTCCTCCCGGCCGACGCGCTGGCACGCAGGCGGGGCGTCGACATCCGGTCCTCGGGAGACGGCAACCCGGGCACCGTCAACGCGGTGCGCGTGCTGGGCTGGGCGCCCGGGCTGATCACGGCCGTCTACGACCTGTCGGTCGGCGTCCTTGCCCTCCGCATCGCGCTGCTGCTCGGTGTCGCGGACGGCCCCGCGTACCTGACGGGCATCATGACGATCGTCGGGCATCGGTTCCCGGTGGTGCGCGGGTTCCGAGGAGGGGGCCAGGGGATGGCCGCTTCGGCGGGCCTGCTCCTGTACGGGATCGTGGTCGCCACGTCACGCGGGTGGCTCACGGCGGTCGACATCGCGGCACTGGTCACGGTCCTGCTGGTCACCTTCGGCCTGACCCGGTCGGACATCGCGATGGCGATCACCATGCTGCCCGTACTTGTGGTCAGGCTGGCGCTCGCCCGAGCGGACCGGCCGTTCCTCGCGTTCATGTGCGCGGTCGCGGCCTACATCTGGATCGTGCAGGCGTTCGCAGCGCGGAGGTTGTTCGCATCACGGTCCGTCACACCGGCACGTGGCCAAACGCGCGAGTAGCAGTCAGGCGCGTCTAGACCCGCGCGGCCGCCACCGCCGCGGCGACGCGCAACGCGCGTCGTGCGGTGCGGGCGGCGCGTCGGCGGAACACCGGAACAAGGTCGCCGATCGTGACGATGCTGCCGTGACCCGGGTAGAGGACCTTCGCGCCGGACGCGAGCAGCAGACGCCAGCTCGCGAACATCTCGGGCTCGTCGACCGCCATGATCGAGAACTCCGGAGGGGTGATCTTCGGGATGCGCCGACCCTGGACGAGGTCGCCGACGAAAGCTGACCCGTCGTCCAGAACGACGGTCAGACACCCGGCGCTGTGGCCGGGCGTGTAGAGGACGCGGCCCGGAAGGCCGAAGCGGTGGAGGCTCGCGCCGTCCTCGACGGTGGCGACGCGCCGGAGTCCCGGCAGCCTGAGCTTCGGCACCGCGAACTTCGCGATACGTTCATAGATCTTCCCGAAGAAGTTCAGGCCTGGAGAGATGGCGCTGCCCCCGCTGCGGACGTTGTCGGCCTGCGAAGGATGGCAGAGGATCGCGCACCCGCTGGCCGCCTGGACCGCGGCGAGCCCACCGGTGTGATCGGGGTGGGCGTGCGTGACGACGGCGAACAGAAGGTCCCCCGGCTTTCGTCCGATCTCCGCGATGCGCTCGAGGATCTTGTGGCCCGTCCCCGCCATGCCGCCGTCCACGAGGAAGAGAGTCTCGGCGGTCTCGATGAGGTAACTGTAGGCCATGAGGCCGGGTATCCGATGGATTCGCATGGCCGCTTGGGAAGCACCCGCCGTGCCGAGACCGGAGCCGTGCAGGTAACGAAGACGCAACCCCTAGTGGGGCAAGGCGAACGGCCCTGCGTCGAGGAGCGCCAACAGCTCGTCGAGCGGGACCGGCCTGCTGAAGTAGAAGCCCTGGGCGAAGTCGCAGCCTTGGTCGCACAGGTAGCGCACGTGTGCCTCCGTCTCCGGTCCCTCGGCGAGGACCTTGGCGCCGACACCGCCGGCGAGCGCGATCGTCGCGTTCACGATGGCGCAGGCGCTCGGGTCGTCGGGCAGCCCCGACACGAAGCTCCGGTCGATCTTCAGCTTGCTGGGATGGAAGTCCATGACGTAGCTCATCGACGCGTATCCCGTTCCGAAGTCGTCGATCGAGACGCTCACGCCCTGAGCCTGCAGGCTCCTGACCTTGACCGCCACGGTCTCGGCTCGTGTCACGATCGCGGACTCGGTGATCTCGACCTCGAAGTCGTCGAGTTCGAGACCGGCCGTCTTGATCGCCTCGATCACGACCGCCGCGACGTCCTGCTCCATCCACTGGCCCGCGGCGACGTTGACCGCCATGGTGAGCCGGTGGCCTGTGTCGGACAGGACCCGCTTGTCGGCGACCGCATGGCGCAGCACCGCGTCGCCGACGTCGATGATGAGGCTGGAGGACTCGGCGATCGGGATGAACTCGTCCGGCATGATCACGGAGCCGTCCGTGTTCCTCCATCTGACGAGCGCCTCGACCCCGACGATCACCCCGGTGTGAAGGTCGACCTGCGGCTGATAGACGACGAACAGCCGGTCGTCCTTGAGGGCCTGCCTGAGACAGTCCTCGACCTCGACGCGGTGGCGCAGCTCGTCCTGGAGACCGGCGCTGTAGAACTCGAACCTGTTCTTGCCGAGGGCCTTCGCCCGGTACATGGCGACGTCGGCGTGCGCGACGAGTTCCTCCCCATCGGCTCCGTCCTGGGGATACACCGCGACGCCGACGCTCGCAGTGACGTACACCTCGCGGCCGCCGAGTGCGACGGGCTCCGCGATGACGGACAGCAGGCGCTGCGCGAGGGCGCTCAGGTCCTCGACCCCGGCGTAGTCCGTCGTGATGACGGTGAACTCGTCACCACCCGTGCGCCCGACCGTGTCGGTCTCGCGCACGACCGAGAGGCACCGCTCCGCCACCTCGACCAGCAAGCGGTCGCCCGCCGGATGCCCGAGCGTGTCGTTCACGTCCTTGAAGTGGTCGAGATCGAAGTAAAAGACCGCCACGGCGCTCTTGTGACGCCTGCTGCGCGCCAGGGCCGTGGCCAACCGGTCGTCGAGCAACGCCCGGTTCGGCAGTCTGGTGAGGGGATCGTGGGTCGCGAGCCACTCCAAGGCCTCTTCGCCCTGCTTCACGGCGGTGATGTCCGAGAAGACCCCGACATAGTGTGTCGTGTTCCCTCCCTCATCCTTGACCGTGGAGATGGAGAGCCACTTCGCGACGAGCGAGCCGTCCGATCGCCGGTCCCAGATCTCGCCCTGCCAGCGTCCGGTTCCGAGCAGGGTGCCCCACATCTCCCGGTAGAAGTCCGGACCGTGCCTTTCCGACTTCAGGATCCGTGGGTTCTTACCGATGACGTCTGCCCTCGTGTATCGGTGGATCGCCAGGTACGCCTCGTTCACGTCGATGATCGTCCCGTCGGGCGTGGTCACGACGATGCCCTCGCTGGTGGTGTCGTAGACCTTGCCCGCCATGGAGAGGCTCTCGGCGGCGGCGCGCGCGGTGCTCACCGCAGCGCGCAGACTCCGGGACGACCAGATCAAGAGGCCGCAGGCCGCGGATCCGAACGCCACGAGCATCCCCGCCCGATACCAGAGTGACGAATCTTGCGGCCCCGCCACGAGCAATCCCGAGGATTCGGCCCACGCCGCCCCGAAGGCGGTCACGGCCCCGGCGACGGTGGCGACGACCGTCTCGCGCCATCCGAGCAGGACGCCGGCGGTGACGATCGGTACGAGAAGGACCGTGACCGCCGAGGTGGTCACTCCGCCCGACGTGAGCACGAGCACGGTGCCGGCGACCCAGATGCCACTGGCCATGGCGCGCGCGCCGGCGATCACGTGGCCGGAGCGGACGACTGCCACGGAGACGAGCGAGGACACCCAGACACAGGCCATGCCGGCGATCAGGGGTCCGGCGCTGCTCCGGATGAACGCGATGAGGAACAGGACGGCAAGCGTGGTGACGACGACCAGGACCGCGGAGACCAGATAGACGATCCGCGCGATGTCGCTGAGCCTCTCGTCTCGGAACTCGGGCGGAGTCAGCAGGGAGGCCCCGCCGGCGGACGTGGGGACGGCCAAACCGCTCACCCCCTTGCGCAACCGAGTTCCTCTACAGGCGGCACGGCGGCACGCTCGCCGCCGTCGCACTGTTCCTACCCATAACCCCCGCGGCGTGCCACATCCGCCGCTGTGGGCAGCACGACGCACGCGCGCAGCCCCGGCCTCCCTCATCGGGTGACCGGGGCTGCGTTCGGGATGCGATCTGGCGGAGAGGGAGGGATTCGAACCCTCGTAGGAGGGGATACCTCCTAAACAGTTTTCGAGACTGCCGCATTCAACCACTCTGCCACCTCTCCGCGGTGGCGACCCTTGCGGGCGCGAAGGCGAGTATACCGACCGTCGCGGAGGGCGGCAACGCGCACCCCATCTCCACGGTGCGGCGGGCCGCGAGCGCATACACTAGTTGGAAGCAGACGGGGCCCTGCCCCGGCGAGGGTAAGTAGGAACCGAGGGCATCGAGCCGGATGGCTCGCACGGGGAGCCGCACGCAGACAAGCGGAAGAAGGAGTCAGGACATGGGACTGTTGATCGTACTCATCATCATCGTGGTGCTGGTCGGAGCCATCATCGCGATCTACAACGGCCTGATCACGAAGCGCAACCGCGTCCAAGAGGCGTCCAGCGACATCGACGTGCAGCTCAAGCGTCGCTACGACCTGATCCCGAACCTGGTCAACACGGTCAAGGGCTATGCATCGCACGAGAAGGAGCTGTTCGAGAAGGTCACGGAAGCGCGCGCCGGCATGATGACGGGCTCCACCGGCGACCGCATCAAGGCCAGCAACGAGTTGACCGAGACGCTGAAGTCGATCTTCGCGGTCGCCGAGGCCTACCCGGACCTCAAGGCGAACCAGAACTTCCTCTCCCTTCAGGCCGAGCTGACCGACACGCAGGACAAGATCATGGCGTCGCAGCGCTTCTACAACTCGAACGTGCGCGACTTCAACACGGCGATCCAGGTCTTCCCCACCAACCTGTTCGCCACCATGCTCGGCTTCAAGGAGTTCGAGTTCATCGAGGCCACTGCGACCGAGACCGCCAACGTCGAGGTCAAGTTCTGATATGGCCGGCACCATCTATACCAACATATCCGCCAACAAGTGGCGCTCCGTCGTCACGATGACGGTCTTCGTCGCGCTCGTGATCGCGCTCGGCTACGCGTTCGGCCAGGTGCTCCACCTCTGGTGGCTCCTGCCGGTGGCGATCGTGGTCGCGGTCGTCCAGACGTTCTCCGCCTACTGGTACAGCGACAAGGTCGCGCTGGCCGTTTCCGGAGCGCACGAGGTCGACAAGCAGCAGGCGCCCGAGCTCTACCGCGTCGTCGAGAACCTGTCGATCACCGCGGGACTGCCGATGCCGCGCGTGTACGTCATCGACGACCCCTCGCCCAACGCCTTCGCGACCGGGCGAGATCCGCAGCACGCCGCCGTCGCGGTCACGAGCGGGCTGCTCGCCAAGCTCGACAAACCGGAGCTCGAGGGCGTGATCGCGCACGAGTTCTCGCACGTCGGCAACTACGACATCCGCCTCTCGAGCATCATCGTGGTGCTGGTCGGATTCGTCGTCTTGATGTCGGACTTCTTCCTCCGCTACACCTTCTGGGGAGGCGGCGGCCGGCGCAACAACAACAGCGGAGACGGCCAGGTCCAGGCGATCCTGATGATCGTCGGCATCGTGCTCGCACTCCTGTCCCCGCTGATCGCGATGCTGATGCAGCTCGCGATCTCGAGGAAGCGAGAGCTGCTCGCCGACGCCGACGGTGCACTGCTGACGCGCAACCCGAACGGCCTCGCTGACGCGTTGGAGAAGATCACGACCGACCCCCTGTCGATGCGCGCTTCGAACAAGGCGACGGCCCACCTCTTCATCACGAGTCCGCTGCACGACAAGAACGGCAAGACGAAGGGGTTCGTCGCGGGGCTCTTCGACACACATCCCGACCCCGCGCTGCGGATCGCGAAGCTGCGCGAGATGGCCCTGTAGCTGCTCGACCTTCGGAGCGCCCGTGGGGCCGATGGCCCTGCGGGCGCGCCGTGCGCCCGCCCCGATGACCGGAGCCGACCGTGAGCGACCTAGGACGCATCTGGAACCCGGCCGAGTACCAGGGCGGCGCCGTCACCAGACGCTACTTCGAGGGCTGGTACTTCAAGCAGGTCGACGCCGCCGAGAGCCGGATCGTCTCCGTCATCCCCGGCATCTCCTACTCGGCCGACGGCGCTTCCAGGCACGCGTTCGTGCAGGTCGTACCTTCGTCCGGTGAGGATCCCCACTACTTCGCGTTCCCCGTGCAGGCCTTCGACTCCGACCCGGGCAGGCCCTTCGCGGCCTGCGTCGGCCGCAACAGGTTCGGCCCCGGGGGCATGCTCCTCGACCTCGAGGACGGGGCGCACACGGTCCGGGGCGAGGTCCGCTTCGGGCCCTGGTCCCCGTGGCCGGTCACGGCGCTGTCGCCGGGCATCATGGGGCCGTTCCGTTTCGTCCCCCGCATGGAGACCTACCACGGCGTGCTGTCGATGGACCACTCGGTCACGGGGTCGCTCACGGTCGACGGCGACCTGATCGACTTCGAGGGGGGACGCGGCTACGTCGAGAAGGACTGGGGCCGGAGCTTCCCGAGCTCCTGGATCTGGGCGCAGTCGAATCACTTCGACCGGCCCGGGACGTCGCTCATGCTCTCGGTGGCGAAGATCCCGTGGATGACCGGCTCCTTCGTCGGCAGCATCGCGGGGCTCCTGGTCGACGGCCGTCTTCACCGCTTCGCGACCTACACCGGCGCGCGCATCACCTGCATCGAGACGGGCGACAACGAAGCGCGCGTCACCCTCGCCGACAGGCGCGAGCAGCTCGAGGTCCACGTCCGCGGATGCCGGACGCTCACGCTGAAGGCCCCCGTCCTCGGCTCTATGGAAGGCCGCGACGCCGAGTCCCTCGGAGGCACGATCGACGTGACGCTGCGGGCCGTGCGCGGAGGCAGGGCGGACGTCGTGTTCGCCGGCACCGGCCGCCAGTCCGGCGTCGAGGTCATGAACGCGAAGGACGAGCTCGGTCGCATCCCCTGCTAGCGCGCGACGGCCACACTCTCGCGCACGTGCGACCCACTCTCGGCGAGGTCGAGGAGGTACCCGGCCAGGTCGGCGCGCGGCAGCAGCAGCCCGCGGGGCACGGCCGTTCCGACGGCCTCGCGCACCGCGCCGCCGCCGTCCGCGTTCGTCAGGATCGGGGGCCGCACGATCGTCCAGTCGAGGTCGGTGCGCGTGCGCAGCTCCTCCTCCATCAGGGCGATGTCGGGGTAGAGCCTCGCGACGACCGGGATGCGCATCACGAGCCGGTAGGCCGCCGGAAGGACCGCTGGGTCGGCGCCCGCGCCCTCGGCGGAGACGGCGACGAAGCGACGGACGCCCGCGTGAGCGGCGGCGTCAGCGAGATTGCGCGTGCCCTCGACGTACACGCGCCCGTTCGTGCGCGGACGCGGCGCGAGCAGCGAGATCACCGCATCCTGACCTTCGACCGCCGGCGGCAGCGTGTCGGGCTCGAGAACGTCGCCAGCCACCGCACGGAGTCGCTCGCCTGACAGGTCGAAGCGCGAGGTGGCGCGAAGCAGCGCCGTGACCTCGTGCCCGCGCTCCAGGGCGAGTCCCACCAGCAACCGCCCCGTCCGTCCGCTCGCGCCCGCGATCAGAAGCCGCATGGGTCCGCCGTCCGCCGCGTCACTTCTCGGCCGTCTGCCAGCGTTCGAGCCAGACCTGCACCGAGCGGTTCATCTCGACCGTGAAGTCGGCGGCGTACTTACGCGCGTAGATGTCCTGCGCGACGTTCTCCGTGCCGGGCGTCAGCCCCCGCGCCGCGAACATCCCGTCCAGCGCGTCGGAGAAGGCGCGCAGCGCCTTCTCGTCCATCCGCTCGTAGGAGTTCTCGTGCACCACGTTCTCCTCGTTGCGGGGCACCTGCGCGCGCGTCACGCCGGGGCGGCCGAAGCACAGCATGGTCACCGGGAACGTGTGGTTCGGTAGGTGAAGCAGCTCCGCGTGCACTTCGGCGTTCTCGAGGATGTCACCGATGTAGCACGACCCGATGCCGAGCGACTCGGCGGCGACGACGGCGTTCTGAGCGGCGATGAGCGCGTCGCAGCAGGCGAGAACGAGATCGCCCGGACCGGGCGCCGACCGGTGCACGACGCCCTCCAGCCGCGACACCCCTGAGAACTCGAAGAGGTCGATCCACTTCTGGTAGTCGGCGACGAACGCCAGCACGAGCGGCGCCTTGGCGATGAAGGGCTGGTCGTCACAGGTCTCGGAAAGGCGCTGCTTCAACGTGGGATCCGTGATCTCGATGATCGAGTAGAGCATGAGGTTGCCGGCCGTGGGGGCCCTCATCGCGGCGTGGAGGATCGCCTCGCGCTCCTCCGGCGTGATCGGCGTATCCGCGTACCTCCGCGTCGAGGTGCGTGCCTCGATGAGCGCGAGTGTCTCGTTCATGGCGTGCCTCTCGGATCGGCATCTCTGGGCGCGACAGCTGTGCCGGCCCCCGCCATCGTACCGCCACGGTCGTACGGGGGAGGAGTCCGCTTGCCGGTGACGCAGGAAGGCCCGCCCCCGAGGAACGGGGACGGGCCTTCCGCGTGTGTGTCTGGCGGAGAGTCAGGGATTCGAACCCTGGATACGGTTTAACGCCGCATACACGATTTCCAGTCGTGCTCCTTAAGCCACTCGGACAACTCTCCGTCTTGAGGTCGTGCGCTTCCGCGTGGAAGGCGCGGAGGCAAGTCGGGAGTATATCCCGCCGCAGGAGCACGGGCAACGCCGCGCCGACGTCCTACGCGTCGCCTGCCTTCTCGTCCTCGTCGGTGAAGAACGCCCGGTCCGCCCGCCGCGCGGCATCCGGCGACTCGTTGCGCCACCGCGCGGTGGCGCTCGACAGGACGGTCATGGTGCGCGCCATCTCTTCCTCGCTGTGGACCCAGTCGCGCGAGCGGGCCGCTCCCGCCACCCCGACGGACTGGCTGGCGGCGTAACTGTCGATGTTCGCTCCCATGAAGACGAAGGACCAGCCGGCCTCTTCATGCGAGTGCACCATGTCGAAGATCGCCGCGCGCCCATGGTGGCGGCTCGCGTTCTCCTCGCCGTCGGTGATGATCGCGAACAGCACGCGCTGTGGCTCCACCGTCTTCGTGGCGATCAACGCGTCGGTAGCCGAGATTGCTGCACCGATCGCGTCGTAGAGCGCCGTGCAACCGTCGGGACGGTAGTTCGTCTCGTCCAGGTCGACGAGCTCGCGGAGCGGGACGGCGGAGCAGATCTCGTTGACGTCGCTGTCGAATAGCGTGAGCGACACCCGCGCCTCGCCCTCCACCTCGAGCTGGTCGTGCTTGAACCGGTTGAACCCGTCGACCGTGGCCCGTCGCACCGCTCCCATCGAGCCCGACTTGTCGAGCACGATGTGGACGAGCGTGTCGGTCGCGATCGGCGCGCCCTTCGCTCCCCCGCCGGTGCCCCGCGCCGGCTTCCTGCCCGTGCCGTTCCCCGGGTCCTTGTACGGCGGCAACATGCTTGTCATCCCGATGCGCCTCCTTGCGTCATCTGCGCCCGTTCCGGGCGCTTGTGTCCATGGGGCCGGCGCGTTCCCCCGATCGCGCCGGCAGGGTCATCCTGCCATGTTTGACATGTGTTGTCAAGACATTAGATGTCAAGACTCCCCTGTGCAATACTATACGCATGAGCACTGACATCGGACTGGGAGACCTGCTTCGCCGCGCGCGCACCGAGCGCGGCGAACCTCTGCGCGTGGTCGCCGCCGCGGCGGGGATCGACTCGACGCTGCTCTCGCGCATCGAGCGTGGCGAGCGCCTGCCCACCGAGCCGCAGCTCCAGGCGCTGGCGGCCCACTTCGGCCTACCGGCGGACGAGTTGGAAGGGCTGAGGGGCGCGGCCCGCCTCATGCGTCAGAGCTGGAGCCCCGACGCGGTGTGGCGCGCGGCCGACGTGATCGAGGCCCACACGGCCGCGTCATCCAGGCAACACGCTATCCGCTCTCCGCGCGTTCACGTGGATTCGCGTCTGTCGTCAGCCCTGGACGCGCGCGCCGCGTATTCGATGGCCTCGCCGAGCGGTCCGCCTATCCCCCGCGCGGATCGTCTCGCGGAGCTGGAGGCGGCCGCGGCGACCGGCTCTGAGGCGATCGACGCCCTCGAGGGGGCCGCGAGCGACGAGGACTCGGTGATCGCCTTGCGCGCCGCGGAGCTGCTTCGACAGATGCGCGCCCGACTGAGCTAGCGCACGGCCTGCGGCGCCATCAGCCCTCGAGCGGCTCCGGCGCCCGCCCGCGCGCCCGCAAGCGCGCGAAGAACTCCTTGAGCATCACCGATGACTCGTCTGCGAGCACGCCCGCGGTGACCTCGTAGCGGTGGTTCAGCCGCTCGTCGGAGGCGATGTCGTAGAGGGTGCCGAGTGCGCCCGCCTTCGGGTCCACGGCTCCGTACACACAGCGGTCTACGCGCGCGGCGTGCAGTGCGCCGGCGCACATCGGGCAGGGCTCCAGCGTCACGTAGACCGTGCAGCCCTCGAGCCGCCAGCGGCCGAGCACAGCCGCGGCCTCGCGCACCGCGATCATCTCGGCGTGCGCCGTGGGGTCGGCGTCGATCTCGCGCCTGTTCGATCCGCGCGCCACGACCTCGCCCCCGCACACGACGACAGCGCCGATCGGCACCTCGTCCAGGGCCGCGGCGCCACGTGCCTCCTCCAGCGCGAGCCGCATGAAGCGCTCGTCGGTGTCGGCGTCGATGATCTCTCTTTCGGGCATGACCGCAGTGTAGCGCCGGGCGCTAGGAGGTGTACCCTCGGCGCAGGCGAGGCGATGGCGCGTGGAGGGACTGAGCGATGGCGGGCGGACCGGTCACGGTACGCATGTTCGGACTGCTGCACCTGTTCCGGACCGAGCAGGGACTTCCGTCCACGGTCGAGGTCGAGATCCCGGAGAACGGCACGACCGGGCGCGATCTGGCCGAGGAGCTGGGGCTGCCCTGCGAGAAGATCGAGGGCGTGTTCGTGAACTGCACGGTCTACGGGATCGACCACCCGATCATGCCGGGGGACCGCGTCGCCTACGTGCCCTACGGCACCCCGGGTCCGCACCGGGTGTTCCTCGGCCTCTACAACGCGGGGATCGAGGGCCGCAAGGCCACCGACTAGCCGGGGCCGGATGCTAGACTTCCGTCACACGGCCCGGCCTCCCGGAGGGGTGGCAGAGTGGTTGAATGCACCGGTCTTGAAAACCGGCAAGCCGTAAGGCTTCGAGGGTTCGAATCCCTCCCCCTCCGCCACACGGACTGAAGGCGCCCGATCCTCGACACGAGGGACGGGCGTTGCTGCACCCGGCTCGGCCCGCAGCGCGAGGGTCGTCGTTGACGCGCGTCAAGGCGGCCACTCACCGGAGCGCCCATCATCGCCGCATCGGGCATCGCGATGGCGCGTGGCCCTCGAGACGAGCGGGCGACACCGACATGCAGGCATCTTCACGCGTGACCGTTCGATCGATCGCGTTCCTCGACGCGTTCTGCAAGGAGCACGGACTGCCGACCACGATGAGCATCGAGGTGCCGGAGACCGGCATGACGGCTCTCGATCTGGCCGAGTCCGTCGGGTTGCCCCTGTGCCTCATCGAGGGGATCTTCCACAACTACCGCGCCTCGGGGCTCGGCACACTGGTCATGCCGGGTGATAGAGTTGCGTTCGTACCACCGGGCACTCCCGCATCGCACCCGGCGTTCTTCGGATCGTTCGACACGCGCAGATAAGCCGCGCCGACCGCGCCCTCGAGGGTCACCGCCCTCCCGCCGCGAGACTCCCGGCTCCGCGCCGGTCATCGAGGTGGCGACATGAAGCGGTTCGATCTCACGGCACGGACTCTCGCGACTCTCGCTCTGGCGGCGATCCTCTCGCTGAGCTGCGTACCCGCTGCAGCGATCGCGACCGTCGCTCCCCCTTCCATCACCGCGCCCTCCGCGCTGCTGATGACGATGGACGGCACCGTCCTGTGGTCGCGCGCCCCGCTGACCAAGCGCGCTGTGGCGAGCACCATCAAGATGCTGAACGCCCTCGTCGTCCGCGACAGCGTGAACCTGACCGAGGTCGTGACCGTGCCCAAGAAGGCCGCGGCGATCCACAACGGCGGCGTCGGCCTGGTAGCCGGACAGCGGATCACCGTCCGCCGGCTCCTCGAGATGATGCTCGTCGCGTCGGCGAACGACGCCGCGGAAGCCATCGCGATCCGAATCGCCGGGTCCGAGAGCCGCTACGTCGCGCTCATGAACGCCAAGGCCCGAGCGCTCGGACTGACCGGCACGGTCGCGGCCGACCCGCACGGCCTGAGCGAGCGGGAACGGTCCACCGCCTCGGACCTGGCGCTGCTCGCTCGCACCGTGATGGCGGATCCGGTCCTGCGCACGATCGTCGGCAAGCGGAGTGTCACGGTCCCCCGTCCGCACAATCGTACGAAGACCTACGCGTCGACGGACCTGCTGATGGGGCACTACGCGGGCATCGAGGGGGTCAAGACGGGCTACACCTCGGCCTCCGGGTACTGCTTCGTCGGCGCGGCGAAGCGCGGCGGTGTCGAGCTGCTGGGGGTCGTGCTGCACACCAAGTCACTCGCCCAACGGTTCGCGCAGATGAGGACGCTCCTCGACTGGGGATTCGCGCACGTCCACATGCGACTTCTGGTCGCAGCCGATACGCGGTTCGGTCCCGTGGCCGTCGAAGGTCAGTCCGGCGTCGCCGTCTCCGTCCGCGCGGCGCGTGAGGCGTCGGCGGCCCTGTTCGATCAGGGCGGCGCGCTCGAGACGTCGGTGAGCCTGCCGGCGAGCGTCGCCGGGCCGATCGCGCGCGGGCAGCAGCTCGGCACGGTGCGCGTGTCGCGCGACGGCGTCCTGCTCGTCACCGTCCCGCTGGTCGCGGACAGCGAAAGCGCCGCGCCGATGTTGGCGCGGCGCATCGTGTGGCCGGCGGCGTCACTCGGCCGGTAGACTCAGGCTCGGACCGGCCCTCTAGGGCCTGCAGGCCCCGGCATAGTCGCCCATGCGATCCGCGAGTGTGGAGATCCGCACGTCCGCACCGCTGTGCGGCGCCTCGACGAAGTCGCCACCG
>JANYKZ010000004.1 GCA_025361505.1 Coriobacteriia bacterium
GAGCGTCGCCGCCGGCACCCCGATCACCATCACGGTCCCGAAGGGCGCGACCGGCGATCAGATCGCCACGCTGCTCGCGAACGCAGGCGTCGTCGCCAACCCGACGATGTTCCGGCTGCGGGCCACCATGCTCGGCGCCAACGGGAAGCTCAAGCCGGGCGTCTACACGCTCTCCACGGGAGCCGGGTACGACGGCATCATCGAGCTTCTGACGCAGGGACCGCTCATCGAGTACATCAAGGTGACCATCCCCGAGGGCTGGAGCGTCCAGCAGACCGCCGCCCGCATGGAGGAGAAGCTCGGGATCCCGGCCGCGCAGTTCATCAAGCTCGCGACCACCGGCGCCAAGAAGTTCGACTTCGCGTTCCTGGCCGACGATCCGACGCCCACGCTCGAGGGCTACCTGTTCCCGAAGACGTACGACTTCAAGAAGAGCGCGACGGCGACCGACGTCATCAGCGTCATGCTCACCCAGTACGGCACCGAGACGGCGGCCCTCGACTACACGTATTCGAAGTCGAAGGGGCTCACGCCGCACGACGTGCTGACGATCGCCTCGATCATCGAGCGGGAGGCGCAGGTCACGAGCGACCGCCCCAAGGTGGCCTCGGTCATCTACAACAGGCTCGCGATCGGGATGAAGCTGCAGCTGGACTCGACCGTGCAGTACGCGCTGAACGGCAAGGCGAAGCTCACGCTCCACGACCTCACGACGGACAACCCGTACAACACGTACTTCTACAAGGGGCTGCCGCCGGGACCGATCTGCAGCCCGGGGATGTCGGCGATCACGGCCGCCGCTCAGCCGGCGAAGACCAACTTCATCTACTACATCCTGACGCACAAGGACGGCTCCCAGTCGTTCACGTCGAGCTACTCCGTGTTCCTCCAGCTCAAGAACCAGTTGGCGACGAAGGGCCTTCAGTGAGCGAGATCCCGAACGGCGCGCGGGTCCCGGCCATCCGCATCGCGGGCGCGCGCAAGGTCTACACCGTCTTCCCGCAGTCGCAGCGGGTCGCCGTGGACGACGTGACGCTCAAGGTGCCGCAGGGAGCGATACACGGCCTCCTGGGCCCCAACGGCGCGGGCAAGACGACCACGCTCAAGATGCTGCTCGGTCTCGTGCGGCCGGCCGCCGGGACCTTCCAGGTGCTCGGCGTCGATTCGCGCACGCGCGCGGGACGCGCGCAGCTCGGCTTCCTGCCCGAGCAGCCCTACTTCCCGCCGCAGCTGACCGCGAGGCAGGCCATGCGCCTCTACGCGCGGCTGTCCGGCGTGCCCGAGCGCGAGATCGCCGCGCGCACCAACGAGCTGCTCGACCGCGTCGGGCTCGAGGGACGCGCCTCCACGCAGCTCTCCGCGTTCTCGCGGGGCATGCTCCAGCGCCTGGGGATCGCGCAGGCGATCGTGTCGCGCCCGAAGGTCGTCGTGCTCGACGAGCCGGCGAGCGGCCTCGACCCGCTCGGCCAGCGCGACGTGCGCAACCTGATGCTGCAGCTGCGTGACGAGGGCGCGACCGTGCTGCTCTCGAGTCACCAGCTCTCCGAGGCTGAGGCGGTGTGCGACCGGGTGTCGATCATGAGCCGCGGCCGCGTGGCCGCCGAAGGCCCGATCGCCGATCTCCTGAGCGTCGCCGGCCGCACGACCGTGCGTGCGGGAGGGCTCTCGAGCGGCCTGCCGCAACGCGTCGCGGCCCTCGCGGCCGACGTGGTGCAGCACGGCGATCTCGTCACGTTCTCCGTGGAGGACGCCGACGTCCGGCGCGCGATCGACGCCGTCTACGACGCCGGCGGCGCGGTCGTCGAGGTCGAGCCCAAACGTGAGTCGCTCGAGGACTACTTCACCCGCATGCTCTCCAACGAGAAGGGGGAGGTGGCCTAGATGATCCGCCGCCTCACCGCCATCGCCGGCGCCGTGTTCCTCGACGCGATCAAGCGCAGGATCGTGTTCGCCGTCCTGTTCTTCGCCGCCGTGCTCGCGTTCTCCGCGCCGTCGCTGCCGAGCTACGGAGTCGGCGTGGACGTCGGCGTCTACCGGGAGGTCGCGCTGTCGCTGACGTTCGCGGCCGCGATGGTGCTCGCGCTCGCGCTGGCCGCCAACCGCATCCCCTCGGAGGTCGAGCGCCGCACGGTCTACAACGTCACGTCAAAGGCGGTCAGCCGCTGGGAGTACGTGGTGGGCACGTGGATCGGGATCACCGCCGTCATGGGCGCGATCATCGCCGCGTTCACGGTCATCGACCAGGTGGTCGGGCTCGTCCGCTACGGACAG
>JANYKZ010000008.1 GCA_025361505.1 Coriobacteriia bacterium
CGTACGCGCAAGGGATTGCGATCAAGAATGCTCGAGGGCCCCGCCGCGGCGGGGCCCTCGTCTAGGCGCATGGGGTGGATGACGGGTCTCGAACCCGCGACCTTCGGAGCCACAGTCCGACGCTCTAACCAACTGAGCTACACCCACCATGAGTGGTCTGGCACGCCCGGAGGGATTCGAACCCCCGACCAAGAGATTAGAAGTCTCCCGCTCTATCCAACTGAGCTACGGGCGCATGTTCCACGATGCCGCCCGGGCGCGGAGACACACACTACCCGTGGCATCGAAGCATTGTCAATGGAGCGGGCGACCGGGATCGAACCGGCAACATTCAGCTTGGAAGGCTGACACTCTACCAATTGAGTTACGCCCGCGGTTTGGTCGGGCCGGCCGGATTCGAACCGGCGACATCCTGCTCCCAAAGCAGGTGCGCTGCCAGACTGCGCTACGGCCCGAACCGGATCGATCCGGTGCCGCCCTGGCGGGGCAGCGGTCATCAGTATAGGGAGGGTCACCCGCTGCGGCAAACCGCGCGCCGGTCTTCCCTGCTACTCCTCCGCGACGAGCGCGTGCTTTAGTGCCCGCAGTGCCTTGCCGCGATGGCTGATCGCGATCTTCTCGGCCATCGTGAGCTCGGCCATGGTGGAGCCGGCCGCCTCGTCGGGGAGGAAGACCGGGTCGTAGCCGAACCCGCCGTTCCCGCGCGGGGAGAAGGCGATCTGACCCTCGCAGGTCCCGCAGGCGGAGATCGGCTCGCCCTGCTCATCCACGAATACGACGACGCACTGGAAGCGCGCCGCGCGCATCTCGGGGCCGAAGCCGTCAAGCTCTTCGAGCAAGCGGCGGGTGTTGTCGTTGTCCGACGCGCGCTCTCCGGCGAATCGCGACGAGCGGACGCCGGGCCGGCCGCCCAGCGCGTCGACGACGAGGCCGGAGTCGTCAGCGAGCGCGGCGAGGCCGAACCGCTTCCGGTACGCCTCGGCCTTGAGGTACGCGTTGTCGGTGAAGGTCTCGCCGGTCTCGGCGACGTCCAACGGCTCGGCGCCGAGGTCGGCGGCGGTCACGAACTCGAACCCCGGGAGGTCGAGTTGCGCGGCGATCTCGGCGAGTTTGCCCGCGTTGGCCGTCGCGACGACGATCCTGCGCTTCTCAGCGGCCATAGGTCAGTGACTCCTTCTCGATCATCTCTCGCTGGATGGCGACGAGGCGGGTGGTCCCCGCCAGCGCAAGGTCGAGCATCGCGTCGAGGCGGCCGCGGTCGAAGGGCGTGCGCTCCCCGGTCCCCTGGACCTCGATGAATCGCCCGCGCGAGTCGGTGACGACGTTCATGTCGACCTCGGCCCGCGAATCTTCGGAGTAGTCCAGGTCGAGCAGCAGCTCGCCGTCGACGAGCCCGATGGAGGTCGCGGCGATATGGTCGAGCATCGGGGACGACTTGATCTTGCCGGCCTGCTTCCACATGACGAAGGCGTCGGCGAGCGCGAGCCAGGCGCCGGTGATCGCCGCGGTGCGCGTCCCGCCGTCCGCCTGGATGACGTCGCAGTCGACGTTGACCGTCGCCTCGCCCAGCGCGCCGAGGTCGGTCACGGTGCGGAGACTGCGCCCGATGAGCCGCTGGATCTCGTGCGTGCGCCCACCGGGGCCGCCAGGACCCGACTCGCGGCGCTTACGCTCGTGCGTCGACGAGGGAAGCATCGCGTACTCGGCCGTGACCCAGCCCTGACCGCTCCCCCGCCGCCATCCCGCGACGCCGTCGCTGATGTTGGCGGCGCACAGCACCACGGTGTCCCCGATCTCGATCAGGCACGAGCCGTGCGCATGCTTCAGGTAGCCGCGCGTCACCCTCACCTCGCGCAGCTCGTCGGCAGCGCGTCCGTTCGCGCGTGTCGTCATCGGCGGACTCCTTCCCCGGCGCCGCGCGCCGGTGCGATCTCAACGGTCATGAGCTCTTCAGCGAGATGCGTCTCTCCGCCGAACACGGATGAGGCCTTGCGCAGCATACGCGCGTGGTCGGCCGACGGCCACAGGTGCGTGAGTATCAGCATCCCGGCGCCGGAGTCCTTCGCGAGCTGCCCGGCCTCGCCGGCGGTCAGGTGCGCCGCCGTGCCTTCGTACTCGTCCGGCAGCGTGCACTCGGCGAGCAGCACGTCGCAGCCCGCGACGGCCCTCCCGACGTCCGCGCCCGGGCGCGTGTCGGCCGTGTAGGCCAGACGCGCACCGTGCGCTTCGAAGGCGAACGCGAAGGTGGGGCCGTCGTGGTCGACTGCGTGCGGCGTGACAGTGATGTCGTCGAAGGCAAGCGGATGGCCGTCGGACAGGGAGTGCGGCTCGAACGCCTCGGCCAGCTGCTCGCGGCCGTGGTGGGAGAGCAGCGCACCGAGGCGTTCCCACAGCCCCTCGGGCAGGTAGAGCGGGAGGCTGCCGACCGGACCTTCCGGAGCGAACCGGAGCGCCGCCTGCAGCGCGTAGAGGTCGGCGAAGTGGTCCGGGTGCATGTGGCTTATCAGCACCGCGTCGATGGAGGTGACGTCGGCGACTGAGGCGGCGTTCGCGAGCGTGCCGTTGCCGCAGTCCACCAGCAGCGTGGTGCCCTCGTCCTCGACCAGGTAGCCCGAGCAGGCCTGCCCGTCCCCCGCCCATGAGGCGGCGGAACCCAGGATCGTCAGCTGCATGCCATACCCTCTTCCTCGAGTCCCGACGCGACCGTCTCGGCGCGCATCGGGGGGATCGTCATCGTTTCGAACTCGGACACCCGCAGGTGCTCGACGCTCCTGATCGAGTGGCGCAGCACCACCGATCCGAGACGTGCGAACTCGTCCGCGTCCCCCGTGGTGAGGAACCGGTGCCGCGGCACGTTGTCCCTCGGCGCGAGCCACCGGCGCGCGCCGAGGACCTCGGAGACCTCGCGCGCCGTCTCCTGGGCCGACGAGATGAGGCGGACCTTGCGGCCCATCACCTGGCCGATCGCGGGGGCGAGCAGCGGGAAGTGCGTGCAGCCCAGCACCAGGGTGTCCACGCCGACGCGCTTGAGCGGGTCGAGGTAGTCGCGCGCGATCTCGAAGAAGGTCGGGCGCACGAAGACCTCGGAGGAGTCCGCGATCAGCTCCTCGAAGGTGCCGGGCCCCATGTGCAGCCCCTGCTCGACGATGTCCACGAACTTCGGTGTGGCCACGGAGAAGACGGTGACGCCGGCGTCGAGGGCGCGCACGGCGTTCGAGTAGGCGCCCGACTCGACGGTCCCGGTCGTCGCTATCACGCCGACCTTGCGGTTGCACGTCGCCTTCACAGCCGCTCGCGCACCCGGCTCCACGACGCCGATGACGGGCACGTCGAAGGTCCGCTGCGCCGCGGCGAGACCGGCGGCGGTTCCCGTGTTGCAGGCGATGACGAGCATCTTCACGCGCCGCTCCGCCAGCCACGAACCGATCTGCAGCACGAACTCACGCACGTCCTCGAGTGGCCGGGGTCCGTAGGGACAGCGGGCGGTGTCGCCAACGTAGAGGATCGACTCGTGAGGGAGGGCGCGCGCGATCTCGGAGGCCACCGTGAGGCCTCCGAGGCCGGAGTCGAATATGCCGATCGGTGCGTCGTTCATGCCGCCAAGTATAGACGGTGGGCCGGGCGACCCTCCCCGAGGCGTTACCGGCGCGCTGCCCCGAGGGCCGCGAACAGGGCGGCGCACTCCGCGGCGCTCGCCACGCCGCCGTCGTCCGCGAGCAGCAACCCGCCCCGCGTGGCGAGTGCCGCGGCCGCTGTGCCGGCGGCGCCGCCGCGGGCCGCATCCGTCAGCTGCGAAGCAGCGAGGCCGCCGATGAGGGCGACGCCGGCGCAGCGGGCGGCCGCGAGAGCGGCCGCGGTGCGCCCAGGACCACCGCAGTCGCCGTGTACGGCCAGGAATCCCGCCCTGCGGACCGACGTGTAGAGAAGCGCCGCGGCGCCGTCACAGTGAAGGACCGCCGGCACGCCGGCGGCGGCCGCGCGGTCCGCGAGCCGCGCCAGGCGCGGGAACACCTCGGTGCCGAGGAACGCGGGGGACACGATCGGCCCCCCGGCACCCGCGAGGTCGTCGGCGACCGCGACCGCATCCGCGCCCGCAGCGATACCCTCATCGACCGAGGCGCCCGCGAGCGCCGCGGCTTCGTCGAGGGTCGCTCCGCGCCGGCCGTCCTCATCGAGCGCGACGAGCCTCAGCCCGACCGCCGTGCCCAGTGACGCGATCAGCGGCGTGAGCACGCCCGGGGCGACCCAGACCGCGGCCACGCCGGAGGCCTGGAGCTCCGCCACCGCAGTGATCGCCCACGGCTCCCACGACGGCACGAACGCGAAGTCGAGACGGAGGTCGGCCGCGGCGCGCGCGAGCGCGGACGCGGGCGGACGCGCCGGACCGCCGGGCCCGGGGAGCAGCGCTGGGTCCACGAAGGTGAACCCCGCCACGAGCGGTGCCACGACCTCGCCGGACAGCGCTCGCCGGAACCTGTCCGAGACGTCAGGATCCATGCCTTGGCTCCTCCCTCCGCGCGTTCGGGTACCTATTGAGGATACGATGCGGGCGCACCGGAAAGGAGCACAAGGTCATGGCCGATGCGCCGAAGGCGTTCTGGAGCCGTACCGCGGACGACCAGCTCGGCGAGCTGGGAGTCACGCGCGACGGGCTGACCTCGCAGGACGCCGCGCGACGGTTGGCGACCTACGGGCCCAACCGCGTGCGCGCGAAGCAGGACCGCAGCGACCTCGAGCTGTTCCTGACGCAGTTCCGCAGCCCGATCATCCTCATCCTCATCGCCGCGGCCGTGCTCTCGGCGTTCCTGGGCGACCGGATCGACGCCGGCATCATCATCGCGATCGTCCTCGTGAGCGGGCTGCTGACCTTCTGGCAGGAGCGCGGCGCCGCGGACGCGGTGAAGAAGCTGCTCGCGGTGGTCCAGGTCAAGGCGCAGGTCCTGCGCGACGGGCGCGAGGTGGCGGTTCCGCACGACGACGTCGTGCCCGGGGATGTGGTCGTCCTCATGGCCGGCGCCACGATCCCGGCGGATTGCCTGATCCTGGAGAGCACGGACCTGTTCGTCGACGAGGCCTCGCTCACCGGAGAGTCGTTCCCGGCGGAGAAGTCCGCCGGCGCGCTGCCGGCCGACGCGCCGCTCGCGAAGCGCACGAACTCGGTGTTCATGGGCACGCACGTGGTCTCCGGCACCGCACGCGCGCTCGTCGTCACGACCGGCCGGCAGACGGAGTTCGGCGCGGTCTCCGACCGGCTGGCCCTGGCCCCGCCGGAGACCGACTTCGAGCGCGGCGTGCGCCGTTTCGGCTATCTGTTGATGGAGATCACGCTGATGCTCGTGATCGCGATCTTCGCGATCAACGTGCTGCTGCACAAGCCGCCGATCGACTCGTTCCTCTTCTCGCTCGCGCTCGCGGTGGGGCTCACGCCCCAACTGCTCCCGGCCATCATCTCCATCAACCTAGCGCACGGCGCGCGGCGCATGGCCGAGCGGCACGTCATCGTGAAGCGCCTCGACTCGATCGAGGACTTCGGCTCGATGGACGTGCTGTGCTCCGACAAGACCGGCACACTCACCGAGGGCGTCGTCACCGTCTCCGGCGGCTTCGACGTCCTCGGCGGCGACTCCGAGGACGTCATGCTCTACGCCTATCTCAACTCGTGCTTCGAGACCGGCTTCACCAACCCGATCGACGTGGCCGTGCGAGCCTCCCGAAGCTTCGACCTCAACCAGATAGTCAAGCTCGACGAGGTCCCCTACGATTTCGAGCGCAAGCGCCTTACGATCCTCGTCGACCGCGGCGGCAAGGCGCTGATGATCACCAAGGGCGCCTTCGCGAACGTGCTGGCGGTCTGCACCAGCGCGCGCATGCCGAGCGGCTCGACGGTCCGCATCGACGAGGTCCGCGCCGATGTGGAGAAGCTCTATCGCGACCTGTCCGCGAAGGGGTTCCGCACGCTCGGCGTCGCGGTCCGTGACGACACCGGACGCCAGATCGACGCGACCACCGAGACGGGGATGACGCTCGTCGGCATCCTGGCCCTGTTCGACCCGCCCAAGGAGGGCGCGCTCGCGGCGGTGGAGCAGTTGCGAGCGCTCGGAGTCGCCCTGAAGATCATCACGGGCGACAACGCCCTCGTCGCCCGTACCGCGGGCGCGTCGATGGGGCTCACCGAGCCCGTGGTCATGACGGGCAGCCAGCTGCACGCGATCCACGAGCGGGCCCTGGTCGCCAAGGTCGACTCGATCGACATCTTCGCGGAGATCGAGCCGAACCAGAAGGAGTATCTGGTCCGCCTGCTGCAGAAGGCCGGCCACGTGATCGGCTACATGGGCGACGGCATCAACGACGCGAGCGCGCTGCACGCCGCCGACGTCGGGATCTCGGTGAACTCGGCGGTCGACGTGGCCAAGGAGTCCGCGGACATCGTCCTGCTGGAGCCCGGCCTCGACGTGCTGGCGCAGGGCGTGCGCGACGGCAGGGCCACGTTCGCCAACACGCTCAAGTACGTGTTCATGGCCACGAGCGCCAACTTCGGCAACATGTTCTCCATGGCGGGCGCCAGCCTGTTCCTGCCGTTCCTCCCCCTGCTGCCGGTCCAGATCCTTCTGACGAACCTGCTCACGGACTTCCCCGAGATGACGATCGCCTCGGACAACGTCGACGCCGAGCTGGTCGAGCAGCCGCGGCGCTGGGACATCAGCTTCATCCGGCGGTTCATGATCGTCTTCGGGCTGCTGTCGAGCGTGTTCGACTACGCGACGTTCGCCGCGCTGCTGTGGGTGATGAAGCTGCCGATATGGGGCGCGCCAGGGGCCGCAACCGACTACGCCCAAGCGCTCTTCCGGACGGGCTGGTTCACGGAATCGGTACTCTCCGCCTCGATGGTCGTGCTCATCATCCGGACGCGGCGGTCGGTTTTCCGCAGCAGGCCGGGCAGGCTCTTGACGATCGCGAGCGTGACCATCTGGATCGTCACGCTCGGGATCCCGTTCACCCCGATCGGCACGTTGTTCAGGTTCGTGCCGCTGACGTGGCCGTTCCTGCTGATGCTCGGTGTCATCCTCGCCATCTACATGAGCGGCGCCGAACTGGCGAAGTACCTGTTCTACCGTGCTGAGGACGCCAGGCCGCTCAACAACCGGCCCGACCGCGGAGCGCGCGACAAGCGGCCTGCGCGCCCGAAGCCCTAGGCGATCCCCCGGGGGACCTCGGCCCAGGCCGGCACGTGGCGCCACGCCTCGCGCAACTCGCGACGGTGGTCCCGCCACGCGGTCTCGTGCCCTTGCACCAGCGCCCAGAACGCGGGCGAGTGGTCGAGGCGGCGCGTGTGGGCCAGCTCGTGCACCATCACGTAGCGGACCAGGTGCTGGGGCAGGAAGACGAGCGACTCGTTGAGGCTGATCGCGTGCTTCGAGGTGCAGCTCCCCCATCGGCTGCGCTGCCGGCGCACGCTGACCTTCGTGGCCGACCAGCCCGTCTCGGCCTCCGCGCTGCCGAGCATCAGAGGAAGGCGCTCGCGCGCCACACGCCCGACGGCGCGGCGCATCGCGGCGCGGCAGACCTCGGTGTCGTCGACGTCGCCCGTCAGCGTCAGCGTCTCATCGCGCAGGGTCCCCCGGACGCCGACGGCCTCTCCCCGCTTCAGCTCGATGCGCCAACGCACGCCGATACCGGGCAGGTCGATCGTCTCGGGCACGGGCGCCTGGGAGATTCCGGCCAGGTGGGCGCGGCGCTCGGCCGTGCGTTCGAGCGTGCGCTCGATCCACGGCACGTGCTCGCGAACGACCTCCGGGACCCTGCTCGCCGGGAAGCCCTTCGGCACCACGACCACGAGCCCGTCGGCAGGCGTGATGACGAGCCTGACGCGCCGCGCGCGCGCCGAGACGCGTACGGTGTAGTCGGGCAGCGCCTGGTCGGGTCGTGGCATGTGCGGCGTCTCCGGGTCCCGCGTGGGTATGTAGCCGATAGAGTATCGCCCGGCGGGCGGGAGCGGCCCGCGGGTCCGATCACGTGAAGGGAACCGACCATGAAGGCAGTCATCGACAGGGACGCTTGCATCGGGTGCGCGCTGTGCGCCGAGACCTGCCCTGAGGTCTTCGCCATGATGGACGACGGCTTAGCGCACGCGATCGTCGACCCGGTCCCGCACGAGGAGTACGACTGCGTGCGGGAAGCCGCGGAGATCTGCCCCGTCGAGGCGATCGACGTCGTCAGCACCTAGCCCCGTCGCACAGCCCGCTCGCGCCGCGTCAGATGCGCCTCACGAGGAAGCACCGGTGGATGCGCGGGTTTCGGGCGAAGTCCGGCGGGATCGTCTCCTCGCTGATGTCACCGACGTGCAGCCCTTCTTGCGCGAGCGCCTCCACGTCCATCTTGAACCGCCGCATGTTGGTCGAGAACACGAGTGTCCCCGCGGGCGCCAGCACCGCCGCCGACGCCGTGATCAGGCGCACGTGGTCGCGCTGTACGTCGAGCGTGCCCTCCATCGCGTTGCTGGTCGAGAACGTGGGTGGGTCGCAGAACACGACGTCGAAGCGCGGTCCGTCCTCGACCGCCGCCTTCTCGAGGTAGGAGAAGACCTCGGCGTGGACGACCCGATGCGCCTCCTCGTCGAGCCCGTTGAGCGCGAGGTTGCGCCGCGCCCACGCCAGATACGTGTTCGACAGGTCGACCGACACGCTGGAACGCGCGCCCGCTACGGCCGCACGAACGGTGACAGCGCCCGTGTAGGAGAAGAGGTTGAGGAGCGACCCTCCGACGCACAGGTCCGCGACCATGCCGCGGGTGATGCGATGGTCGAGGAAGAGGCCCGTGTCGAGGTAGTCGTCCAGATTGACGAGCAGGCGGGCCCCGCTCTCGGTCACCTCGCGGAATACGCCGGTCGCGCGGAGGCGTTCGTACTGCGCGTCGCCCTTCTGGCGGCGACGCACCTTCAGACGCACCTCGGACGCGGGCGTGTCGAGGACCTCGGCGACTGCGGCCACGGCCTGGTTCAGCCGCATGCTCGCGGCGATCGGGTCGATCTCCGACGGCGCCTCGTACTCCGAGACGACCACGCGGCGGACGCCGTCGACGCAGTCGTAGAGGTCGACCGCCACCGCGAAGTCCGGAAGGTCGGCGTCGTAGACGCGCCAGCAGCTGACGCCCTCGCGCCGCGCCCACTTCGACAGGTGCCGCAGGTTCTTGCGCACGCGGTTGGCGAAGGCCAGTGCGCCGCCCGTGGCATCGGGCTCGGCCGCGACCGGCGTCACGCCGGTGTCGAGCCGCACCGGGATCGGACCGTTGAACAGCGAGAACGTCGCCTCCGGCACGAGGCCGAGCGCCGTGACGTGGGCGATGTCGCCTGACAGGACGGCGTAGCGCCAGCCCCCGAGATCGGCGCGCAGCCGCTCGCCGAGCACCCGGTACACGTCGAGCGCGGAAGCGCTGTCGCCGAGCCGCTCGCCGTAGGGCGGGTTGACCGCGACCAAGCCCGTCGCCACACCCTCGGGCGCGACGAGGTCGGCGACGTCGCGGACCTCCGTCGTCACCTTGCCGCGCAGACCGGCGCGCGCGACGTTGGCGGTGGCCAGCGTGATCGCGCGCGGGTCGGAGTCGAAGCCGATGACGGGCGGCAGGGCGGCGAGTCCGGCCTCGGCCCGCTCGTCGGCCTCCGCGAGAAGGTCGTTCCAGACCTCCGCGTCGTGGCCGAGCCATCCGGTGAATCCCCAGTGCGAGCGAAGGAGGCCCGGGGCAACGTCGCCGGCGATCCAGGCGCCCTCGATGAGAAGGGTGCCGGAGCCGCACATCGGGTCGATCAGCGCGCCGCCCCCGGCGGCCGTCTCGGGCCATCCGCCGAGCAGCAGAGCGGCCGCCGCAAGCGATTCCTTGAGCGGCGCTTCGCCCTGCACTCCCGGCTCGCGATAGCCGCGACGGTGGAGCGCATCCCCCGAGAGGTCGATCGAAACGGTCGCGACCTTCGCGCGCACGCGAACATTGACCCTCAGGTCAGGCGCGAGGGTGTCGATCGAGGGACGCCGCCCGAACCTCTCACGGAGCCGGTCGACGATCGCGTCCTTGACCTTGAGCGCGCCGAACATGGTGTTCCGGAACTCCGGGTTCGGGTCGGTGGCGAAGTAGACGGACAGCGTGCCGTCCGGCGAGAGATGGTCCTCCCACGCGATCGCTGCGATGCCGTCGTAGAGCGTCGTCGCATCGTCGGCGGGGGCCTTGCCGATCGGCATCAGGATGCGCGACGCGGTCCGCGACCACAGGCACGCTGCGTAGGCGACGGTGGTCCCGCCGACGAACGAGACTCCCGCGCGGGCCGGCCGCACGCGGAGCGCTCCGAGTGCCCGCAGCTCCTCGGCCAGCACGTTCTCGAGGCCTCGCGCGCAGGTTGCGAACAGGATCAGCATGCGGCCGTTCCTCCGTATCAGGCGCGGGTGCGCCATGGTCTGTGTATTCCCTCGGGCCCCGGTCGACCGCGAGGACGGTCGGGCCACACGCGTGGAGCATACGCGAACGAGCAGGGCCGCGGGTGCGGCCCTGCTCGTCGAGAGGTCGTGCCGTCCGGCGCGAGCTACGGGCGCTCGATCGTCACCGACTCCATCACGTCGTTGCGCGAGATCGAGTGGACGACGTCCATGCCCTCGGTGACCTGACCGAAGACGGTGTAGTTGCCGTTCAGGAAGCTCTGGTCGCCCAGGCAGATGTAGAACTGCGACCCGGCGGAGTCGGGATGACCGGCTCGGGCCATCGACACGGTCCCGTCGAGGTGCGGGCGGGAGTTGAACTCGGCGGCGAGGTTGTAGCCGGGGCCGCCGGTGCCGACCGCGGGGTCGTCGTTCTTGGAGAGCGGGTCGCCGCCCTGGATCACGAAGTTGGGCTCGACGCGATGGAACTTCGTGCCGTCGTAGAAGCCCTTCTCCGCGAGCTCGATGAACGCCGCGGCGTGCTTGGGGGCGTCCTCGCAGAAGAACTTGAACTTGATGACGCCTTTGGGCGTCGTGATGACGGCGATCTCGTCACCGGTGCAAACGTAGCTCGGCTCATAGAGCCCCATAGCGACCTCCTTGATATCCGTTGCGGCAGCGCCCTTCACGACGGGCGCCGCATTCGTCACTTGCCTTCGGCGAACCCTACCACCACGTACGTGCCCGAGCGCGTGTCGACGCGCAGGGTGACCAGCCCGAGCTTCTCGGCGTCCTCGAGGAGCGCCTGGAAGGTCCGGTAGCCGTAGCCCGATTCGTTGAAGTCCGGCTGCTTGCGCTTCATCGTGTCCTTCACGAGCGACGAGTACATGACGTCCTTGTTCTCGCGCTGGAGGCCCTGGATCGTCTCGACCAGCAGCTTCATCGCGGGCCGCTTGGCCTTCGGGATCTCGACCGCGGCGACGCTCGGCGCGGCGGGGCCCGTGACGAGGTCCTCGTAGTAGATGAACTCGTCACAGCTCGAGGCCAGCAGGTCGGAGGTGGACTCCTTCATGCCGAGCCCGATCACCGACTTGCCGTTCTCCTTGAGCTTCGCGACGAGCGGCGTGAAGTCGGAGTCGCCGGAGACGACCACGAACGTGTCCACGTGCTCCTTGGAGTAGCACAGGTCCATCGCGTCGACGCACAGCTGGATGTCCGCGTGGTTCTTGCCGGTCTTGCCACGTTCGGGGATCTCCATCATCTGGATCCCCGCGTCGTGCATCGCGACGCGGTACTTGTCGAAGCGTCCCCAGTCGGCGTAGGCGATCTTGGCGATGACCTTGCCCTTCTCGACCAGCCGCTCGAGGATCGCGGTGATGTCGAGGAGCTCGTCGGTCTTGCCGCGCGCCTTTCCTCCCCCGGCGGGGCGGTCGCGCTCGAAGCCCAATGCCAGGTTCTCGAAGTCGATGAAGACGGCGAGCGAGTGCGCCTCGTCTGCCATGGAAGGTCGTCCCCTCATATCGGTCGCCGGGACGCATCCGCGTGCGCGTCCCGCTGTGTCGATGGTACTACGAGGGCGGGAAACGCGGAGCGCGGGCGCATGCCGCTCACCGCCCGGACGGACGAACCGCGCACATCGCGGCTGTTCCTCGCGTTACAAGCAGGACTACTGGTAAACTCACTAGTGGTGTGTCGGGGTTCGACGTGGGGACAAGGGGACTTCTGTGACGCGCAGGCTGACAGTCTGGCTCGCCGGTGCCGCGGTGCTGCTGACGGTACTCACCCTCGTAGGGTGCGTCGTGAGCACGTCCGTGACTCCGGTCAAGGTCGCCAAGCACCCCGGCTACACCGCGGGGACCGCGTGCGACGCACCCGGGTGTCACACCACCTTCAAGCACAAGACGCCCTACACGGGACCGTGCGAGAAGTGCCACAGCCTCGAGACGTGGAAGCCCGCGAAGTACTCCCACATCGACACCTCCTTCGACAACGGCATGCACCCGCTGATCGGCTGCTCGATGTGTCACACCGAGGGCCAGCAGCTCCCCTCGCCGCTGTGCACCAAGTGCCACGACGCGCCTCACGGCGGAGCCAAGTACTGCGTCAACTGCCACACCACGACCGCGTGGGGCATCCGCAAGCCGCTGCCCTCCGACCACATCTCGCTCGGCGGGGGCCACAAGCCGCTCACCTGCTTCGATTGTCACAAGGATGCGCCGCAGACCGCCACGCCGCGCACCTGCACCAACTGCCACGGGACCAACCACGGCGGCGTGACGAACTGCCAGGACTGCCACACGCCCGACAACGGGTGGCTCAAGCCCAAGGACGGCTGGAACCACAACACGTTCTTCGTCCGGGTCGGACGCCACGCCACGCTCGACTGCTCGGCGTGCCACGTGAACGGCCGCTTCGCCGGAACCCCGAGGGTGTGCGTCGGATGCCACGGCAAGCAGCACGGCGGGCTCACCGACTGCGCCGCCTGCCATACCCCGGCGGCCAGCGCGGGCTTCAAGTACACGACGTTCAAGCACGCATCGACCGGCTTCCCGCTGATCGGGCAGCACACGAAGGTCGGTTGCATGGGCAACAACGGCGTCCAGTGCCACTACAACGGCAAGTTCGCCCAGGTACGTGGCGGCGGCAGCCACCTGTGTGTGGCGTGCCACGCGGCTGACAGCCCCCACGGCCCGACCATCACGCAGTGCCAGAACTGCCACACCCCCGCCGGCTGGGCCGGAGCTCACCACCCGTACCCGCTGGTCGGCAAGCACGCGACGCTGGGCTGCTCGGGCGGATCCAATCCCGCGGTGAGGTGCCACCTCGCCAACGGCCTGCCGGCCGGCAACCAGTGCGTCGACTGCCACGCCTCTCAGAGCCCGCACGGCACGGGCACGACGCGCTGCCAGGACTGCCACGACAACGCCCAGTTCGCGTTCGCACCCGTCGCGCCCTACACGAACCATCCGGTGCCGCTGAGCGGCACGCACACTGACACCACGAAGTGCGGCAGGTGCCACCCCGGCCTGGTCTTCACCGCGCCGCTGAACTCCTGCACTTCGGCCGGCTGCCACGCGGTGTTCCACGTCGGGCCCACCAACTGCCTGCACTGCCACTTCACCACCACACCGTTCGTCCACCCGCCGATCGTCGTCGGGACGACCGTGGCTCCGCACAACTACCTGGCCTTCGGCCCCTTCCCGACCGGGTGCGTGAAGTGCCACCCCAGCCCCGACCCCAACGTCCCCGACTTCACCACCCATAGCTGCTCGAACACGGGGTGTCACCAGATCTAGCCCCGCCGTCAGCGCAAACAGAAGTGCCCCGCATCCATGTGGACGCGGGGCACTTCTGTTCGTTGCGGGAGGTCCGCGCTACGCGCGCGCGCCGCGCAGGCGCTTGAAGGACTCGTAGCCGAACGGGACGAGCGTGATCACGATGACGCCGATGAGGACGAGGCTCAGGTTGTTCTGCACGATGGGCAGGGCGCCGAAGAAGTGACCCGCCAACTGGAAGAGACCGACCCAGGCGAGGCCGCCGATGACGTTGTAGGCCAGGAAGCGCCGATAGTGCATCGAGCCGACGCCCGCCAGGAACGGTGCGAACGTGCGCACGAACGGCACGAAACGCCCCAGGATGATCGCGAGCCCGCCCCAGCGCTCGAAGAACGCGTGCGTCTTGTCCAGATACTCCTTGCGGAAGATCTTGCTGTCGGGGTTCTTCAGGACCGCGGGGCCGAGCTTGGCGCCGATCCAGTAGTTGACGGTGTCACCGGCGATGGCGGCTGCGGCCAGCACGGCGAACAGGATCCACGGGTTGAGGACCGTCTGCTGCGAGCTGGCCGCGATCGCGGCGGCGACGAAGATCAGCGAGTCACCCGGGAGGAACGGGGCCACTACCAGACCGGTCTCGCAAAAGATGACCACGAACAGGATCAGGTACGACCACGCGCCGGCCCCGTTGACCATGTCGAGGATGAAGCCGTGCGTGTCGGTGAAGAGCCTGAGGATGAGTGCCATGCGGTCGGTTCCCCTGTCGCTGGAGCGTGGCGGCACGTCCGCCCGTGGGTGTTCGAGTGTGCGTCGCGCCGTACGGCGCCGATGTCAGTCGCGGAGACCGGGCCAGACGTCGTAGACCTTCTCGACCTCTGACCGCCAGAACGCCTCGCGATCAGAGATGTCGCGGCCCAGCCGGTCGGCGTGCCGGAAGTAGCCGTCGCCCGGGACGCCCGAGTCCTTGCGGACCACGAGCGAAGCCATCATGACGCCGTGCGCGGCGTCCTCCTCGGTGCAGATCTCGTTGAGGAACGCCACGATCGCGAACGAGTAGGGCCGAAGATGGATGGCGTCGACGACGGCGCACAGCTCCGAGTAGGTCGTCGTGGCGCGGCGGCGGGCGCAGGACGTCAGGAAGTCCTTCGCCTGCAGCTTGGCACGCTCCCAGTCGGCGACCGAGGAACCATATCGGAGGGCTGTTTCGGTCATGCGGCGAGTATGCCACACGGCGGCGCTCTCGCGGGCGCCCGGTGCCGAGCCGTCACGCGCGAGACGGCGTGTCGGCGGCTCACTCGCCGCGGCATCTGCGGGTATGCTGGGCGCGATGGAACTCCCGATCGAGATACCCGAGTCCGACGACGCGTTGCTCGCCGAGTGCGACGTGCAGGTCTTCCACGCCTCGGGACCGGGCGGTCAGTCAGTGAACACCTCGGACTCCGCGGTGCGTCTGAAGCACCGTCCCACCGGCGTCACCGTCGTCGCGCGTCGCCAGCGCAGCCAGCTGCTCAACAAGCGCGACGCCCTCGAGCGGCTTCGAGCCAAGCTCGAGCAGCTCAACGCTCCCCCGCCGGCGCCCCGGGTGGCCAGGCGCAAGTCACGCACCCGACGAGCGATCGAGCTCGAGGGCAAGACCCGCCGCGGCGTCGTCAAGCGTCTGCGACGCCCGCCCTCGGGCGACGAGTAGGCGCTCTACACCGGCAACGCAACGACGCCCGCCCGGCCGTGATGGCCGAACGGGCGTCGCAGGGTTTCTGGTGGAGGCGCGGAGAATCGAACTCCGGTCCACGACCCATACCACGGAAGCATCTCCAGGCTCAGTCTCCAGTTGTTTTCTCGGCGAAGGCGACACCTGTCGACCCGCGTGCCTTCTGCCCAGTAGGATCACATTCCCTGGCCGCATACCTGCGTCAGCGGCCCCGGTAGTCCCCTGGTGTCGTCGGGACCGGCAGCGGGGACTCCTGCCGGGCGACGTCGCTACTTATTAAGCAGCGAGAGCGTAATTATTGTTGGCGCCTAAGCGTCTTTCCCCCTGTTTAACGAGGCGAGGGGACCTCGGCCTGCTTCTCCCGCAACACGTATCGCGTCGAAACCAGTCGCCCCCGAAGGTGCGCGTCGACGAACGCATGTCAACGAGCGTGCCGCAGCTCGCGGCGGACCCACAGTATAGGGCCGGAGCGAGGACTGTGCCACGGACCAGCGGGGTCGTCGTCGCCCCGGATTGACATCGGAGGCGCGGGGCCTATCATTCGAGGCGTAGTATTACGCAATACACACTAGAGAAGGGCCGCGCGTGGATGCCTACGGTTCGTGGCTGACGCAGCTGCGCAAGGGCGTGGTCGAGCTGCTCGTCCTCGGGCTGCTCGACGCCCGAGGTCCCCTCCACGGCTACGGCATCGTGCAGGAGCTGCAGGAGATCGGGGAGCTCGTCGCCGGAGTCAGCACCGTCTACCCGGTGCTCAAACGCCTCGAGGCGGACGGGCTGGTGTCGGCGGCCTGGGGAGCCGAGGAGGACGGCGCGGCGCGGCGCAAGTACTACGAGATCACGGCGGACGGCGGCACCTTCCTCGCATCCGGCCGCGTCCAGTGGGAGACGCTCGACCGCGCGATGCGCGGCTTGGAGGGGGAAACACGATGACCGACGAGCGCGCGGCCCTGCTCATCACCGCCTACGCGGACGGCCTCCGCCGAGAGCTCACGCTGCTCGGTGCCTCGGAGGTCACGGACTCCGTCTCCGAGATCGTCGCCATGCTCCGCGACGCGTCCGAGGGCGACCCGGAGGTCGCGGCGGCCGAGATCGACCGTCTCGGGCCCCCTGAGGAGCTTGCACGCACCATCCTCGAACAGCATGGGCTGCGAACCGGTCAGGGAACGCCCGGGCCCTCATGGTGGCGACTCGGCGTCGCTGCGCCGATCGACATCCTCGTCGCGCTGGCCTTGCCGGTCGCCGCGGCGTGCTTCACGCTGGCTTTCACGGTCGTGGGGGCGCCCGACACCGAAGGCGCTGCTGTCTTCCGGCTTGTCGCAGCCGCCTGCTCGATGGCCGCGGTCGCCCTCACCGGCGCCATGTCCTGGGGCTACCTGAAGCCGTGGCGCGAGGGCGGGACGCGGCTGACCGTGGGCATGACGCTTGCGGGCATCTCGGTCGTCCGCCTCGGCGGCACTCGCACCATCGCCCTCACCTCGGACCTGAAGTCCGCCGGGCTCGCGCACGGCGCGCGCCGCCGGGCGGGCAGCATCGTGACGCTGGCGCTCGCGATCGGCATCGTGCTGTGGGCTGGAGGCTTCGTCGTGAGTTCCGCCGACACCGGCAGGCCCGACGTCGCGCGTCTTGTCGGTCCGGCCGAGTCGCAGCAGGCGCAGGTCCGCGACACACTCTCGAGCTTCTACGCGTCGCTGATCGGGACCGGCACGAGCGATCCGGGAGCGCCGGCGAAGTACGTGAACTCCGCCGGGCTCGGCGTCGAGCCGCTTGCGTCGGCGCTCGAGACGATGCGGACGCCGAGGCTGAGGTCGTACGCCATCGGGTCGATGACCAGCCCCGAGCCCGGCGTCTGGGTCGTGACGGTCGACGAGCAGCGTGACAAGCCCCGGACGATGCTGGTGACGATGGGGTTGAGCATGGACTGGGGAGTCGGCTACATCGGCACGACCTGGACCGTCATCGGCTACCAGCCCAGATAGCGCTCGGTCGCTCGCCCGGAGGGACTCCCCTACTGCCCCTTGTTCCGCTCGCGCAGGTCGCGGGCGGCGTCGCGGTTCATATCCTTCTCGGCGATGCTCGCGCGCTTGTCGTGCAGCTTC
>JANYKZ010000040.1 GCA_025361505.1 Coriobacteriia bacterium
ATCGACCAAGCATCCGAGCGCGTCCGCGAACTCGTGCCCGAGGCCACCATCGGTGTCGCCCACGGCCAGATGACCGAGCACCAGCTCGAGAGGGCCATGGAGGGCTTCGCCGCCGGCAGGATCGACGTCTTGGTCGCGACCACGATCATCGAGTCCGGCATCGACAACCCGCACACGAACACGCTCATCATCGAGGACTCCGAGCGTCTCGGCCTGGCGCAGCTCTACCAGCTGAAAGGCCGGGTCGGCCGCAGCCACGTCAAGGCGTACGCGTACTTCCTGTTCGGCCGCGGCAAGCAACTGACGGAGCAGGCGGCTGAGAGGTTGACCGCGATCGCGGAGCTCACCGAGCTCGGCAGCGGCATCAAGGTCGCCATGCGGGACCTCGAGATCCGCGGGGCAGGGTCCCTCCTGGGTGCCGAGCAGCACGGCAACATGTCGGCGGTCGGCTTCGACCTCTACGCGCAGATGCTGCGCGAGGCCGTCGCCGAGATGCGCGGCGAGTCCGAAGCGGCGCTCCCCGAGGTCCGCATCGACGTCCCGGTCAAGGCGTTCCTCCCGGAGGAATACGTCCACGCGGCCGACGAGCGGGTGCGGTTCTACCGCCGGTTCGCGGCAGCGAACTCGCCCGACGGCGTGGAGACGATCGTCGCCGACCTCGTCGGGCGCTACGGTGCGATGCCCGAGGTCGCGGCCGATCTGGCGGGCGTGGCCCGGGCCCGCGCGCTCGCCGGGATGCTCGGTATCACGAACGTTGCCGTCGTCCGCAATCGCGTCGTCGTGCAGCCGGTGACCCTCGACTCCGAGCAGCGCGGAGCGTTCGCAGCCCGGGGAGCGATCTACCTCGAGCGGGAGCGGAAGCTGCAGGTACCGCTCGCGTATGGAGAACCCGTGATGAACGGGGTGCTCGCCACGCTGACTGCTATAATCGCAGCCACTGTGAACTCCTGACCGCCTCTCGTTCGCAAGGAGCGTCCATGACCCGCCATTCCCGTCCGACCGCCATCGTCGTTGCGGCTGTCCTCGTGCTCGTAGCACTGGCTGCCGCGGGGTGTTCGAAGTCGGGCGCCGCGTCCGCCGATGTCATCGCGCGGGTCAACGGCGTCGACATCCTGAAGACGACGATCGACAAGCAGATCGCCCAGATGAAGCTGCAGTCGCCGAAGACCTTCGAGTCGACCCAGGGCGTCCAGATCGAGCAGCAGTACCGTGCGCAGCTCCTCGACAACCTCATCCGCCAGGAGCTCGTCGACGAGGCCGCCAAGAAGCTCGGCGTGGACGTCACGACGAAGCAGGTCGACGACTACATGGCCGGCCTGCAGCAGCAGTACGGCAGTCAGGCCGCTCTCGACACCGCGATGAAGACCGCCGGGATCGACCTGGCCACGCTCCGGGAGCAGATCAAGAACAGCCTGCTGACCGACGCCGTCAGCTCGAAGGTCGCCAGCGGAAGCCCGACTCCGACCGCCGCGCAGATCAAGGCGTACTACGACGCCAACAAGTCCCAGTTCGGGACGCCGGCGCAGGTCCACGCCGAGCACATCCTGCTCGCCACCAAGGACAAGGCACTCGCGCAGACGGTCCTGGCCAAGGTCGCTGCCGGCGGCAACTTCGCAGCCCTGGCGAAGCAGTACTCGACCGACCCGGGCACGAAGGACAACGGCGGAGACTTGGGTTGGGCCGCCCCCTCGGCGTACGTCACGGAGTTCGCCGGTGCCGTTGAGTCGATGAAGGTCGGCGACGTGAAGCTGGTGCAGTCGCAGTTCGGCTGGCACATCGTCAAGCTCCTCGGACGCCGTGCGGCAACGCAGCAGACGCTGCAGGAGGCCACCGCGGCCGTCACGCAGACCCTGCAGCAGAACGCCAAGGCCAACGCCTTCGCGACCTACCTGGCGGACCTCCGCAAGAAGGCCACCATCGAGATCTTCGACAAGAAGCTCGAAGCGCTGATCAACGCCGTTACGGCGAGCAGCAAGACGACCACCCCGTAATCTCGACCCATAGCTGACGACCGCAGGGGGCGCTGTGGCACCGGACCGGCACGAGCGGAGTTTCGACGAGCTCGTGCGCATCATGTCCGTGCTGCGCGCCCCCGACGGCTGCCCGTGGGACCGCGAGCAGACCCACATGTCTCTGCGGAAGCACCTGGTCGAGGAGGCCTACGAGGCCGTCGCCGCCATCGAGGCCGACGATGACGCGGAGATGGCCGACGAACTCGGCGACGTCCTGCTGCAGGTGGTGTTCCACGCGCAGATCGCGTCCGAGGAAGGTCGGTTCGACATCGACGACGTGGCGGACGCGATCGTCACCAAGCTGCGTCGGCGCCACCCGCACATCTTCGCCGACGCCGTCGCGGACACTGCGGCCGAGGTCGTGGAGCGCTGGGACCGCATCAAGCGCACGGAGAAGGCGGGGAAGGGCGCGCTCGCCGGCATCGCGCAGACGCTGCCGGCGCTGACGCTGGCCGAGAAGATCTCCCGCCGGGCCGTCGGGGTCGGTTTCGAGTGGGACTCCGTCGAGGACGTCTGGGACAAGGTCCACGAGGAGATCGGGGAGCTGATGGAGACGGCCCCCGGCAGCCCCGAGGCCGAGGACGAGCTCGGCGACCTGCTCTTCACGGTCGTCAACGTGGGGCGCAAGATGGGCGTCGATCCCGAGCAGGCGCTCCGTGGCGCGTGCGCGAAGTTCACCCGAAGGTTCACCGACATGGAGCGGGTCGCGACCGAGATGGGCACCGACCTCGCCGAGATGGGTACCGACGACATGGAGGCGCTGTGGCGCCGGGCGAAAGAGGGGGAGCACGAATGAGCTACATCACCGACATCTGGGCCCGCGAGATCCTTGATTCCCGTGGCAATCCGACAGTCGAGGTCGACGTCGTTCTGGACGACGGGTCGTTCGGACGCGCGGCGGTACCGTCCGGTGCGTCGACGGGCGCCTTCGAGGCGGTCGAGCTGCGGGACGGGGACTCGGCCCGCTACCTGGGCAAGGGCGTCCTGGGCGCCGTGGCCAACGTGAACGACGTGATCGGACCGGAGCTGGTGGGTATGGACGCCACCGATCAGCGCGCCATCGACTCCGAGATGCTCGCGATGGACCTCTCGGGCAACAAGGGCGAACTCGGGGCGAACGCGATCCTGGGCGTCTCACTCGCGGTGGCCAAGGCCGCGGCCGAGTCGACGGAGCTGACCCTGTACTCCTACATCGGCGGCGCCAACGCGCATCAGATCCCCGTGCCGATGATGAACGTGCTCAACGGCGGCGCCCACGCGGACAACAACGTCGACCTGCAGGAGTTCATGATCATGCCGGTCGGCGCATCGACGTTCGCCGAGGCGCTCCGCATGTGCTCCGAGATCTACCACACGCTCAAGGGCGTCCTGAAGGCCCGCGGCCTCGCCACGGGCGTGGGCGACGAAGGCGGGTTCGCTCCGAACCTCAGCAGCAACGAGGAGGCGCTCGAGCTCCTGGTCGAGGCCGTCGAGACGGCCGGCTACTCCCTCGGGGACCAGATCGTGTTCGCCCTCGACCCCGCGTCGACCGAGTTCTACGACGCCGAGCGCGGCCTCTACGTGCTCGCCGGCGAAGGCCGCGAACTGACCAGCGAGCAGATGGTCGACTTCTGGGCCGACCTCGTGGCGCGCTACCCGATCATCTCGCTCGAGGACGGCATGTCCGAGGAGGACTGGGACGGCTGGAAGCTGCTCACCGACCGCATCGGCGACACCGTCCAGCTCGTCGGCGACGACCTGTTCGTGACCAATCCCGAGCGCCTGGGCCGCGGCATCGAGCTCGGCGTCGCGAACTCGATCCTCATCAAGCTCAACCAGATCGGCTCGCTCACCGAGACCCTGAACTGCATCGAGATGGCCAAGCGCGCCGGCTACACGTGCGTGATCTCCCACCGCAGCGGCGAGACCGAGGACACGACGATCGCGGACATCGCCGTTGCCGTGAACGCAGGCCAGATCAAGACCGGAGCGCCCGCGCGCAGCGACCGAGTGGCCAAGTACAACGCCCTGCTGCGCATCGAGGAGGAGCTCGGCGACTCGTCCGACTTCCCCGGGATGCGCGCGTTCTACAACATCAGCCGCTAAGGCGCTGCCGCTTCGAGAGGGGACGGTGGCACGCGGATGACGGGTCTGCGCAGGACGAAGATCGTCGCGACGATAGGTCCGGCGTGTGACGAGCCGGGCGTCCTCGAGCGCGTCCTGGCAGCGGGCGTCGATGTCGCGCGTCTCAACGCATCGCACGGCGACATCCCCGATCTGCAGCGCAGGCTCGCCGCGATCCGCGCCTGGGGCTCCGCCGCGGGACGTGCGGTCGGGGTCATGCTCGACCTTCCGGGCCCGAAGCTCCGTGTCGGTGACATGGCGCCGGGCACGATCCTGGTCGAAGGGTCCGAGTTCGTGCTGTCGGTCGGCGTGGGAGCCGGCGATGCCGCGCATGCGTGCGTCAGCTGGAGCGGGCTGGCCGCGGACGTCTCGGCCGGCGACCGGATCCTGCTCGACGACGGTGCTCTGGAGCTGCTGGTCCTCGCGACGCGCGACGGCGACGTCGTGACGCGGGTCGTACGCGGCGGCGCCCTGGGCGCGCACAAGGGGGTGAACGTCCCCGGCGTGAACCTGCGTGTCGACGGGGTCACGCCGCACGATCTGGAACTGCTCGCATGGGGCTTGGACGCCGGCGTCGATCTCGTGGCCCAGTCCTTCGTGCGCAGCGCCCGCGACGTGGAGCGGCTGCGCGCCGCGATGGGCGATCGTCGGGTCCCGATCGTCGCCAAGGTGGAGAAGTACGAGGCGCTCGGCGACCTCGACGCGATCGTCGCGGCCGCGGATGCCGTGATGGTGGCGCGCGGCGACCTCGCCGTCGAAACCTCTGCGGAGAGCGTACCGCCGGCCCAGCGCCGCATCGTTGAATCGTGCCGCGCCGCCGGCCGGCCGGTCGTGGTCGCGACCCAGATGCTCGAGTCGATGACGCACGCTCCGTCGCCGACGCGCGCCGAGGCCTCCGACGTCGCCACCGCCGTCTTCGAGGGCGCGGACGCCGTGATTCTCTCCGAGGAGACGGCGATCGGCGAGTTCCCCACGGAGGCCGTGGCGACCATGGATCGGGTATGTCGCGCAGCCGAAGAGTCGGGGCCGTCGGTGCCGATGCCCGCGGGGCACGCAGCCGCCGGCTCACCCGTCGCGGCGGCCGCCTGCGCGCTCGCGCGCGACACGGGTGCCCGCGCCATCGTGACCGCCACCCAGAGCGGCGGGGGGGGGGGGGGGGGGG
>JANYKZ010000028.1 GCA_025361505.1 Coriobacteriia bacterium
CCGAGCAGGACGTTGGCCTGCGCGAGGTCGGCGCTGGTCTCGGCCTTCTTGCCGTTGTCCGCGAGGTGGTGCAGCTGCTCGAGCCACTGCTGCGCGAGCGCGACGGCATCGTCGACCTGCCCGATGGAGACCTTCAGTTGCGGGACGTTGACGCTGTTCTCACACACGGCGGTTCCTTCCGGTCACGCGGGGGGCTGTCGGACTAGCCGATCCACGCGGAGAGTTCGTCCAGCAGCTTCTTCTTGGGCATGGCGCCGACGAGCTTCTTCGCGACCGCGCCGTTGACGAAGACCAGCAGCGTCGGGATCGACATGACGTCGTAGCGCATGGCCGTGTCGGGGTTGTCGTCGACGTTGAGCTTCCCGACGGTGAGCTTGCCCGAGTGCTCGGCGGCGAGCTCCTCCAGGAGCGGCTCCATCATGCGGCACGGGCCGCACCACGGCGCCCAGAAGTCGAGCACGAACGGTTTGGCGCTCGAGATGACGTCGGCCTCGAATGCGGCGTCGGTGACGGTGACGATGTTCTCGCTCATCCGGGAAACCCCTTTCGTCGCCGCGCGGGTGCGCGGACACGCGGTCGATACTACTACAGCGGGCAGACGCCCGAATCCAGATAGCGCAGGGCTTCGAACGCGGCCGTGGCGCCCTGACCTGCGGCGGTCACGACCTGCTTGAGCGGCGTGTTCGTGACGTCGCCGGCGGCGTAGAGTCCTGCGTACGAGGTACCCATCGAGCTGTCGACCATCACCCAGCCGCCGTCCGCCAGGTCCGCGAGGTCCTTCACCAGGTCGCTGTTGGGATGCACGCCGACGAACTCGAAGACGCCCTGGACCTCGAGCGTCTCGGCGGCCTCGCCGGTCGCGGTCTCGAGCACGAGCGCCGAGACCTTACCTGCTTGGCCGACGATCTCGACGGGCACTCGCCCGAGATGCAGCTCGATCTTCTCGTTGGCGAAGCAACGCTCCTGGATGCACTTGGTCGCGCGGAACTCGTCGCGCCGGTGCACGAGGTGTACCCGCTCCGCGAACTTGGTCAGGAACATGGCCTCCTCGAGGGCTGCGTCGCCGCCGCCGACCACCGCGACGGTCTTGCCGCGGTAGAGGGCGCCGTCGCACGTCGCGCACCACGAGACGCCGCGCCCGGTGTACTCGGCCTCTCCCGCGATGCCGAGCTTGCGGGGGATCGCGCCCGTTGCCAGGATCACCGTTCGAGCCAGGTACGACTCGTCGTCGGCCTCGATCCGGAACCCGCCGCTCTCGTCGGTCAGCTTCTCCACCTGCGCGAAGGTGCGGAACTGCGCGCCGAACTTCTCCGCGTGGGCGTGCATCAGCTCGCCGATGCGGGCGCCGTTGAGACCCTCGGGCATGCCGGGGTAGTTCTCGATCCAGTCGGTGGTGATGATCTGTCCGCCGGGCAGCGCGGTCTCGAACACGACGGTGTTCGCACGGGCACGCGCCCCGTAGAGGGCGGCGGTCAGACCCGCGGGACCTCCGCCGATGATCGCGATGTCGATGATGTCGCTCACAGTGCCGCTCCTTCCAGGCGCAGTGTGACGCCGGCTGCGGCCGCGTCCTTCTTGACCTGCGCGAGCAGGGTGTTGGCCCGCGCGAGCGTCGCCGAGGCGGCGGTGTCGCCGCTGGTCAGCTTGATGACGAGCTGCAGCTGGTTCGCCGCGCCCTGGTAGTCCTTCGGGGTCGAGTTCATGAGGAAGACGGCCAGGTTGAAGTTCGCGTTCACGTGCTCAGGGTAGGCGGCGAGCACCTGCCTCACTTCCTTGATGGCCAGGTCGATCCGGCCGGAGCGGAAGTAGTCGGTGGCCAGGTCGGTCCGCGCGTCGGCGTCGTTCGGCGTCTGCTGGACGACGACCTCCCAGTGTTTGATGGCGAAGGGCAGGTAGGCGACGTTCTGCTGCGAGAGCGAATCGTAGACCGTCGCGAGGGCGGAGCGCGCCTCCACGTCCTTGGGATCCGTCTGGAGTCTGAACAGGTAGTTGAGCTGCTGCTGCTGCTCGACCGAGAGTTGTTCGACGAACTCGGACGGCACCGCGGCGATCCCGGTGGCCTGATGGCCCGTCGCGAAGGGGCTGAACAGGGTCAGGTAGATGGCGGCCGCGAAGACCGCCACAGCCACGGCGAGGATGCCGAGCACGGCGCGGTAGCGCTGGAACGGGCGGACGACGAACCGGCGCATGAATCCGTCGTCGGTCTCGACGCGCTCGACGTCGAGCTCGAACCGCTGCGCCTTGAGCAGCATGTTCAGGTCGTTGGTGACGAGGGTCACCGGACCGCCCGTCTCCTTCCGGAGGCGGATCGCGACAGCCAGGATCCGGTCGTCGGTGTTGCGCGCCGACAGTCCGGACGGCATGTCCGCGTCGCTTGCCAGACCCGCGACGCGCAGCGTGCTGCCGCTCGCGAGCTCGACGCCCTCGTGGAGGCTGCCCATCTCCGACAGTTCGAAGAGGATGCGGCTGATCTGACGGCCCTTGTAGCGCAGCTCGGGGTCGACGCGCGCGGTCTTGAGCTTGTCGATCTCCGACAGGACCATCTCGGGGATGACGACGTCGGCGTCGTGGAACGTGTTCACGACGTCGGGCTGCGACAGCAACACGTTGGTATCGATGACGACGGTGCGCACGGTGCGCCCCTTCCGGATGGTCCTGGGTGCATGGCTGCGCGCCGGCTCGAGGTCCCTCGCGGCCGGCCGGCGCGACGTCATAGAAGTATAGCGACCCGCCACCATGGCGGGTCCGCCTGTCGGCACGGGCCCGGCGAGGCGGTGCAGGGGATTACGGGTACTCTGTCGAAGGAAGGAACCACGCGCCGTATCGCATCCCAGAGAGTGACGAGGCATCGATGTCGACCGCCGATGACATGAAGGACCCGATCCCCGAGGTCATGCCGCTGATCCCGCTGCGCGACCTCGTGCTCTTCCCCAATCTCGTGGTGCCGCTGTTCGTCGGCCGCGAGAAGTCGATCGTCGCCCTCGAAGAGGCCATGCGAGGCGACCACCACGTCGCTCTCGTCGCCCAGCTGCTTCCGGACACCCAGGAGCCCGGAGTCGCCGACCTGCACGTCGTTGGTTGCGTCGGCACCGTGCTGCAGGAGCTGAAGCTCCCCGACGGCACCGCGAAGGCGCTCGTCGAAGGCGTCGCGCGCATGCGCATCGTCGAGTTCGTCTCGATGGAGCCGTACATGCAGGTTCGCGTCGAGGTCGTCGAGGAGGCCGCCACTTCGGACCTCGAGACGACGGCACTGATGCGCGCCTTGGTCGGCGACTTCGAGAAGGCCGCCGAGCTGGGCAAGCCGATCCCCCAGGAGGTCCTGATGGCCGCCGGGGCGATCGAGGAGCCCGGCCGTCTCGCCGACTTCATCGCCTTCCACCTCAATCTCAAGTCCGAGGAGAAGCAGGTCGTGCTCGAGGCCATCGAGCCGCGCGACCGCCTCGACAAGGCGTCGCTGTTCCTCCACAAGGAGCTGCAGATCCTCGAGCTCGGCTCGAAGATCCAGAACCGCGTGAAGGAGTCGATGAGCGCGTCCCAGCGTGAGTACTTCCTGCGCGAGCAGCTCAAGGCGATCCAGCAGGAGCTCGGCTCGTACGACGAGGTCCAGGCGGAGATGGACGAGTACCGCTCGAAGATCGCCGACGCCGGCATGCCCGAGGCCGTCGAGGAGAAGGCGCTCAAGGAGGTCGGGCGGCTCGAGAAGATGCCGTCCGCGGCCGCCGAGACCGGCGTCATCCGCACCTACCTCGACTGGCTCGTCGGCCTTCCGTGGACGACCGAGGACGACGAGAAGCTGGACCTGGTCGAGGCGAAGCGGATCCTCGACGAGGACCACTACGGCCTCGAGAAGGTCAAGGAGCGCATCCTCGAGTACCTCGCCGTGCACAAGCTCACGAACGCCCAGCGCGGGCCGATCCTGTGTTTCGTGGGCCCTCCGGGCGTGGGCAAGACGTCCATCGGAAAGTCGATCGCCCGCTCGCTGGGGCGCAAGTTCATCCGGATGTCGCTCGGCGGCGTGCGCGACGAGGCCGAGATCCGCGGGCACCGGCGCACGTACGTCGGCGCGCTGCCCGGCCGCATCATCCAGTCGATCAGCACGGTGCACACGCGCAACCCGGTCTTCATGATGGACGAGATCGACAAGGTGGGCGTGGACTTCCGGGGCGACCCCACGTCGGCACTGCTGGAGGTGCTCGATCCCGAGCAGAACTTCGCGTTCCAGGACCACTACCTCGACGTCCCGCTCGATCTCTCGCAGACGATGTTCCTCGCCACGGCGAACGATCGCAGCACGATTCCCCAGGCGCTCTACGATCGGCTCGAGGTCATCGAGGTGCCCGGGTACACGCGCGCCGAGAAGTTCCACATCGCGAAGGACTTCCTCGTCCCGAAGCAGCTCGAGCAGCACGGCCTGACCGACGAGCGCCTCGATTTCACGGACGAGGGCATCTACACGATCATCGACTACTACACGCGCGAGGCCGGCGTGCGCGGTCTCGAGCGTCAGGTCGCCGCCGTGTGTCGTCAGAAGACGATGCGCCTCGCCGAGGGCGACGACGTCGCGACGCAGGTAACCAGGGACACCTGCGAGTCCATCCTCGGCCCCTACGTCCACCGCCCCCAGGTCGCCGAGCGCCGAGGCTCTCCCGGCGTCGTCGCCGGCTTGAGCGTGACCCCCGCGGGTGGCGACATCCTCTTCGTCGAGTGCACGAAGATGCCCGGCAAGGGCCAGATCATCCTCACGGGCAACATGAAGAGCGTCATGCAGGAGTCGGCGAACACCGCCGTGAGCTTCGTGCGCTCGAAGGCCGAACGGCTGATGCTCGATCCCGACTGGCTCAAGAACATCGATTTGCACCTGCACCTCCCCAAGGGCGGCGTTCCGAAGGACGGGCCGAGCGCGGGCGTGACGATGTTCACCGCCGTGGCGTCGCTGCTCCTGAACGCGCCGGTGAAGCCCGACGTCGCCATGACGGGCGAGATCTCGCTCCGCGGCAAGGTGCTGCCCGTGGGCGGCATCAAGGAGAAGCTCCTCGCCGCGCACCGCGCCGGCATGAAAGAGGTGCTCATGCCGAAGCAGAACGAGCGCGATCTCGACGAGGTCCCGAAGGAGATCAAAGACGATCTCTCGATCCACCTGCTCTCGACGATGGACCAGATTCTCCCTCTGGTGCTCCTTCCCCCGCTCGTCGGCGAGAGGCCGAGCTTGCCGCCCGAGGA
>JANYKZ010000037.1 GCA_025361505.1 Coriobacteriia bacterium
GGCCCTCAAGGCCCTGTCGGGCGTGAACGAGTCGCTGGTCCGCGCGCAGAGCGAGGAGGACCTCCTCTCCAGGGTCTGCGGGGCGATCGTCGCCAGCGGTGACTACGGACTCACCTGGGTCGGATACGCGCAGCACGATGAGGCCCGCTCCGTCATCCCGGTCGAACACGCCGGGCCCGACGCCGGACTTCTGGAGGGTCTCGTCGTCAGCTGGGGGGAGGGCCCCTACGGCAACGGGGCGATCGGCAGCAGTATCCGGGAGCGTACGCACGTGGTGATCCGCCACATGCAGGACTCCGAGATCCTGTCGGCGTGGAGGGGCGTGGTCAGGGCGTGGGGGCTGCAGGCGGTGATCAGTCTGCCGCTGATCGATTCCGCCGGAGACGCCTTCGGCGCGGTGGCGGTCTACTCCCACGACCCCGAGGCTTTCGGCGACGATGAGACCGACCTGCTGTCCCACATGGCGGAGGACCTCTCCTACGGTATCGAGGCGCTTCGGTCTCGCGAGCTGCGCGAGCACGCGGAGGACGAGGCGCTGCGCACCAATGAGCGGCTGCGGGCCGCTCTCGTCCAGATCACCGAGACGATGGGCAAGGTCGTCGAGTTGCGCGACCCCTACACGCAGGGCCATCAGCCGCGGGTCGCCGTCCTCGCGGTCCTCATCGCAGAGGAGATGGGGCTGCCCGAGGAGGAGCGGGAGCAGCTCGAGGCCGCCGCTCTCATCCACGACGTCGGCAAGCTGGCGGTCCCTGCGGAGATACTCACCAAGCCCGGCGGGATATCCGACAACGAGTTCGACCTCATCAAGGTGCATTCGCAGGCGGGCTACGATCTCCTCAAGGACATCGACTTCGGCTTCCCCGTAGCCGACATCGTCCTGCAGCATCACGAGCGGATGGACGGGTCCGGCTACCCCAACGGGCTTCGGGATGACGAGATATCGATGGGCGCCCGCATCCTGATGGTGGCCGACGTCATCGAGGCGATGGCGTCGCACCGGCCCTACCGTCCGAGTCTCGGCCTCGACGCGGCGATGGCCGAGATCACGGGCCACCCGCAGAAGTTCGATGCCCGGGTCCGCTCGGCATGCGTCAGACTCAGAGGAGTCAGGTCGGCTCGAGGCACACCTGCCGACAACCTAGGAGCCGGGTCAGGTGCCAAGCGACGGGGTCGCGGGTCGCCTGCCTCTCCGGGCGTACGACCGTCTACGCCCACGGGGGCACGCCTCGTGGCCCTTTTGCGTGTATCCTCGGTTCACTGATGGCTACGTGGTGTCTTCTGACCCACGGGAGGAGCTGGAATGACTACACAACGGCGGGCTCGATTCGCGACTGTCGCCTTCGTGGCGGTGCTCGCGCTGGCGGTGACCCTGCTCGCAGGGTGCGGAGCCAAGAGCGGTACCACGACGAGCGCGCCGGTCCCCACCAAGGGCCCGACGGCGCTGGGCAGCCTTGCGATCGCCAAGTCCTCGATGGCTACGGCTGCCGCTGACGCGAAGCTCCTGGTCGTTCAGACGGCCGAGGCGGCCACGCCTACGGGCACGCCGGTCTGGGGCTATCTGTTCGGCTCTCCCGCGAACGACAAGATCTGGGTCGTCTACGTGGCGAACGGCGTCTCGATGGGCGCGCAGGAGTACGGAACGGCGGGTCTGAGCAAGACCGAGTGGGCAGCGGTGCCGGGCACGGATTCCTGGAAGATCGACAGCGACGCCGCCTACACCAAGGCGCTCGCACTCAGCGGCGCCAAGGGTGCCCCCGCGGCGTACATGATGGGTCTGCTCACGTTCAAGCCGACCTCCGACACGTCGACGGTCCAGCCCTTCGTCTGGAGCGTCCAGTTCGATCCGGGCGCGAGCGGCGCGACGACCACGGCGATCAACGTCGACGCCAAGACCGGCGCCGCCTCGCTCGCCACGAAGTAGCTCGTCAGGACAGGTCATGAGACGAACGAGGAGCCGCCCGGTGGGCGGCTCCTCTGCGTGTCCGGTGGACCGGATGAGGCCGGCCGGGGTGGGCTAGACTGGACGACGGACGTGGCGGGCGGGACGAACGGGGAGCTCATGCTGGCAGTGCGAAGTCTCGCGGTCGCAGCCATCGCCATCCAGGCCATGCTGCTCGGCGGCGTTGTGGGAGTGCGTTCGTCGATCTACTCGCGATTCATGCGCATCGGCATGCTCGTGAGTTCCGTCGCGACCTTCGCGGCCGCGGCCGTGGTGCTGGTCAGCCTCCTGGCGGCGCACAGCTACGAGATGCCCGAGTACGTCATGGCCGCCTTGGGTTGCGCGCTGTCCGCCGCCGAACTCGCCGGCGTCTGGCTCCTGGTGCTCTACATCAACAACCAGCAGCGGAGCAGTCTGGCTCGTGCGCATCCCGAGGGCCGTCGTCCCGATCGGCCCGACGGTTCGGAAACCTCTCACGACTTCGACACGCGGTTGCTGGACGCCCTCCCGACGCCCGTCTGGCGCACGGACGCCTCCGGCCGGAGCGACTACTTCAACGAGGCCTGGCTCGACTTCCGCGGCCGCAGGGCCGACGACGAGCGAGGCGACGGCTGGCTGGAGGGCGTGCATCCGGACGACATCGAGCGCTGCGTCGGGGCACGGCGCGCGGCGTTCGCGAAGCGCGCGGCGTTCGACACCGAGTATCGGCTGCGAAACGCGGCGGGCGAGTACCGGCCGATCGCCGACCACGGCCGCCCGTTCCGCGATGAAGACGGCGCGTTCGCCGGCCACATCGGGTCGTGTGTCGAAGTCTGCGGCCCGGGGTCGGGCTAGGTCTCCGGGCCGCCCGGCACGACGCGTAGCGCCCACGCCACCGCTCCCGCGCGTCTGTGGGCATACATACCGTGGGAGATCGCGCACTTCGATCCAGGAGGACCCCTTTGGCAGACAGCCCCATCCTGCGCGAGGACGCGACTCCGCCGGATCCGACGACCGAAGAGGGAAGGCGCCTGCTCGAGGACGAGGCCGAGCAGGTGGCGGAGCTCGGCAGTTGGCGCCTCGATCCGGCTACGGGCGGCCTGGCGTGGTCTCCCCAGATGTACCGGATCTTCGGGGTCGACCCGTCGAGCGAACTCGATTTCGCAGCGATCGTGGACGCCGTCATCCATCCCGATGACCGCGAGCGCGTCCGCGAGATCAACCGCAAGCTGCTCGTGGACCGGCTCCCGCGACCGAGCGAGTACCGCGTCGTCCGGCCCGACGGCTCGGTGCGATGGGTCCATGCCCGCGGCCGTCAGGTCATCGGCCCGGACGGCACGGTCGTGGCGATCGCGGGGTTCGCCCAGGACATCACGGACCGCAAGCTCGGGGAGCTCGCAGGCATAGAGCGGGAGGTGCGCCTGCAGGCGGTCATCGACAACGCGCCGTTCGGCGCCCACATGTACCGCCTCGACCCCGACGACCGACTGGTGTTCATCGGGTACAACCAGAAGGCCGTCCAGATGCTCGGGATCGACCACGAGGCGCTCATCGGGATGACGCTGGAGGACGCCTTCCCCGGCAACGTCGGCACGGAGACTCCCGGCCGCTACCGGGAGGTGGCCCGGACGGGCACCCCATGGGAGATGGAGCAGTACGCCTACGACTCCGAGGGCATCGCGGGGGTCTTCTCCGTGTACGCCTTCTCGTTCGGCCCGGATCGCGTCTCGGTCTTCTTCCGGGACATCACCGACCAGAAGAAGGCGGAGGCCCGAGTCCTCGAGAGCGAGCGGCACTTCCGCGCGGCATTCGAGCAGTCGGCCCTCGGCATGCTCGAGACCTCCGTCGACGGCACGTTCACCCTCGTCAACGATCGTCTGTGCGACATGCTCGGCTACTCACGTGAGGAGCTGTCGCTCCTCACCTTCGCGGACGTCACGCATCCTGACGATCTCGACAGGGACCTGGCGGCCGCGGCGGAGATGATCTCCGGTCGGACCGACGACTTCGCGACCGAGAAGCGCTACCTCCGCAGCGACGGCTCCACGCTGTGGGTCTACCTGTCGGTCGTCGCGGTGCGGGCGGACGACGGGCACGTCAAGTACTTCCTGAGCGCGGTCGAGGACATCAGTGCCCGCAAGGCCGCGGAGGAGGGGCTGGTCGAGAGCAACCGCCGGCTCGGCGCCATGGTCCGCGAGGTCGCGGAGGCCATGGGCAGGGTCTCTGAGGCGCGCGATCCGTACACGCAGGACCACGAGGTGCGCGTGAGCGGCCTGGCGCACATGGTGGGCGAGGAGATGGGCATGACCGAGGACGAGCTCGACGCGCTCGACATGGCCTCCCTCCTTCACGATGTCGGGAAGCTCCAAGTGCCGGTCGAGATCCTCACCAAGCCCGGCCGGCTGTCCGACACGGAGTTCGCCCTCATCAAGGAGCATCCGCAGGGAGGCTACGACATCCTCAAGGGCATCGACTTCCCGTGGCCGATCGCCGAGATCGTGCTCCAGCACCACGAGCGCATGGACGGCTCGGGGTACCCGCGCGGCCTCGCCGCGGCGGACATCCTGCCCGTCACCCGTGTGCTGTCGGTCGCCGACGTCGTGGAGGCCATGGCCACCAACCGTCCGTACCGGCCGGCGCTCGGGCTCGAGGCGGCGATGGCCGAGTTGCGTGAGTCGGCCTCCAAGTACGACCCCGCCGTGGTCGCGGCCTGTTTCCGGCTCTACGACGCCGGGCGCATCGAGCTGTAGCCGAGTGGGCGCTATGCGATCTGCGTGTGCGACCCGTCGCAGTAGGGCGGGTTGCCGGTCAGCCCGCAGTTGCAGATCGACAGCGTCTGCTTCGAGTCGACGGTGAACTCGAGCGGCGTGATCCCGCTGCCCTCGTGCGATCCGTCGCAGAACGGCGGCGTGTTCGTCTGACCGCAGCGGCACCAGCTGTACGTGCCGGGCTCGAGCTCGGTGACGAGCGGGTGCAGCGGCGCCTCATCGTGTACGAACCTCATGGAAGGGCCTCCTCAGGGGTCGGTCGTGTACACGACTGAACCTACCCGTTACGGGGGCGATGCAGTCTCGCCGGAGGGCGGCCCGTGGCTGTACTCGCGGGGTATGATTCCTCCGGGGGCGTGAGCATCGCGGCCCGAGGGTCCGCACGCTCTTGAGGGGGAGGTCACCGGATGCGCAACGCGTACGCGATCGGTCTGGACGTCGGCGGCACGCGTATCGCGGCCGGCCTCGTCGAGCGCAAGGGCCGTATCGTGCGTGAGGTCAAGGTCTCCACTCCCAAGGATTCCGGTCCCTTCGCCATCGTCGACGCCATCGTCGACGCCGTGAGCGAGATCACGAGCGGCGTGCATCCGTCCGAGATCGCCGGAGTCGGCATCGGATTGCCGGCGCAGATCGACTTCACGCGGCAGTCCGTCGAGTTCTGCACGAACCTCCCGCTGGCCGGCATCGATATGCGCGGCCTCGTGATGTCGCGCCTCAAGTACCCGGTAACCATCGACAACGACGGCAACGCGGCCGCGCTCGGCGAGTTCCGGTTCGGCGCGGCGAAGGGGATCAAGGATTTCGTCATGGTCACGCTCGGCACGGGCGTCGGCGGCGGTGTGTTCATCGGCGGACGGCTGCATCGCGGCTCCCGGGGGTTCGCGGGCGAGATCGGCCACATGGTGATCGTCGTCGACGGACCGGAGTGCCCCTGCGGCGGGCACGGCCACCTCGAGTCGTTCGCCGCGCGGCCCGCGATCATCCGCGAGGCGCGCGCCGCCGCCGAGACCTACCACGGTTCGAGCATCTCGCGCCTCGCGGGCGGAGACGCCGACGCCATCACGGCGGAGATCGTCATCAAGGCCGCCAACGCGGGCGACGAGGCGGCAGTCGAAGTGATGTCACGCGTCGGCGACATGCTCGGCGAGGGTCTCGTCGGTCTGGTCAACGTACTCAATCCCGAGGCCATCATCGTCGGCGGCGGCATCGGCGAGAGCTGCCCGCTGGTGAGCAAGCGGGCGGCCGCGCGGATCGCCGCCGAGGCGCTCGCCGGCCGGCGCGACGTGCGCGTGCTCATCGCCGAGCTGGGCAACGACGCCGGCGTGGCCGGCGCGGCCGCGCTCGCCTTCGAGGACCACGACTCCCGGGAGGGGATCCACTGATGCCGTCGACCGTCTACTTCGCTCCGGTCCGGTCGCTGAAGAAGCGCTCGATGGTGACCAGGGTCGGGGCGCTGCTCGAGCGCGCCGGCATCAAGTCCGCCATCGAAGCCGGTGACCTCGTGGCCGTGAAGCTCCACTTCGGCGAGCAGGGCAACACCGGGTTCGTGCACCCCGTCTTCATCCGGGAGACCGTCGCGAAGATCAAACTGCACGGCGGCAAGCCGTTCCTCACCGACGCGAACACGCTCTACAGCGGCATGCGCTCGAACGCTGTCGATCACCTGCAGTGCGCCGTGCAGAACGGGTTCTCGTATGCGACCGTCGACGCACCCATCGTCATCGCGGACGGCATCGATGGTCGCGAGGCCGTGGACGTCCGTGTCGACGGCGAGCACTTCGAGACCGTCCGCATCGGATCGGCCGCGGTGCACGCCGACGCGATGGTCGTCGTCACGCACGTGAAAGGGCACGAGGCGACGGGCTTCGGCGGTGCGCTCAAGAACGTCGGAATGGGGCTCGGTTGCCGCTCCGCCAAGCAGCGCATGCACGCCGACTTCAAGCCCGAGGTCGTCGCCGAGAAGTGCACCGCGTGCGCTCGGTGCGTCCGCTGGTGCCCGGTCCATGCGATCGTGCTCGGCCCCGACCGCGTGGCGGAGATCGACTACGCGACCTGCTACGGCTGCGGCGAGTGCGTGGCGGCGTGCCCGTCCGCGGCCATCGGGGTCCAGTGGAAGACGACGCCCGAGGCGCTGCAGGAGAAGATCGTCGAGCACGCCAAGGGCGCCCTCGCCGGCAAGGACGGGAAGGTCGTCTACCTGTCGTTCGTGACGGCGGTCTCGCCCGACTGCGACTGCTGGAGCTTCAGCGACGCGCCGATCGTCGGGGACATCGGCGTCCTGGCATCGACCGACATCGTCGCGATCGACCGCGCCGCCTACGATCTCGTGACGCAGGCCGTGGGGCTGCCGGGGTCGCGCGGCGAGGGGATGGGCGCGGGTCAGGACAAGTTCACCGCGGTGACGGGCGTCGACGGCACCCTGGCGATCGACTACGCGCGGAAGATGGGGCTCGGAACGCCGGAGTACGATCTGGTCGTCGTCGAGTAACGGGGCATGGACGAAGGGGTGCGGAATGGACTACGGAGCGATACTCAAGAAGAGTTGGACCACCATCTGGCGCTACAAGATCCTGTGGCTGTTCGGGCTGTTCGCGGGAGCGGGCGGCGGGTTCAGCTCCAACTACAACTTCGGCAACAACTCGAACTCCGGCACCGGGACGGGATCGAATCCCTTCACGTCCACTCCGGGGACCGCGGCACTGCGCTTCCTGGAACAGAACCTCGGCCTGGTCATCATCGGGTTCCTTGTGCTCTTCCTGATCGGGCTCCTGTTGTGGATCGTCTCCATAGCGGCGCGCGGCGGGCTCATCCACCTCGCGAACGAGGCCGAGGCCGGCCGCGAGGTCCGCGCGGCTGACGGATGGGGCACCGGCTTCCACAAGTGGGGTCGCCTCTTCGGCATCGAGTTCCTCGCCGCGCTGCCGGTCTTGTTGCTCGTGTTCGTGCTCGCCGGCGTCGTGGGTGTCGGGGCCGCGGTGGCGCTGCGGAGCGGGAGCACTCAGGCGCTCACCAGGACGCTCGGTGGTCTCGCCTGCGGCGGGCTGCTCGTCGCCGTCGTGTTCGGACTCGTCGCGGTGGTTCTCGGCGTGATCCTGGGCATCGTGGCCCAGGTGGCGCTGCGCTACGCGGTGCTGCAGGACATGCGCGTGATGGACTCCCTGAGGCAGGGGTGGCGGGACCTGTGGAGCCGCCGGGGGGTCTTCACCATGTGGATCATCCTCGTCGGCGTCGGGATCGCATACGGGATCGCCGTGGGCATCGTGGCGCTGATTCTCGTCGTTCCGGCGGTGCTCGCCATCGTCATCACCCGCGCGTGGGTCGTCGGTGCGGGCCTGATCCTGCTGGCCATCCTGGTCCTGATCGTGCCGTCCTCGATGTATGCGGCCTTCTACCACACCACGTGGACCCTGTTCTTCCGGCGCATGACGGGCATGGAGCCCTTGGCGGCTGTCGCGTACCCGGCGCCGCCGGCGCCTTCGTATCCTCCGGCACCTCCCGTGCCTCCCGCGGCCCCGTTCGAGCCCGCGCCGCCCGCTCCTCCGATGCCCCCGGCGCCCATGGCCGAGCCCGCGTCCGAAGCCATGCGCGCTCCGTTCACGGAGCCGACGGACCCACCGGCCGGGACCGATGCCTGACGGTCGCCTGGTCGTCTGCGCGACGCCGATCGGCAATCTCGGGGACGTGACACTGCGCGTCCTCGAGACGCTTCGCGCCGCCGACATGGTGGAGGCCGAGGACACGCGCGTGACGCGCAAGCTGTTCGCGCGCTACGAGATCAAGACACCGCTGGAGTCGTACCACGCGAAGAACCTCGAGCGTCGCACCCCCGAGGTGGTGGCGCGCGTCGCCTCAGGCCAGGTGGTCGCGCTCGTGAGCGACGCGGGCACGCCCGGCGTTTCGGACCCCGGCGCGCATCTGGTGGACGCTTGCCTGGCGGCCGGGCTCACCGTCGAGGTGCAGCCGGGGGCCAGCGCCATCCTCGCAGCGCTCGTCGCCAGCGGCCTTCCCACGCATGCGTTCTACTTCGGCGGGTTCTTGCCCCGGAAGGCCGGCGAGCGCCGCCGGGCGCTTGAGGCGCTCTCGGGACTGGACGCGACCCTCGTGTTCTACGAATCGCCCCGTCGCACCGCCGCGACGCTTGCGACGATGGCGGAGGTGTTCCCGGGACGCGCCGCGGTTGTCGCCCGCGAACTCACGAAGCTGTACGAGGAGGTCGCTCGCGGAGAGGTCGGAGCCTTGTCGGCCGCGTTCGCGGAGCGCGAGCTCAAGGGCGAGGTGGTCCTGCTCGTCGGACCGCCCCTCAGGGGCGCGGCGCAGCCGGTGGCGGACTCGGACGACATCCGGGCGAAGGTGGAGAAGGCCGTCGCGGCGGGCGCGAGCCGCAAGGATGCGGTACGCGCGGTCGCGACGTCGACGGGGCTTTCCCGCAACGAGGTCTATCGGATCGCGGTCGGCGGCGGCGCGGACGAGGTCACCGGCCGGAACGCGCCGGCTCCGGACTAGGCGCGCTTGACCGTCGCCACGCAGTCCCTGCACACCGCGCGGTCCTTGATCGAGACCATCTCGCCCTCGGCGCCGCAGATGGCGCACGATTCGCGGTACCGCTCGACGACGATGGTCGCCCCGTCGAGCCGCATGGAAAGCGGGTCGTGCACGTTGATCCCGAGCGTGCGTCGCAACTCGACCGGGATGACGATCCGCCCCAGCGCGTCGATGCGCCGTACGATGCCTGTGTCTCCCATGACACACACCCTTCGTTCGACCCGGTGCCCTCGTTGGTAGAATAGCCCGAAGCGCCATCTACCGGCGTCACTGCATCCCCATTTCTTACCTTCCCGTCGAGAGAGCGGCCAAACCCGATGGAACGTCCCCCCTTCTACCTGACCACCCCCATCTACTACGTCAACTCGGTGCCGCACCTGGGCACCGCCTACACGACCATCGCCGCGGACGCCCTGTGCCGCTGGAGGCGCATGACCGGCTACGACGTGCACTTCCTCACCGGGCTCGACGAGCACGGCCAGAAGGTCGCGCAGGCCGCGGAGCAGAACGGGATGGACCCGCAGTCCTGGGTCGACACGATCGCGCCCAAGTTCACCGAGGCGTGGAAGCTGCTCGACATCGCCAACGACGACTTCATCCGCACCACCGAGCCGCGCCACGAGCGCGGCGCCCAGATGTTCATCCAGGCGCTCAAGGACAGCGGCGACCTGTATCAGGGCCACTACGAGGGCTGGTACTGCCTGCCGGACGAGACCTTCTACACCGAGGACCAGCTGGCCGAGGGCAAGTGCTGTCCGCAGTGCGGCCGGGACGTCCAGTTCATCCAGGAGGACAACTGGTTCTTCCGCCTCTCCGCCTATGAGACCCGCCTGCTGGACTACTACGACGCACACCCCGAGTTCGTCCAGCCGGAGACGCGGCGCAACGAGGTCCTCTCGTTCGTCGCGGGCGGGCTCAAGGACCTGTCGGTGAGCCGCACGACCTTCACGTGGGGGATCCCGCTGCCCTTCGACCCCGAGCACGTCATGTACGTGTGGTTCGACGCGCTTATCAACTACATCACGGCGGTCGGCTTCGGCGCCGACGGCACGCCCACCTTCTCCGGACCCCTCGCGCACTACTGGCCGGCCCAGTACCACTTCGTCGGCAAGGACATCATCCGGTTCCACTGCACGATCTGGCCCGCGATGCTCATGGCTGCGGGGCTCCCGCTGCCCGAGCGCGTGTTCGCCCACGGCTTCCTGCTCACCAAGGGCGAGAAGATGTCCAAGTCGACGGGCAACGCCGTGACGCCGGCCTCGCTGGTGGAGCGCTTCGGCGTCGACGCGTACCGCTACTACTTCCTGCGCGACGTGCCGTTCGGGGTCGACGGGTCGATCTCGGTCGAGTCGATGGTGCAGCACTACAACGCCGACCTCGCCAACGACTGGGGCAACCTGGTCTCTCGCCTGTTCAACATGACCGAGAAGTACTGCGGGGGCGCCGTGCCTCAGGGCGCCGAGCCTGCTCCGGACGACGAGGATCTGGTGCGCATCGCGCGCGGGCTGCCCGCCGCTGTGGAGGCGCGCATGGTCGCGCTCGACTACGCGGGCGCGCTCGAGGCCGCGTGGGAACTGGTCAAGCGCACCAACCGCTACATCGAGGACTCCGCACCCTGGAACCTCGCCAAATCCGAGGAGACCCGGCCGCGACTGGACGCCGTCCTCTACAACGCGCTCGAGGCGGTCCGCATCGCCGCGCTCGTCACGGCCCCGGTGCTGCCGAACACCTCTCGCGAGGTGTGGAAGCGCCTGAGCCTCGGCGATCCGAACGAGATCACGGACGTGTTCGCCGCCGGAACATGGGGCGGCCTGCCCGTCGGTTCACGCGTGGAGAAGGGCGAGTCCCTCTTCCCGCGCATCTACGAGGACGCCGAGTAGGGGAGATGGCCGAAGGCCGCGATCGCATACCCGCGTTCCCCGGGTCGGGCAAGACCATCGTCCTGCCGCGCCTCGGCGCGCCCACGGCCGACACCCACGCGCACTTGGATATGCTCGCGGATCCCGCGGGCGCCCTCGCACGCGCGGCGCGCGCCGGGGTGACGATGGTCTGCACGATCGTCGATCTCACCGAGGAGCCCGAGGTCACGTTCGACGGACTTGCCGGGTGGCTCACTGAGGCCGAGGAGGTCCTCGGCGCCTCCGAGGGCGGGACAGTCGGTGCCGAGGACCTCCCCGGCCTCACGCCCCCGGATGTCCGGCTCATCTTGGGGGTGCACCCTCACAACGCCTCGCACTACGACGGCGCGGCGCACGAGTCGCTGCGCGCCGCTGCGCTGGCGCAGTACTCGGCTCCCGTGGTCGGGCTCGGTGAGCTCGGGCTCGACTTCCACTACGACCATTCGCCGCGCGACGTGCAGGGCGACGCGTTCCGGCGGCAACTGTCGCTGGCCCACGAGCTGGGACTGCCGGTGACGGTGCACCTGCGCGCCGCTCACGACGAGGGCCTGGCGATCCTGCGGGAGTGCGGCGTGCCCACGGCGGGCTGCATCATCCACTGCTTCACCGAGGGGCCCGAGACGGCCGAGCGCTTCCTGGCGCTGTCCGAGGCCGTGTACATCTCCGTCGCAGGGCCCGTCACGTTCGCCAAGGCGCAGCAGATCCGCGACGCGCTCGGCGTCGTCCCTATCGACCGGCTCCTGCTCGAGACGGACAGCCCGTTCCTCGCGCCGGCGCCGTACCGCGGCGAGCCCAACGAGCCGGCTTTCACCGTTCTCAACGCCGCCCGCGTCGCGGAGGTGCTCGGCCTCGAGCCCTCGACCGTCGCGGCGCGCTGTCTGGACAACGCGCTGCGCGTCTTCGGCGCCTCCGCGGAGACACGGCCGTGAGCGCCCGCGCACCGCGGATCCTGGGCATCGCCGGCAGCCCGCGCCGCCACGGCAACAGCGACCGGCTCCTGGAGGAGTGCCTGCAGGCCGCGCGCGCCGCGGGCGCCGAGACGGACCTGCTGGTCGTCTCCGCGGCGGGCGTCACGCCCTGCCGGGGCTGCAACAAATGCTCCGTCGACGGCCACTGCTTCGTCCGCGACGGCATGCAGGACGTCTATCCGCGTCTCGACGCCGCCGACGCTATCGTGGTCGCCAGCCCCGTCTACTTCGCGACCGTCCCGGCCGTGCTGAAGGCGCTCTACGACCGATGCCAGCCCTACTGGGCGCGGCGCTACGTGCTCGGTCAGCCGATCGAGCGCAGGCGTCCGGGAGCGCTCCTGCTCGTGGGCGGGGGCGGCGACCCCTACGGCCACGAGTGTGCGGCGACCACGACGCGCAGCGTGTTCGCCGTCCTCGGGCTCGACTACACCGCGGAGCTCGCGATCCGGGCCGATTCGCCCACGGAATCGGGCTGCCAGCCGGAGGCTCTGCGTCGCGCCCGCGACATCGGCGAGGGCCTTGCCCGCGAGGCCGCGAAGCGCCTCGGGAGCGTCTGAGACACGACCCGAACGGACCCGGCGGGGGTTCGTTCCGTGGCGACCTGCGCGTTTGCTGCGGCCCTCGGGCTGCGCTACCATGGGCGTCCATCTCGTTGCCGTTTCGTTGACTTGAAGCCAGGGGGATCAGTTTGAAACTGCCGGTCGGCCCGGCACGTTTCCTGAAGACCCAGCACTACATCGCAGCCTTCTTCGCAGCCGTTCTGGGACTTTCGCTCGTTACCGGATTCGTTTGGGCCCAAAAGAGCGTGACGCTCGTCGTCGATGGTTCCTCCAGGACCGTCGTGACCGAGCGCGCGGACGTCGCATCGGTCCTTGCCGAGGCGGGCGTGAGCGTCTCCGCCCGCGATCTGGTCAGCCCCGTCGCCACCGACATGATCGATGACGGCGCCGTCGTGGTCGTTCGGCACGTCGCCCGGGTGACCATCGTCCACAACGGCGAGCCCATCGTGGTAGACGTCGTGGGCCACACCGTCGCCGACGCCCTGATCATGGCGGGGCTGGACCCCACCGGCGGGATCGCGAGCGACCCTGCCGTCGACGCCCCGCTGGTCAACGGGATGACGATCACCGCCAAGGACGTCTTCCTCCGCGTGAACGAGGAGCAGCTCTCCGTACCCTACGGCTCGGTCGTCATCGGCGATCCGGGCCTTCCGTACAACAAGAGGGTCACGGTCACCAAGGGTGTGCGCGGTCAGACGTTGCGCGTCTGGCAGGTGCTCGTGACCGGCGGCGTCGAAGGCACGCGGACGCTCGCCGCCGACACCGTGATCACCCCCGCGGTCGTCGAGGTCGTCCGCGTCGGCACGAAGGCCCCCTTCCGGCAGGTCATCCCCGCGAAGGGTGTGGCCGGCCACGTCCGTACCCGCACGACCACCGTGTCCGCCGGTGAGGCGCCGGTGACCCCGCCGATCACCGGACGCGTGATCGAGGTCGAGGCCACCGCCTACACGCCCTACGCGTGTGGCGTGGACGCCGACTGGATCGCGTGGCGCCGCCGGCTCTTCCACGCGCCGGCCGGATGGGGCATCGTCGCGGTCGATCGCACGGTGATCCCTCTGGGTACGCGGCTGTTCGTCGAGGGCTACGGGTACGCCATCGCCGGTGACACCGGCGGCGCCATCAAGGGCAACAGGATCGACGTGTGCTTCTGGGGCGCCTCTCTGAACGCGCCGACCGCTCACGGCGCGTCCGCCGCGCAGCAGGGCGCGGCCAGCACCCTCACCAGCCGGTGGGGCCGCAGGCGCGGCGTTCGCGTCACCATCCTCGGCGACTGACGATGCCCGTCTCAGCGCTCGCCTCGCCTTCCGCGACGAGGGCGGTCCTCGAGGCGCACGGTCTCTCCCTGAAGAAGTCGCTGGGACAGCACTTCTTGGTCGACGACAACATCGTGCGAAAGATCCTCGAACTGGCGGCCCTGGAGCCCGACGAGCCCGTCCTCGAGGTGGGACCGGGCATCGGGACGCTGACGGTCGCGTTGTGCGGCGCCTCCGGCCACGTGGTGGCCGTGGAGCGCGACACCGACCTGCTGCCGGTGCTGACCGACGTCGCAGAGGGCTGCGGGAACCTGACGATCGTCCGGGCCGACGCCGTGACCGTCGCCATCGGCGATCTCACGACGCCGATCGGGCCGCCCACCTCCCTGGTCGCGAACCTGCCCTACGGCGTCGCGGCGACGGTCGTGCTCCGCTTCTTCCAGGAGATCCCCTCGCTGCGCAGCGCCACCGTCATGGTGCAGTCCGAGGTGGCGGCCCGCATGGCCGCCGAGCCCGGTCGCAAGGACTACGGCGCGTATACGGTAAAGCTGCGGATGCATGCACGGCCCGCCGGCGGCTTCAGGGTCGCGCCCGGCTGCTTCATGCCGCCGCCTCACGTCGACTCCACCGTGTTGCGTCTGGACCGTGTCGTCCGCGAGGAGCCCGAGGAGCTGCGGATGCTCGCGGAGCGCCTCGCCGAGGCCGCGTTCGCGCAGCGCCGCAAGACCCTGCGCAACTCGGTGCTGGCCACGACGACATGGTCGGGGGACGCCTTCGACGCCGCGCTCGCCTCCACCGGCATCGACGGCCGTCGCCGTGCCGAGACCCTGAGCGTGGACGAGTTCGTCGCTCTGGCGTCCGCGGCGGCCTCCGGAGGCCTCCGCGGTTGAAAAAATGGCCTCTGACCTGTATAATCTCGGGAATCTGTACCGGTAGGAGGATGCTTGATGGAAGCAATGAATCAGATGGAGGTCGTCGGCCGCATCCGTGCCGACCTCATGTCGCTCACCGGCACCCGCATGCGCCTGCGCGCGAACATGGGCCGCTCCAAGATCGTCGAGCGCGAAGGTGTGCTCGAAGAGACCCATCCCAGCCTCTTCGTCGTCAAGGTCGAGGAGAAGCGGGAACGCACCGCGCGCGTGTCCTACTCGTACGTCGACGTGCTGACCGGAACGGTCGAGCTCACGCACCCGGACAGCGGGGACTCCGTGTTCCCCTGGCTCAACTGATCCTCACACGCACCGCGTGATGTCACGACGGGCGCGACGCCCCGGCAGAGATGCGGGCGTCGCGCCCTCTTCGTTTCCGAGAGGGGGGACCGGGCCGTGCCGCTGACGATCATCGCTCCCGCCAAGCTCAACCTGTACCTCGCCGTCGGAGCGCGCCGCACGGACGGGTACCACTCGGTCACGACCGTCCTGCTGGCGCTCGACCTCGGTGACGAGGTCGCGATGCAGGCGGCTCCCACGCTCTCGCTGGAGTGCGAGCCGGCCGTCGGCGTTCCCGACGAGCAGAACCTGGCGTGGAAGGCGGCGCTCGGGATGAGCGAAGCGTTCGGGCGCCCCGCCGACTTCGCGATCCGCGTCGACAAGCGCGTGCCGGCCGGCGCCGGACTGGGCGGCGGCAGCGCGGATGCCGCTGCCGTCATCGCGGGGATGGCCTCGGCGTGGGGTGTGCCCGGGGACGATCTCCGCATCGACGCCGTCGCATCGTCGCTCGGCGCCGATGTCCTTTTCCCCCTGCACGGTGGCTGCGCCCTCTACGAGGGGCGCGGCGAGGAGTTCGCGTGCGCCCTCCCGTTGCCGCGAGCCTACTTCGCGATCGCGCGCGGGAGCGAGCCCGTCCCGACGGGCGCGGCGTACGCGGCGCTCGACCGCCTGGGATCCGTCCCCGCTCCGGGTCCGGACGCGGTCGTGGCGGCACTCGAGTCGGGCGACGCGGCGGCACTCGGCGCAGCGCTCCACAACGGGATGACCGCCGCCGCCCTGGACCTGGTGCCGGCGATCGCACCGGTCATCGCGGCGATGGCCGCGGCGCCCGGGTGTCTCGGCGCCGCGCTGTGCGGGAGCGGCTCGGCGGTGTTCGGTGTCTTCGCGGCGGAGGCCGAGGCCGTGCGTGCGGCGTCCGACGCGCGCCGGCGCGGCCTGTGGGCCACGGTGGCCCGTCCGACGGCCGGCGGCACGCTCGACCGGACGGCGCCCGCCACCGTCTAGCGGCGACCTGCGCTCGTTCGACGGTGTCCCTGCAGGGAAGCAGGCGCGCGCGGCGAACAGAGCGGGTGGGGGATCGTCCGCGCATCTGCGCCGCGGTGTTGCGACACACGGGGGTCGACGTCGTCATGGAAGTCACGAAGGTCACGCTTCGACCGGTATCGATGAACAAGGTCTGCGCGATCGCGAGCGTGGTGCTCGACGAGCAGTTCGTCGTCCACGACCTTCGCGTGGTGAACGGCGAGAAGGGCCTCTTCGTCGCGATGCCTTCGCGCAAGCTCCCCAACGGCGACTTTCGCGACATCTGCCATCCCATCAACGCGGACGCGCGGCAGAGCCTTCAGGAGGCGGTCCTCGCGCAGTTCACCGCTGACGGCGGACTCGAGTACTTCACCTCGCCCGAGGCGCTCGCCGCGCACGGGGTCGCTCCGGTCTTCGAGTAGCGCATCCCGCACGCGCGTCCCTCTCCGGCCGGCCACTCCCGCATCGGCTACGGCGCGACTTCGCGAAGGCTACGCGCGGGCCCCGGCGCGGCTCGACCGCGCGCTCGTCTGGTACACTTCCCGGTGTCCTTGGGGCGTCGCCAAGCGGTAAGGCAGGGGCCTTTGGAGCCCCCATCCGCAGGTTCGAATCCTGCCGCCCCAGCCACACGCCGCACACCGGGCCCCACCCCACGGCCCGCGCGATCGACCCGGTGATGGAGGAGATCCACGCGATGCAGGCCGTTGCCATCGTTCTTGCCGCCGGAGAAGGCACCCGCATGCGTTCCTCGCTGCCGAAGGTGGCGCACGAGGTCCTCGGAGTGCCGCTCGTCCGCTGGGTCGTCGACGCCGTCCGCGGCGCCGGCATCGAGCGCGTCGTCACGGTCGTCGGACACGGCGGCGACGAGGTCTCCGCGCTGGTCCCCGACACCGAGACCGTCGTCCAGAACGCTCGTCTCGGCACCGGCGACGCGGTCCGCGCCGCCGCGGGCGCCCTCGAGGGCTTCGACGGACCGGTGGTCGTGGTCGCCGGCGACGTCCCCCTCGTCCGCCCGGAGACGCTCGCCGCGCTGCTCGGTTCCTGGCGCTCCGCCGAGGCCGCCTGCACGCTGCTGACGGCGTTCATCCCCGACCCGACCGGCTACGGGCGCATAGTGCGCGACGACGCCGGTTCCGTGACGGGGATCGTCGAGCAGAAGGACCTCACCGGCGCGCAGGCGGCGATCGCCGAGTGCAATGTCGGCATCTACTGCTTCGACGCGCGCTCCCTGTTCGAATCTCTCGCCCACATCACGCCTGCGAACGCGCAGGGCGAGTACTACCTGACCGATGTCGTCGCCCTGCTCCACGGACAAGGGAGCCGCGTGACGGCGGTCGCGCTCGACGACGCCGGCGAGTCTCACGGCGTGAACACCCGCGTCCAGCTCGCGGCGGTGGGGCGCATCCTGCAGCGCAGGGTCAACGAGCGCCACATGCTCGCCGGCGTGACGATGACGGACCCCGACCTCGTGTGGATCGGCCCGTCCGTCACCATCGGCCGCGACACGATCATCGAGCCGATGACGACGCTCACGGGCGACACGCACATCGGCGACGGCGCGCACGTCGGACCCGGCACGCGCGTCAGCGACTCGACCATCGGAGCGGGAGCGACGGTCGACCAGTCGGTCCTGCGCGGTGTGCGGATCGGCGAGGGCGCCTGCGTCGGCCCCAACGCCTTCTTGCGACCGGGCACGGTCCTGGAGGCCGGTTCGCGGGTCGGCTCGTTCGTCGAGGTGAAGAACTCGACGATCGGGGAAGGTTCCAAGGTGCCGCACCTCTCCTACATGGGAGACGCGACGATCGGCTCCGGCGTGAACGTCGGCGCCGGCTCGATCACGTGCAACTATGACGGCCGGAAGAAGCACCGCACCGTCATCCGCGACGGTGCCTTCATCGGTTCGGATACGATGCTGATAGCGCCCGTGGAGATCGGTGAGGGCGCCGCGACCGGCGCGGGCAGCGCGATTGCGAAGGATGTCCCTGCCGGAGCGCTCGGCATCGAACGGACGCAACAACGGAACGTCGAAGGCTGGGCCGAACGCCGCAAGGCGGCGCGGGACGACGAGTGAAGGGGTGCGTGGCGGCGCGATGAGCGAGATGAGCAAGCGCATGATGGTGTTCTCGGGGACGGCGAACCCCGAGATCGCGGACGGCATCGCCAAGCACCTCGGTATCGAGCTCGGCAACGTGAAGATCAGGCGTTTCGCCAACGGCGAGATCTACGTCCGCTACCTGGAGAGCGTCCGCGGAGCGGACGTCTTCCTCGTGCAGTCGGTGGCGAAGCCGGTCAACGCTTCGCTGATGGAGCTGCTGATCATGGCCGATGCGGCACGCCGCGCCTCGGCCCGGACGATCACCGCGGTCGTCACGCACTACGGCTACGCCCGCCAGGACAAGAAGTCAGCAGCGCGCGAGCCGATCACCGCGAAGCTGGTCGCCGACCTGATCACGGTCTCCGGTGCCGACCGGGTCATCACGATGGACCTGCACCAGGGCCAGATCCAGGGCTTCTTCAACAGCCCGGTCAACCACCTCACCGCGCTGCCGATCCTGGCGGGCTACTTCGAGAGCCTCAACCTGAGCGACTGCTGCGTCGTGTCGCCGGACGTGGGCCGCGTGAAGGTGTGCAAGAAGCTTGCGGACATGCTCGGCGCGGACCTCGCGATCATGCACAAGGGCCGTCCCGAGCACAACGTCGCCGAGATCACCCACGTCATCGGTGAGGTCGCGGGCAAGACCTGCATCATCGCCGACGACATGATCGACACCGCCGGATCGGTGACCGAGGGCGCCAAGGCCCTCATGTCCAAGGGCGCGAAGGCGGTCTACGTCTGCGCGACCCACGGCATCTTCTCGCCGCCCGCGTTCGAGCGGATCGACGCCTCGCCGATCATCGAGGTCGTCGTGACGAACACGCTGCCGGTGCCCGAAGAGCGCAGCCACGGCAAGCTCCGCGTGCTCAGCGTCGCCCCTCTTTTCGCACACGCCATCCAGAATGTCTATGATGACGAGTCCGTCTCCGAACTTTTCGATCCCGACTTCCAGTAGCGAACGCGCAAGCGCCCGTACCGGCTTACCGAAAGGAACGTGCGCACCATGGCTGACAATATCGAGATGAAGGCGACGACACGTGACGTCGTCGGCAAGGCGAACCGCCGCCTCGACCACTCCGTCCTCCCCGCCGTCGTCTACGGCACCGCCATCGACTCGCAGGCGGTCGCGGTCGACCGTCACGCGTTCGAGCAGGTGCTGGTGCACGAGGGCAACATCTCCTCGAAGCTGATCGACCTGACCATCGACGGAGGCAAGTCCCTGCACGTCATCGTCAAGGGACTCCAGCACGACCCGATGAAGGGCACCGTCACGCACGTGGACTTCTGGGCCGTCAACATGAAGCAGAAGATCACGACCACCGTGCCGGTCCACTTCGAGGGCGACGCGCCGGGCGTCCGCGTCGGCGGCGTGCTGATGCACTCCATGCAGCACATCACCGTCGAAGCGCTGCCGGACCATCTGCCCGAGGCGCTGACCTACGACGTCTCGACGATGGAGATCGGCGACAACGTCCACGTCCGCGACCTCGTCGCGCCGAAGGACGTCACGATCCTCGACGACATGGACGAGATCGTCGCCAGCATCGTGCCGCCGGTGGTCGAGGAAGAAGAAGTGGCAGCTACCGAGCAGGTCGAGCCCGAGGTCATCGGCGCCAAGCCTGTCGAGGAGTAGTCCGCCGCACATGACTCGACTCGTGATCGGTCTCGGCAACCCGGGTCCCGACTACGCCCACACGCGCCACAACGCGGGGTTCATGGTGGTCGATCTGCTGGCCTCCACCCTGGGCGGGACGTACTGGAAAGACGAGGCCGGGGCCAAGACCGTCAAAGTCCGCCTGGGTGACGAGGAACTCGTGCTCGCCAAACCGCAGGCGTTCATGAACGTCTCCGGCAAGGCCGTCAAGCGCCTGCTCGAGACCTACGGGACGCCCGTCGGCGAGGTCGTGGTCGTGCACGACGATCTCGACCTTCCCGAGGGCGACATCCGGGCGAAGAGCGGAGGCGGGCACGGCGGCCACAACGGGCTGCGCTCGCTGCACGACTCCGTCGGCGACGACTACCTGCGCGTGCGCGTCGGGATCGGGCGCCCTCCGGGGCGCATGGACCCGGCGGACTACGTGCTCGAGCCGCTCCGCGGCGATAAGCTGGAACGGCTGGAGGGCGCGGTGCCGACCGCGGCGCAGGCCGTGCTCGACGTCCTGCAGCGTGGCATCGACGCGGCGATGGCCGAACACAACGGCTGACGGCATGGCGGATGGACGATGACGAAGGGCGCCCGCAGCGGGCGCCCTTCTGCGTCACGTTCGCGAGATCGCGCTACAGGTAGTTCATCGGGTCCACCGGGTTGCCGTTCACGCGGACCTCGAAGTGGAGGTGCGCGCCGGTCGACATGCCGGTCGAACCCACGGCGCCGATCGTCTGTCCCTTGCTGACGTGCTGTCCGACCCGGACGCTGATGCTGCTCTGGTGCGCGTAGCAGGTCACGAGCCCGTTGCCGTGATCGATGATCGTGAAGTTGCCGTAGCCGCCGCTCTGGCTCACCGAGTACGTGTGGATGACCGTACCGGAAGCCGCGGCGACGATGGTGGTCCCCGAGGGGGCTGCGATGTCGATCCCCGTGTGCATCTTCCTGACGTGAAGGATCGGGTGCATGCGCCACCCGAAGGGCGATGACACGCGCGTGTGGCCGGGCGTGGGCCAGGTGAAGGTTCCCGCGTACTTGCCGCTGCCGTGGGACGCGCCGTTCTTGAGCAGGGCGGCGATCCGCGCCGACGCCTGTTCCTCGGCCAGAGCTTGGGCCTTCAGGCGCGCGATGTTCCTCTTGGTCTCGGCGAGCAGCGTGGCCTTCTGGTTCTGGACCGCCTGCTCGGCCGCGCGCTTGCTGTCACTGGCCGACTGGAGCGTCTTGAGTCCCAGCTCCTCGGCGCGGGCTTCGGCGCGCTTAGCGGTGACCGACTCGACCGACGTCGCCAGCTCGGCGTTGGCCTGCTCGAGCGCGATCCGGCTGTCCTCCAGCTGCGTCGCCGCGTCCTCGTCGTCCTGGATGACCGCCGTCACGAACTCCACGCGCTGGATCAGGTCGCCGAGGCTCTGGGAACCGAGCAGCATCTCGACGTAGTCCCAGTCGCCCGTCCGGTAGTAGGCGTCGACCCGCGAGGCGAGCGCGGCCGAGCGTTGGTCGTATTCGAACTGGAGGTCGGAGATGCTCGCCTGCTTGGCGCTGATCTCCGCACGGAGGAGCTCGATCTGGCTGTCCAGGTTGGCGCGTCGCTGGGAGGCGGTCCCGATCTGGGCCCCGAGCTTCTGCAGCTCACCCTCGAGTGTGGTGATCTGGTCCTCGAGCTTCTGAGTGTCGGCGAGCAGCGCGTTGGCTTTCGCCTGTTCGGCAGCCGCCTTCTTGCGCGCGGAGGCAGCGGCCGCCTTGTGCGCCGCGACGTCCCTGCTGGAGTACGCGAAGGCCGCTCCGGGCGCGACAAGACACGCGACGAGGAGGAGGGCGAGGGTGGCGCGGAGGGTGCGGCTCAGGCGCATGTGGGGCGTGCTCACCTCCGGCGGGGTTGTTCGACGACTGCTGCTACTCCCGCGTGGCGCCGGTCGCGCCGGTGGAAATGTTAGCACAGGGCCGGTGTGCGGCTCCCTCGGAGGGGTACAAACGGTCCAGGTGGAAGACTCTAGATAAGGAGACAGGTATGAGCGACATGACTCCTCCCCCGGCCCCTCCGATGGCTCCGCCGATGGCCCCGATGGGGGGCTACACGCCCGCCAGCGAAAACAGCAAGATCCTCGCGGGCATCGGCTACATCGTCGGCATAGTGGCTCTCGTCGCTCTGCTGATCGATCCGTACAAGGACGAGCCGTTCGTGAGGTTCCATGCGATCCAGGCGCTCGCGCTTTGGGTGATCGTCGTGGTCCTCGGCTGGATACCCTTCGTGGGCTGGCTGCTCTGGCTCGTCGTGGTCGGTCTCGCGGCAACCGCGCTGGTCGCGGGCGG